>CAMATW010000019.1 GCA_945861305.1 Bordetella parapertussis | reverse complement strand
GTGCGCTTGCTCAAAGCATAGTTAGCACCGAACTGCGTGCCTTTGAGCGTGGTGTCACCACCTGTCGTATTGGCTTTGCCAGTTCCAGATGTGAACATCAATGTTGCTGCGCCCATGGGAATAGCGATACCGGTCATATTTGTTTTAACGCCCCGACCATTGTTCATGATTTTGGCATCATGGTAAGTGATTTTGGCCATGCCCAAATCGTAACCAGCTGCAACACTGGTTAACTTTGTGGTGCTGCTAGCAGCAGCAGTGATGCCTGCTCCAGCGATATTTTGAGCTTTGATTGAGTCAGAGGTGTAGCCAACGTTCAAAGGACCAGACGCGTACGAAATAGCATAGCCTGTGCTGTCAGCAGTTTTGGGGGCGCCATTGGCTGAGTTTGCACCAGCCAACACTTTGGTGACGCCGATTCTCACGCCAGGAACCAGGGTGGGCAAATCATATTGGATAGCATTGTCTTGGCGAAGGGGGTTATCGGCGCTTGGCCCATTTCCAACAATTACATTACCTACGTACAAAGAGCCAGAATTGCCAGTGGCACCAAAGGGGTCAGCACTGATCAAGTTGCCGAATACATTGGAATACTGTTTACCAGCACGCAGAGCACCGAAACCACCGCTCAAACCAACATAGGCCTGACGGGTTGTCATATTGTTATCGTTTGCTTCTGTAGTCACACCCATTTCATGCAGGAAAGAAGCTTTTAAGCCGCCGCCAAGGTCTTCTTCACCTTTAAAGCCAATTTGGCTTGAGCCCATTTGGTAAGAGCTCATTCCTGTCGAGCTTTTGGTTTGTACACCAGCAACTGAAGTTGAGCTTTTTGTGATGGCTTGGTCAATGTTGCCGTAAATAGTGGCATTAGCCATAGCGCCAGTTACGGCGGCCATTGCTGCGATTGCAACGAGGGTTTTTTTCATTTCAATTTTCTCCAAGGGTTAAACAAAGGGCTCCGGTTCGAAGAAATGTTTGCACACTTACTACCGAAACCCCGGGCCAACCTCCATTTTAGGAAGCTGAAGTTATTTGAGCAGAAGCAGTAAGGTGAAGCAAAGTTTTTCCAACATGTCGGGGGTGTTACGTTGCCTTGGGGCAACAAGCCATGTACATCGTTGGTGCTAATAAACATCAAAAATAACTAAAACAATTTATATAACAGCATTATTGAACTATTTAGAAGTATCTGGACCCAGAGCTTCGGCCTACTGTTGCAGTTGCAACTGTCCCCTGTTGTTTTGCGCTTGCTGAGTACGGCGCACAAAGCAAAACCCCCGCAGGTTTGTGGCCTGCGGGGGTTTTAAATAAAAGAAATTAAATTCTTAAATCAAATCACAGATCAGAAGTTGAACTGTGAACGTACAGAGATAACTCGCTCTTTATCAGTGGCGCCAGAGGTGAGTGCAGTAACAGAGTTTTGCGCGTCAAGAATAACGATGTTGTGACCGAATTTGGTCTCTGCGTAGTTAAACATGATGCGAGCGTTGGAATTCAAAATCCAGTTCAAAGCATAGGTGCTGGTCTTCGCAGATTCTGCATTTTGTACACGGCTGCCGATAGCGGCTGTTCCAGTAGTGACATTGGTAGCACAACCTGTTGTAGCCGTACAGTTAGTTGCGGATGGCGTCACAGGAAGGTTTGCACTGTATTTAGATGCACGGAAACCGACTTGCCAAGCACCTGTGCCGTTACCCACCACACCGCCGTAGTCGGTCATGAAGTTGGTTTTTGGCTTGATGCCACCAAATGCGCCGCCCTTGTAGGCTTCAGTAAAGCTTTCACCAGTGATGTTGTACATGAATTCCATGTAATCGGCTTTGACTTGAACACCCATAGCATGATCAGCAGTTGCTGAGGTGGTTAAGTTTTGAGCGGTACCTTTGGCGTCGTATTTGCTGTTGAAAGTCTCCATTTGGAACTTGAAGGGGCCACGCGCACCTGCAAATTCAACACCACGCAATTTTTGGTTGATGGTGATGGCGTTGTTGGCGGATTGGTTATAGCCTAATCCGCCTGCTGTTGTGGCGGTGGTACCAGACAAAGTCGTCGTAGCTGGCCTCAAAGTATCGCCACCAATTTGTGCACGGTAAACGTTGGCCATGCCTCGGTTTTCTGAGCGCAAAGCCACGATGGTTGCTCGTGTGGTTGTGTCAGCTGCAGATTGTGTATTGCCAGAGTTAGTAGGCACAACGGTTGAGTCGCCACCTGTGTAACCGGCACCAATGTGCAACACGGTGTCTTGGATGTCACGCAATTGAGCCAAGTTCAATGTGAAACGAGCGGCTTGCTTGTTGCCAATGCTGCTTTGGTTGGTGTTTTCGTTGAAGCCGTCTTGGTAAATGGAAATGCCATATGTCAAACCAGTCATGGGTTCGCCGTGAACCATGGCGCCCAGGCGCTTGCCGGGAACCATTTGGTTGCCGTATGAGCGCTCCATGAAGCTGACGTTGTTAGAGCTGGATTGCTCTTCCATGCTGAAAGGCTGCTTAAAACGGCCTACGCGAACTTGGGCTTTTTTGTTGAAGCCGTAGTTACCCCAAGCGGTGTCGACGAAGTTGGTGTTCCCACCCACAGCGTTGCCGACGACTTCGTAGCTGATGTCTTTGTTGATAGTGCCAACAATGCCGATACGGGCGCGGCGAACTTCAAAGCTGTCGCCCAAAGATGCGCTGTCGCGGTCAGCGATGGCGTTGAAGCTGGTGCTGAAATTGCGAACATCGAAGTGTACGCGGCCAGTGACCTTGGCTTCCACTTGGGCAAAAGCCGTGGCGCTGGCGCCAAGGCATAAAATTGCAACAGCGATAGATGTTGCGCTGCGTGCAGAGAATTTCACTTGTTTCATGTTTAAAACTCCATAAGGGTATGAGAAAGGCAATATGCTCAGTTATTCTTGTTTTTGCATGTTTCAGTTCTGTGACACTGTTGTATTCACCCCAACTTTGAACTGTAATTTTTAGTTATTAAGTATTTATATGCCCATTGCTGACCGCTTTATTTCCTTGATTGACCAAAGCTTGCGCACTGTTTTTGCGCAGCACCATGCCGCGCGGCCTGACCCAGCGCAGGGCATCAGCACTTTGACGCTCACCGACACCGAGCGTGCCGAGTCTGGCGCTTTGATGCGTGTGAACCATGTCGGTGAGGTCTGCGCCCAAGCGCTCTATGCGGCGCAAGCACTGGCCACACGCAACCCGAAGCTGCGGGAACAGTTTGTGCAAGCCAGCGCTGAGGAAACCGACCATTTGGCGTGGACTGAAGCACGCTTGGCTGACCTAGGCGCCAGTCCCAGCTTGCTCAACCCGCTTTGGTACGCGGGTGCGTTTGCCATTGGCTATGCCGCAGGCAAGCTGGGAGGAGACGGCATGAGTTTGGGCTTTGTGGTGGAAACCGAACATCAGGTGGGTGCGCATTTGGGCGAACACCTAGAGCGTTTGCCCGCCGCCGACTTGGCCTCACGCGCGGTGGTGGCGCAAATGCAGACCGATGAAGCACAACACGCGGCTGAAGCGCAAAAAGCCGGTGCCGTGGCCTTACCCCAAGCCCTGCGCGAAGCCATGCGCTTGGCCGCCAAGCTCATGACCAACGTGGCGCACAGGGTTTAGCGATTTAAACCTCTATCACCTCAAACCCTGTGGTGATCTCGGCGGTTTTGCCCAGCATGATGCTGGCCGAGCAATATTTGTCATGGCTCATCTTGATGGCACGTTCGACCACCTCAGGCGGTATGCCCTTACCGCGCACCGTGAAATGCATGTGGATGCGGGTGAACACCTTGGGGTCGGTGTCAGCGCGCTCGCTGGTGAGCTTGACGGTGCAGCCCTGCACGGCGTGACGACCACGCTTCAATATCAGCACCACGTCGTAGGCGGTGCAGCCGCCAGAACCTGCCAACATCAGCTCCATAGGTCGTGCCGCCAAATTTTGGCCACTTTGGTCAGGCTTGGCGGGGTCAGGTGCCCCGTCCATGGCCACCACATGGCCGCTGCCGGTCTCGGCTACAAAACCCATGGCGGAGCGACTGCCGCTCGCGCCCGTCCAACTGACTGTGCATTCCATGGCTTTTTCCTTTTCACCTAAGCTTGATTGTCTTTCAATCGAAAATATTGCAGCGCAGCAAATCATCGGCTATATTGGAGCCGTGCTTGGTTTACAAGTTCCAGTTGTCTCCTCCACCCTCTGAAAAGGTGGATTTACAGCCCCGCCTCCGCAAGGAGCGGGGCTTTTTTTGAGCCTGCTGTCAACTGCGGGACAATAGCGCATGCCCTTACACAAACCCAGCCCCCACAAGCCCCCTGCCGTCACCAAGCCAGCACGTCAGCGTCGTTTGACCCCTGCGGATTACCTGAAAAAAATCCTCACAGCCAGGGTGTACGACGTGGCCCACGAGTCTGCGCTTGACGCCGCGCCCATTCTCAGCAAGCGCCTGCACAACCATGTGCTGCTTAAACGCGAAGACCAGCAACCGGTATTTAGCTTCAAGTTGCGCGGCGCCTTCAACAAAATGGTGCAACTCAGCCCCGCCCAGCTCGCCAAAGGCGTGGTGTGTGCGTCTGCCGGTAACCATGCGCAAGGCGTAGCTTTGAGCGCAAAAAAGCTAGGCACCCGCGCGGTCATCGTCATGCCTGTCACCACACCGGCTTTGAAGGTGGAGGCAGTGAAAGCGCTGGGCGGCGAGGTGCTGCTGTACGGAGACAGTTACACCGACGCATACGACCGCGCGGTGAAGTTGTGCGCCAAACAAGGCTTGACCTTTATTCACCCATTTGATGACCCCGAAGTCATTGCTGGACAGGGCACCATCGCCATGGAGTTACTGCGCCAGCACCAAGGCCCTTTGGATGCGGTGTTCGTCGCCATTGGCGGAGGTGGCTTGATTTCAGGCGTGGCGAACTACATCAAAGCAGTACGCCCCGAGGTGAAAGTGATTGGTGTGCAAATGGACGATTCCTCAGCCATGCTGCAGTCGGTTACTGCTGGCAAGCGTGTCACTTTGAGCGATGTGGGATTGTTCGCCGACGGCACAGCGGTGAAATTGGTGGGCGAAGAAACTTTCCGTGTGGCGCGGCATTTGGTCGACGACTACATCAGCGTCGACACCGATGCGGTGTGCGCCGCCATCAAAGACGTGTTTGTCGACACTCGCAGCATCGTCGAACCCTCTGGGGCCATGGCGGTGGCCGCCATCAAAAAATATGTGGCACAACACAAAACCCGTGGTCAAACCTATGCCGCCATTTTGTGTGGCGCGAACATGAATTTCGACCGTTTGCGGTTTGTTGCTGAACGTGCTGAGGTGGGTGAAGAACGTGAAGCCTTGCTGGCCGTCACCATCCCCGAAGAGCGCGGCAGTTTCAAGCGATTTTGCGCCTTGCTGGGCGACTTGCCTGCTTTTGGGGGCAGCAAATCACTGCGTTCAATCACCGAGTTCAACTACCGCATCAGCGACTCAGCCAAGGCCCATGTGTTTGTCGGCCTGACCACCACCAGCATGGGCGAGAGCACCAAAATCGCCGCGCATTTAAGCCGCCATGGTTTTGAGTCGCTCGACCTCACGCACGACGATTTGGCCAAAGAACATATTCGCCACATGGTGGGGGGACGGTCCGCTTTGGCGCAAGACGAACGCCTGCTGCGCTTTGTCTTTCCCGAACGCCCTGGTGCCTTGATGAAGTTTTTGTCCGCCATGCGCCCTGGCTGGAACATCAGCCTGTTTCACTACCGCAACCAAGGCGCAGACTACGGGCGCATTTTGGTGGGGCTGCAAGTACCAGCCAAAGACCAAGCCAGCTTTGAGAAATTTTTAAACGGCTTGGGCTATCCCTATGTGGATGAGAGTGCCAACCCTGTGTACAAGCTGTTTTTACAGCTGTAAACAACTCTAAACCCGCCGCCCACAAGGCTGCGGGGGTTTTCATGGGCGCTTGGGTAGCTCCAAGGTGCTCAAAGTGGGCGATTTCAGGGCTGCGCCCAGCAGCGCTTGGGTAGATGTAACCGATTGCAGCACCAAGCCCGCGCTGACGGTGGCACCCACATAAAAAGGCTTAGGAGGCTGGCCGTCCAAGCTGATGACGGCAATAGCATTGCCTTTACCCGCCATGGCCACGCCCAACAAACTCATGCGCTCAGCGGCGGGTGCAGTGGTGAGCGGCGACGACGCTGGTGCTGCGCCGCTGGCACCCAAGACCTTGGCGATGTCAGCCGCCTGAAGCACCGGCACATTGGTGGCCTCGACGCTTGCCACACTGACCGCCAAAGGTTGGCTGTTGTTTGGCCAAAGGGCCAATCCCCACGCCACAGCGGACAAGCCCAAGACCGCCCAAACGGCGGTAGTGAACAAGGCGGGCGCCCATGCAGTAATAACGGCTGAGGACTTGGGTGCTAGGGTTTGTAACATCGGCGCATTATCATGCAGCTCTGATGTTTTTAAAGAAAATCTTGCCATGAACGCCCCTTCCCTTCGTCGTCGTCGCCCACATGGTTTTACTTTGATCGAACTCATGGTGGTACTGGTCATCATTGGCGTATTGGCCGCGTTGATAGTGCCCAATGTGCTCAACCGCGCCGACGACGCCCGTGTTACTGCGGCGCGCACCGACATCAGCAACCTGATGCAAGCCTTAAAGCTTTTTCGCTTGGACAACCAGCGCTTTCCCTCGGCAGAGCAAGGCCTGAACGCTTTGGTGGCCAAGCCCAGCGCAGGGCCTGAGCCTATCAATTGGAAGACTTATCTAGACAAGCTCCCCAACGACCCTTGGGGCCACCCTTACCAATACCTCAACCCCGGCATCAAGGGCGAGGTAGATGTGCTGTCGTTTGGCGCTGACAGACAAAGCGGCGGCGAAGGCAAAAACGCCGACATCGGCAGTTGGCAGTAAGCAAGCTTTTACCCATGGCCCGCCCATGCGCGGGCTTTACCCTGCTGGAATTATTGTTGGTGCTGGCAATCATTGGTATTGGCAGCGCAGTGGTCACCCTGAGCCTGCGCGACAGCCCGCAAACCCGTTTGCAGATGGAGGCCGAGCGCTTGATTGCGGTACTTGAAGCCAGCCGTGCCGATGCCCGCGCGAGCAACACCGCCATGCGTTGGCATGCTGACGACAAGGGGTTTGAGCTGCAAACCCTCCCCGCCTCAGGCGCCGCTCTGCGTGCCATGGCTTGGCAATACAAAGGCACACAAGCCACGCCCACGGATGTGCTGATCAGCGCAGAACCTATACAAGCCCGCACAACCGTCACACTCCGCCATGGCAGTGGTGCAAGCCTGAAAATTGGCACCGATGGTGCAGCGGCTTTCAAAGTATTGCCATGAAACGCGGCTTTACTTTGATCGAAGTTCTGGTGGCCTTGGCCATCGTCGCGGTCAGCGTGCTGGCAGGCATGCGAGCCGCCGCCAGCATGACGCGCAATGCCGATCGGCAATGGCAGGTGTTGCTGGCGCAAGTGTGTGCCGACAACGCCTTGTACCGACTGCGACTGGGCAGCACTTTGCCCAATGTGGGCGAGAGCCGCGTGACCTGCCCACAAGCCGAACTGGCGCTGGACGTGGTGTTAACGGTACAGACCACGCCCAACCCTTCTTTCAGACGGGTGGATGCGCAAGTGTTCCTTCAAAGCACGCCTTTGCTGCGTGTGAGCACTGTATTGGGGCGCTACTGAGATGCGACGTATAGCGGGCTTTACCTTGATTGAGGTGCTGGTGGCACTGGGCCTGATGGCATTGTTGGGCTTGATGAGTTGGCGCGGCTTGGACACCTTGTTGCGCACCCGCGAGGCGACGCAATCTCGCACAGACGAAGTGGCTTTGGTGCAGGTAAGTTTGGGCCAATGGCGGTCAGACTTGAATGCGCAAATGGCCATACCCAGCATGCTGGGCGACAACAGCCTGACGTGGAACGGCAGTGTGCTGCGTATCCTACGCCGCAGCACCACACCCGTGGCCGATGGTGGCGATGCGGGTATGCAAGTGGTGGCATGGACGCTGCGCGAGGGCTTTTGGCGGCGCTGGCAGTCGCCGCCAATCCTCAACCGCGCAGAGCTGGAACAAGCATGGTCGATGGCCGCCCTTTGGGGACAAAACCCCAGCTCCGAACTTCTGCAACAAGAAGTCAAACTCATGCCCTTGACGGGTTGGCAGTTGTTTTACTTTCGTGACAATGCTTGGACCAACCCTTTGAGCAGTTCGGGGGCGGGAACGGCTGACAACCTGCTGAAAAGCCCTGACGCGGTCCAACTGCTATTACAACTGAATACCAAAGACAAACTGATGCTGGACTGGGTTCGCCCCGCCTTCAGCCCCAAGCAACCATGACGCAGCGCCCACACCCCCAACACACTGGAGCCGCCTTGCTCATGGCCATGCTCAGCGTGGCGCTGCTGGCGGTGTTGGCGTCGGCGGCGCTTTGGCAACAGTGGCGCACCTTGGCGGTGGAGTCGGCCGAACGCGACGCACAGCAAACCGCTTGGTTGTTGCGCGGTGCCCAAGACTGGGCCTTGGTGGTTTTGCGAGAAGACGGCCGCTCGGGTAGCACCGATCATTTGGCCGAGCCGTGGGCAGTGCCGTTGCGCGAAGCCCGCTTGTCAGCGTTTTTGGCAGCGTCCAGCAACGGTGCAGTTAACGACAGCGACAGCTTGACTCAGCAAGTTTTTTTATCGGGACGCATCACCGATATGCAGTCTCGCCTGAATGTCACCAACCTGCTCGACGGCAAGCAACTCAACGAGCGCAGCTTGCTGGCCTTCACCCGCTTGTACCGCGCCTTGGGTTTGCCCGAGGTCGAGTTACAGCAATGGACAGCGGTCTTGCTGAATTCGGTGCAAACCCCGCCAGCCGCCAATGCGGCCTTGCCACCGCAACGCTTTGAGCAACTGCGCTGGCTGGGCTTGAGCGTCAACAGTCTGGCACGATTGGCCCCGCATGTGACGCTGCTGCCTGTGCGCACCGCGGTGAACCTCAACACCGCAAGCGCTGAGGTGCTGTACGCCAGCATGCCGAGCTTAGAGCTGGGACAAGCCAGCCAATGGCTGCAAGAACGCGCCAATAAACCCTTTGACAATCTGGAAGATGTTCGCAACCGCATGGGCAAGGCTGCGGAAAATATCAACGATGTCCAACATGCGGTGAACACACGTTTTTTTGAGGTGACGGGACAGTTGCGCCACGGTCAGGTGTACCAGTTGCAAAAGTCGCTGCTTCAGCGCGATGGTACAAGCACCCAAACACTTTGGCGCGAACAACGTGGTTTGCGCTCCGAGCCAGGGTGCCTCTTTACAATCCCACCTCCATGTTGATTGTTCGCCTCAACCCCCAAGCCACCTCGATGTTTGACTATGTCAGCAGCATCGATGGGCGAAACATCGCCCGCAGTGGCCAAGCCGCAGCCAAAGATTTAACCCGCTTGGGCGGTGAAGTGGTGGCGGTTGTGCCTTGGCAGGTATTGGCTTGGCACAAGGTGACCTTGCCCCAAGGTGTGGGAGGACGTCTTAACGCGGTGCTGAGCAGTTTGTTGGAAGACAGTTGCTTGCAAGATCCCAGCGAGTTGCATCTGGTGTTGTCCCCCTCAGCGACTTCACGCTTGCGCCAAGGCGGCACGGCCATGGTGGCGGCTTGTGACAAAGACTGGTTGCGTCAAGCTTTGGCACCCTTGCTGGGCGCCGGTTTGCGGTTGCAGCGCTTGGTGCCAGAAGTGTGTCCCTCGGCCACGCCCGACGCGGCTCAGTTGTATCTGTTGGACGACGGCTCACATGTACAAGCCCTGCTGTGCCGCCATGACAGCGTCTGGCGCTTGCGCCAAGCTTCAGCGGCGTTGGCAGCTTGGGAGGCCATTGCAAACAAAACGCTGTGGTGCGAGCCATCGGTAGCCGACACCGCGCAACGCCTGAGCGAGGGCATGGCGCTGCTGCAAACCCCGCAACAACGTTGCTTGCAAGCCGCAGGCAATGGCTGGGATTTGGCCCAAGGCGAGTGGGCGCAACACAGTGGTTTGCGCGGTTGGCGTTGGCTGCAGGCCACTTGGCGCAGTCTTCGTTTTGACCCCGCTTGGCAAGCCAGTCGCCGTGGCTTGGCGCTGTTGTTGTTGGTCAACCTCTTGGGGCTGAACCTTTGGGCATGGCAGGTACAAGCGCAGGTCAGCGCCCAACGCGATAGCCTCAACGCACTGTTGATCAGTACCTTCCCACACGTGAAAGTGGTGATTGACGCACCCATCCAAATGCGCCGCGAAATGCAGGCGCTGCAAAAAAACAGCGCCCAACCCCAAGACACTGATGTGGATGTGATGCTGCAAGTGCTCTCCACCCCTTGGCCCTCAGGCGCAGTGCCCACGCAAATCGACTACCGAGGTGGGACACTGCGCTTGGGTGGCTTGAAGGCCGATGCCTTAGATGCCTTGCGCCAAGCCCATGGCAAAAACAACGGCTACCTCTTTACAGTGCAAGGCAGCCAAGCGGTGTTGCAAGCCAAGGGTGTGCCATGAAATTTGCGCAACTCAGCCCCCGTGAACAAACCGGCATCCGCTGGGCCTTGGTGCTGCTGGGGGGCGCAGTTTTATGGTTTGTCGCCATCGCTCCAGCTTTGCACGTGTGGCAAAGAAGCCAAAGCCAACTCAGCGTTTTGGCACAACAACACGCCGACATGCTGGCCTTGCAAGCACAAGCCAAAGAATGGCAAAGCCGTAACGCACTGAGCACCGAGGGATCTGCCCAAATGCTTCAAAGCCTGTGTGCAAATTTAGGCGAAAAAGTTAAATGCAGCCGCCAAGCCCAGCGCGTGACGGTAGATGTCAAAGGCGTCAGCCCCCAAGCAATGGCGCAGGCTTGGACGCAAGCACGTAGCCAAGCGCAGGCGGTGTTGCTTGAAACCCATTTGCAACGCCAAGCTGATGCATGGGACGGTCAATGGATTTGGACTCTGCCCGAGGGCAAACCATGAAAACAGGTCGATGGGCTGCCGTGGGTGTGGTGCTAGGCGCTGTGACTGGTTTGGTGTGGCAAGCTCCGGCAAGCTGGCTGGCAAGCGGTGTGCAAGCCTTGAGCAAAGAGCGGGTGCAACTGCGCCAGCCCCAAGGTACGATGTGGCACGGCAGCGCCCAATGGGTGTTGGCCAGCGGCGCAGGTGGCCAAGATGCTTTGGCCTTGCCGCAACGCCTGTCGTGGCGACTGCAGCCCCAAGCTGATACCAGTCTGCGCTTGGAACTGTCATTGCCATGCTGTACACCCGAGCCTTTGCAGCTAACGCTTCGCCCCGCTTGGACGGGCGTTACGCTGGAGTTCGGTAATGGCCGCAGCCAGTGGCCGCTGGCGTGGTTGGGCGGCTTGGGGGCCCCTTGGAACACCTTGGGATTGGAGGGGAAAGCCCTTTTACAAACACAGTCTTTGCGACTGCAGTGGCAGTCAGGGGCTTGGCAACTGCAAGGTCAGGCGCAGCTGCAACTGCAGTCAGTCGCTTCTCGTTTGTCGACCTTGCGCCCCTTGGGTGACTATGCCTTGGACTTACAAGGCGGCACCTCAGCGCGTGTTCAACTCCGTACTTTGAGCGGCGAGCTGCGCTTGAGCGGCCAAGGCGAGTGGCGAGCCCAGGGTTTGCACTTTGAAGGACTGGGCCAAGCAAGCACTGGCAGTGAAGCGGCACTGGCCAATTTGCTCGGTGTGCTGGGCCAACGGCAAGGAAATACAACGGTATTGCGATGGGGATGACTATGTTGAAGTTCAAACGACACGCGCTGAGCCTGCTGGCGCTCAGCGCCTTGCTGGCGACCACGCCCAATCTGATGGCACAAACCAACCGAGCCAGCGCACCCATCACGCTGAATTTTGTCAATGCCGATATCGAATCTGTGGCACGGGCTTTGGCCTCTCTCACCAAACGCAGCTTGGTGGTTGACCCTCGTGTGAAAGGCACCATCAACCTCTCCACCGACAAACCCGTTGCTCCCGATGTGGCGTGGAACCAGTTTTTAGCGGTGCTGCGCTTGCAAGGTTTTGCCATGATCGAAACGCAAGGGCTGTACAAAATCCTGCCAGAGGCCGAGGCCAAGTTGCAAGGCGGTCTCGTGGCCGTGGTGCCAGCGGGTACCGCACCCAATAACGCCCAAGTGATGACGCAAATCTTCAAGCTCACCCATGAAAATGCCAACAACTTGGTGAGTGTGTTGCGCCCCCTGATCAGCCCGAACAACACCATCAATGTGACGCCCGGCTCCAACGCCTTGGTCATCACCGATTACGCCGACAACTTGCAACGCTTGGGGCGCATCATCGCCTCGCTGGATGTGGCCAACGCCACCGATGTGGAAGTCATCCCCCTGAAACATGCCATTGCCAACGACATGGCGGCACTTCTTACCCGCTTGGTGGACAACAACGCGGCAGGCGCCGCCCCCGCCGCCCAAGGCCAAACCGACACCGGCTACAAAACCACCATCTTGGCCGAGAGCCGCAGTAACGCCATCATCATTCGCTCGGCCAACCCCGCCAAGCAAGCGCAAATCCGCACGTTGCTAGAAAAACTCGACCGCCCTGGCAGTGAGCTGGCCAGCGGCAACATCCATGTGGTGTATTTAAAAAATGCTGATGCCACCAAACTGGCCAACACCTTGCGCGCAGCGTTAGCTGGGACGGGCGGCGGCGGCGGGGGCGCATCACCGGTGCCAGCGGCTGCACCCGCGCCCACCTCGGGCAGCACCCCGGGCGGCAGCGCCACCCTGAACCTGCCCACCACAGGGGGGCAAATCCAAGCCGATACCGCGACCAATTCGCTCATCATCACAGCGCCCGAACCGCAGTACCGCCAACTGCGTGCCGTGATTGATTCGCTAGACCAACGCCGTGCTCAGGTGCTGGTGGAAAGCCTGATTGTGGAAGTCGACTCGGCCAAAGAATCGCAGTTTGGCATTCAGTGGCAAAACTTGGTGGGCGGCGCCAACAGCACGGTGGGCATCTTGGGGACCAATTTCGCCACCAGCAATTTGCTCAACTTGGCCATCAACGGCGCCGATGGTAAGGCGCTGCCCGGCCAAGGCCTGAATGTGGCTACCGCACGAAATGTCAACGGCAAATACATCATGACCTCGCTGGCGAACTTTTTGCAAACCAATGGAGGCAGCAACATCTTGTCACGCCCCTCGTTGCTGACTTTGGACAATGAAGAGGCCAAAATCGTCGTGGGCCAAAACGTACCTTTTGTCACTGGTCAATACACCAACAACAACAGCAGCAACGGCGCAGTCAACCCGTTTCAAACAGTCGAGCGCAAAGACGTGGGCCTGACCCTCAAAGTCAAGCCGCAAATCAGCGATACCGGCATGGTCAAACTGACCATCTTCCAAGAAGTCTCTAGCGTCGACACCTCGAAAAAGCTGACCGATGGCTTGATCACCAACAAGCGTTCCATCGAGTCCAATATCTTGGTCGAAGACGGCACCGTGGTCGTGCTGGGCGGTTTGCTCTCTGACAGCTACCAGGACAGTCGCCAACAAGTGCCTGGCTTGGGTGACATCCCGTTCTTTGGCGCTTTGTTTCGTAACGAGTCCCGCAATCGCAGCAAAACCAATTTGATGGTGTTTTTGCGCCCCGTGGTGGTACGCGACGATGCCAGCGCCGAGGTGCTCTCCAATGGTCGCTACCAGTTCATGCAAGGCCTGCAAAAAGACGCGAGCAAAGAGTCCACCGGCGTGCTGCCCGTACCCAGCGACGTAACGCTGCCGCCCCTGCCTGCCCCAACGGGTACGCCGTCGGCAACTCCTGCTACACCTGCGCAACCCTGAAGCGCCATGCGTCACCCTCTGCCCTACGCTTTCGCCCGCTCGCACCAACTGCTGCTGGAGGACGATGGGCGTGGCCTCACACTGTGGCACCACGAGCTGCCACATGCAGGGGCATGGAGCGAGGTATTGCGTGTACATCCGGTAGACCACTTTCAGCAGCTTGATGCCCACAGCTTGGCGCAGCGCATTAGCGCCAGCTATGCGGGCGCAGAGTCGAGTGCCGCCATGGTGATGAGCGAGGTCGAGGGAGAGGCTGATTTAGCGCGAATGATGCAAGAGCTGCCTGCGGTAGAAGACTTGCTCGAGGCCTCGGCAGACGCACCCATCATCCGCATGTTGAACGCTTTGCTGATGCAAGCTGCCCGCGACGGCGCCAGCGATATCCACATAGAGCCCTATGAGCGCCACTCCAGTGTGCGCTTTCGCATCGATGGCACCTTGCGCGAAGTGGTGCAACCCAACCGCGCTTTGCACGCCGCTTTGATTTCGCGTTTGAAGATCATGGCCGACTTGGACATTGCCGAGAAACGCTTGCCGCAAGACGGGCGCATCTCTTTGCGCTTGGGGCAACGCGCCATCGATGTGCGTGTCTCCACCCTGCCCGGCGCGCATGGTGAACGGGCCGTGCTGCGCTTGCTGGACAAGTCGCAAAGCCGTCTGACACTGGCCTCCGTTGGGATGCAAGGCCCAACCCTGCAACGCTTCGAGCAGCTCATCACCCAGCCGCATGGCATTGTGCTGGTGACGGGACCTACAGGATCAGGCAAAACCACCACGCTCTACGCCGCTTTGCAGCAGCTTGACGCCGCGCACTTCAACATCATGACGGTGGAAGACCCCATCGAGTACGAGTTAAGTGGGATCGGCCAAACGCAGGTGAATCCCAAAATCGATTTGGACTTTGCAAAGGCACTTCGAGCCATCCTGCGCCAAGACCCCGACATCATCATGATTGGTGAAATTCGCGACAAAGAAACCGCGCAAATCGCTATTCAAGCATCTCTCACCGGCCACTTGGTGCTAGCCACCTTGCACACCAACGATGCAGTGAGTGCTGTTACCCGCTTGACCGACATGGGCATCGAGCCGTTTTTGCTCAGCTCGTCCTTGCTGGGTGTGTTGGCGCAGCGCTTGGTGCGCAAAACCTGCACCGCCTGCCAAGGCGCGGGCTGCGTGACTTGTGGGCAGACCGGCTACCAAGGACGCACAGGTATTTTTGAGCTGCTGAGTGTGGACGAGGCCTTGCGCGAACGCATACACAGCCGCGCCGCAGAATCCGAGCTGTTGTCCGCCGCCAAGCGCCAAGGCATGACCTCGATGCGTGAAGACGGCGAGCACTTGGTCGCCCAAGGTGTTACTTCGGCGCAAGAACTGTTACGAGTCACCCGCGATTAAGTAGCGATGCCCGCCTACACCTATGAGGCCCTCACCGAACTAGGCGCTACCCAGCGTGGCGTGGTCGAGGCCGACACCGAGCGGGCTGCGCGTACCCAATTGCGTGGCCAGTCGCTCATCCCCTTAAAAGTCGAGGTGGTGGCGCAAGACAAACCGCATGTGCGAGGTGATGTGGTGCTGTGGTCAGCACGTGTTTTCAGTCGCACCGATGTGGTGGTATGGACCCGTCAACTTGCCAGCTTGGTAGGCGCTGGTTTGCCGCTGGAACGCGCCTTGAGCGCTTTGAGTGAAGAAGCTGCCACCCCCGCACAGCGCGACTTGGTGGCGCAAATTCGCGCCGAGGTCAACGCCGGTGCGCCTCTGGCACAAGCGCTGGCGCAGCATCCGCGTGAGTTTGACAACCTTTACACCGCCGTGATTGAAGCCGGTGAGCAAAGTGGGCGGTTAAGTCAGGTGCTGTTGCAACTGGCCCAGGACCTTGAGAGCGCCCATGCCATGCGCAACAAGCTGCTGGCCGCTTCGCTCTATCCTGCCATTGTCAGCGGCGTGGCCTTGCTGATCGTGCTGTTTTTGCTGGCCTATGTGGTGCCGCAAGTCGCGCAAGTCTTCACCAGCACTCAGCGCAGCTTGCCCGCGCTGACGGTGGCCATGCTGTTCATCAGCGAGGTGGTGCAAGCCACGTGGTTGGCGGCCATGGTGTTGCTGATCGCAGGCGTCGTTGCGCTGAAACTGCTATTGCGCCAAAGCGCTTTTCGGCGATCGTTTGACAAGGCTTGGCTCCAATTGCCACTGCTGGGTCGCCTGAGCTTAGGCTACAACGCCGCACGGTTTGCCAGCACCTTGGCGCTGTTGGTAGGTGCTGGTGTGCCAATCTTGAAGGCCTTACAAACCGCTGCGCATACGCTCTCGAACATGGCGCTGCGTGAGCATGCGATGCAAGCGATTGAACTGGTGCGCGAGGGCGCTCCGCTGGCCAGCGCCTTGTCGCAAAACAAACGCCTGCCTGGGGTGTTGTCGATGTTTGCCCGCTTAGGCGAACAAACCGGACAGCTGCCGCAAATGCTGTCTCATGCCGCCGACCACTTGGGTGAAGAGGTACAGCGTCGCGCCATGCAACTGGCCACATTGCTTGAGCCCTTGCTCATTGTCACCATGGGCTTGGTGGTCATGTTGATTGTGCTAGCGGTTATGCTGCCCATCATCGAACTTAACCAATTCGCACCCTGAAAGACCCTATGGCAAGCACTTTGGACGGCAAATTGGTGGTGGCAATCTCATCGCGCGCCCTGTTCGACTTCGAAGAAGAAAACCTTGTCTTTGAGCAAAGCGACGACCGCGCCTACATGGACTTGCAGTTGCAGCGCTTGGAATCGCCGGCCAAACCGGGCGTGGCGTTTTCGCTGGTGAAAAAACTCCTCAGCTTCAACCAAGCAGATGCCTCACGGGTCGAGGTTGTGATTTTGTCGCGCAACGATCCAGTCAGCGGTATGCGGGTGTTTCGCTCAGCCCAGCACTATGGTTTGGACATTCAGCGCGGCAGCTTTACAAGAGGCCAACCGCCGTGGCGCTATTTGAAGCCCCTCAACGCCAATTTGTTTTTGTCCACCCACTTAAGCGATGTGAGGGCAGCTCTTGACGCCGGTGTGCCCGCCGCGCAGGTCTACCCGCATTCAGCACACGCCTCAGAGGCGCACCCGTACGAAGTGCGCATCGCGTTTGACGGTGACGCGGTGTTGTTCAGCGACGAGGCCGAGCGGGTGTTCCAGTCGCAAGGCTTGAACGCTTTTCAGCAGCACGAGAAGGACAAGGCATGGCAACCTTTGTCTGCTGGGCCTTTCAAGCCGCTGTTGGCAGCTTTGCACCGCTTGCAAACCGAGGGCACACCGCACATGGGTATTCGCACCGCGCTGGTGACAGCCCGCAGTGCGCCAGCGCATGAGCGGGCTATTCGCACCCTGATGCAATGGAATATTCAGGTGGATGAAGCGATGTTTTTGGGTGGCTTGGCCAAGGGTGAATTCTTGCGTGAGTTCGAGCCCGATTTTTTCTTTGACGACCAAACTGGCCATATTGAATCCGCCGCGCGACACGTACCCGCTGGACATGTGGCCAGCGGAGTGCAAAATATGCACCCTGCTAATGAAAAAGACTAAATGAGCCTGTTCACCCCTGCGCGCTTGTTATTGCGCAAAATTCGCACCCATTTGCGCCATGTTTGGCATTTGTCGCTGCCGTATTTCCGCTCGGAAGAACGCTGGCGAGCAAGGTTTTTGCTACTGGCCTGCATTGGCCTGAACTTAGGGATGGTTTATGTGCTGGTCTTGCTCAACGACTGGAACCGCGTGTTTTACGACGCATTGCAAAACCGCGACGCCGATGTGTTTTGGCAGCAGTTGCAAATGTTTGGCATGTTGGCAACGGCTTTCATCGTGGTGGCGGTTTACCGCTTTTACCTGACCCAGTTGCTTGAGATTCGCTGGCGTGCCTGGATGACACGTGACTTTATCCGTCGCTGGAGCACACAAAATATTTTTTACCAGCTCGAGTTGAGTCAATTTGCAACGCTTGGCGAAAACAGCTCGCGCGCCGACAACCCCGATCAACGAATCCAAGAGGATATTCAGCTCTTCACCTCCGACACCGTGGGCCTTAGTTTGGGCTTGCTCGATGCCTTGGTCACCTTGGGCAGCTTTGTCGGCATTTTGTGGGCGTTGTCTGGCAGCTTTGATTTTCATTACCAAGACTATGTCTTGACCATCCCTGGCTTCATGGTGTGGATGGCCCTGATTTACGCCTTGGGTGGAAGCTTGATCGGCCACTTTTTGGGCCGCTCAATGTCACCGCTGAACTATGCCCAGCAACGCTTGGAAGCCAATTTTCGCCACCACCTGATGCGTGTTCGCGAGTACAGCGAAGCCATTGCTTTAGACAAGGGTGCAGACTTTGAGAGTGCCTCTTTGCAAAAGCGTTTTACCAGCGTGGTGGAGAATTTTTTGCAACTGCTGAAGGTGCAAAAGCGCTTTACTTGGTTCAGCTCGGCCTATGGGCAGGCGGCTGTGGTGTTTCCCATGTTGGTCGCGGCTCCACGTTACTTCAGCGGCGCCATACAACTGGGTGAATTGATGCAAATTTCATCCGCCTTTGGTCAGGTCCAAGAGTCGCTCAGTTGGCTGGTGAGCAACTACCCTCGTTTGGCCGCATGGACCGCCACAACGCAACGTTTGCATGGTTTTTTAGAGCAAATGGAGACCCTCAGAGCCATTTCTTATGCGGTGGTGCAAGCGCCTACCGATGGACGCGAAGCGCCTACCTCTTTGAAAACAGCTGCGCTTACCATCAACCTGCCCGACCGCACAGTTTTGCTTGACGATGTGGTGCTGGAGGTTCGCCCTGGCGACTCGGTGCTGATTCGCGGTCCGTCCGGCAGTGGCAAATCCACCTTGCTTCGGGTGTTGGCCGGTATTTGGCCTTATGTGCGCGGCTGGGACGCCCAGCGCCAGCCCTTGTCGCTTTACGAAGCTGTGGCTTTGCCAGCGGACTGCATGTTCGTACCGCAGCGCCCTTATTTCCCCGAGGGTCGTTTGCGTGATGCTTTGTGCTACCCGGGCGAAGTTGACTCCTACACCGATGTCGATTTGCAACAGGCCTTGATGATGGCGGTTTTGCCACAGTTCATCACCCAGCTCGACAGGGTGGGTCAGTGGAGCCAGCAACTTTCTGGCGGTGAAGCCCAGCGCTTGGCGATGGCAAGGGTGTTTTTAAAGCAACCCCATTGGGTATTTGCCGATGAAGCTACCAGCGCCTTGGACGAAGCTACTGAAAAAGTGATTTACGAGCGCTTGTTGGCCATGGTCAAGTCCAAGGGCGGCGCTTTGGTCTCGGTGGCCCATCGTCCCAGTGTGGCCGCCTATCACCAGCGCTTATGGCAGTTGGTGAATGCCTCCGAGGGCAGCACCAAGAGCTATGTGATGCAAGTCAGCCACTAGGGGTGTGAGACCTTCCTAAAAGGAAACTAAAGAAAGTTTGATTTATTCCGATCTTGTGTGGGCAGAGGAAACAGTTTTAGACCGTCCTCGCCTCCAGTCCCGGTATTAGGGGCGCGCTATCACCAGCGCCGAGGGCGGTCATCTTTTTTATAACTGTTCCTAATAGTTTCTGCGGTAAACCTTGTGTAAGCCCTTGGGCGACAACACCAGCTGCCACATTTGGTGGTGACGTGTTCTGAAGCTAGTAAGCGCAGCTGTTGGTCATTTAGGGGTCTAGCATGGCTTGAAAGACTTGGTTGCCCTGAGGTCCAAAGCCTGACATTCCCACCAACCGTCCATGTAACTTTCACCCAGCGCCAGCCCGCCTGATTGCAGCAAGCACTGCAAAGTTTGAAGGTGTTTGATTTGGATATCCCAAGGCCTGCTTCCGTTCAAATGAATATCTGCGCCTGCCAATAAGATTTTTAAAGTTATTTAAGCAATAAATAGCTATTTAAGTCTTCGGGGTCAACCGCATTTCCGCCGCTCGTGCATGGGCTTGCAAGCCCTCGCCGTGCGCCAACACCGAGGCGATTTGGCCCAGCACCTGGGCACCGGCCTCAGACACCTCAATGAGGCTGGAGCGTTTTTGAAAGTCGTACACCCCCAGCGGCGAGGAAAACCGCGCGGTGCCCGAGGTGGGCAGCACATGGTTGGGGCCGGCGCAATAGTCACCCAAGCTCTCGCTGGTGAAAGCGCCCAAAAAGATGGCACCCGCGTGTTTGAGAAACGGTTCCCACTGGTGGGGCGATTGGCTGCTGACCTCTAAATGCTCGGGCGCGATGCGGTTGCTGATATCGCAAGCCTCTTGCATGTTGCGTGTGTGTATCAAAGCGCCACGGCCATTCAGAGATGCCGCGATGATGTCTTTGCGCGGCATCTCAGGCAGCAGTTTGTTGATAGACGCCTGCACCGCATCGATGTAGGCAGCATCAGGACACAACAAAATGCTTTGCGCCAATTCGTCGTGCTCGGCTTGGCTGAACAAGTCCATGGCCACCCAGTCGGCGGGTGTGCTGCCATCGGCCAAGACCAAAATTTCGGAAGGCCCAGCGATCATGTCGATGCCGACTGTGCCAAACACACGGCGCTTGGCAGCGGCCACATAGGCGTTACCAGGGCCGGTGATTTTGTCCACCGCTGGCACCGTGACTGTGCCATAGGCCAAGGCCGCCACCGCTTGAGCGCCGCCAATGGTGAAGGCGCGGGTTACGCCCGCCACATAGGCCGCCGCCAGCACCAAGGGATTTTTTTCTGCTTTGGGCGTGGGCACCACCATGATGATCTCGCCCACACCTGCCACGTGCGCAGGGATGGCGTTCATGAGCACGCTGGAGGGGTAGGCCGCTTTACCACCGGGCACATAAATGCCCACACGGTCCAGCGGTGTGACTTTTTGCCCCAGCAAGTTGCCGTCGGCGTCGCGGTATTGCCAGCTCTCGCCCGTGGCTTTTTTCTGCGCCTCGTGATAGTTGCGCACCCGCGTGGCAGCATCTTGCAAAGCTTGTTGCTGCAATTTGGGCAAGCCCTCGAAGGCGGCTTTGAGTTCGGCTTGGGTCAACTCCAGCGCCGCCATATTGGGCGCTTGCAGACCATCAAAACGCTCGGTGTATTCGAGCACCGCCGCGTCGCCTCGTTCTTTCACATCGGCCAAGATGTCGGCCACGCGCTGCTCGATGGCGGCGTCGGTGTCGGCCGACCAATGCAGGCGCTGTTGAAACAAGGTTTCAAAGTCGGCTTGGACGGTGGACAGGCGCAGCGGACGGGCTTGCATGGGATTTTTGTTTTAGGCTTTGGCACGAGCGCTGATGGCCGCGTCAAAAGTTTCTATCAGGTGCCGAATGGCGGTGGTTTTGAGCTTCATCGAGGCTTGATTTACCACCAAGCGCGAGCTGATGTCCATGATGCGCTCAACTTCAATCAGGTGGTTGGCTTTCAAGGTGCTGCCAGTTGACACCAAATCGACAATCGCGTCGGCCATGCCGGTTAAGGGTGCCAATTCCATGCTGCCGTAGAGCTTCACCAAATCCACATGCACGCCTTTGGTGGCGAAAAAATCGCGGGCAATCGCCACGTACTTGGTGGCCACGCGCAACCGAGCGCCTTGCTTGACGGCGGCGGCGTAATCGAAACCCTCAGGGACCGCCACACTCATGCGGCAACGCGCAATCTGCAAATCCAGCGGTTGGTACAGACCTGAGCTGCCATGCTCGATGAGCGTGTCCAAACCCGCCACGCCCATGTCCGCGCCGCCATACTCCACATAGGTAGGCACGTCCGATGCTCGCACCAAAACCACGCGCAAGCTGTCTTGGTTGGTGGGCAATATCAGTTTGCGAGACTTTTCGGGGTCTTCTAGAACCTCGATGCCTGCGGCTTTCAAGAGCGGCAAGGTCTCGTCAAAAATACGTCCTTTGGACAGCGCCAGGGTAATGCTCATCGGCTTCTTTCGATGTCCGCGCCCAAGGCGCGCAGTTTGTCTTCCATGCGGTCATAGCCGCGGTCCAAATGATAGATGCGGTCCACCGTGGTTTGCCCTGAGGCCACCAGGCCGGCAATCACCAATGAAGCTGAAGCGCGTAAATCGGTGGCCATGACGGTGGCACCTGATAGCTTGGCCACGCCCTCGACCATCGCCACCTTACCGTCGATTTGAATGTGTGCACCCAAACGCAGCAACTCGTTGACATGCATAAATCGGTTTTCAAAAATCGTCTCAGTCACTTTGGCGCTGCCTTGCGACACCGCATTGAGCACCATGAACTGGGCTTGCATATCGGTGGGAAAGCCAGGGTACTCGGTGGTGCGAAAACTCTGCGCCTTAAGGTGTGCAAACGCGGGACCTTCAGCGCGTACCCGCAGCCCACCTTCTACCGCCTCGATGCTCACCCCCGCATCGCGCAGTTTGTCAATCACCGCTTCGAGGTGATCGCCACGGGCATGTCGAAGCAACACATCGCCACCGGTAGCCGCCACCGCGCATAAAAATGTGCCCGCTTCAATGCGGTCAGCCACCACACTGTGGTGGGCACCGTGCAGTGTGTCCACGCCTTGAATATGAATACGGCTGGTGCCGTGGCCTTCGATCTTGGCACCCATGGCAATCAGCAACTCGGCCAAATCGGGAATCTCTGGCTCTTGGGCGGCGTTTTCCAGCACAGTTTCGCCCTCGGCCAAAGCCGCCGCCATGAGGAAGTTTTCGGTGCCGGTGACAGTGACCATGTCGGTGGCAATACGCGCGCCCTTTAAGCGGCTGCGACCCTCTTTGAGTCGCGCCACCATATAGCCTTGCTCGACATCGATCACCGCACCCATGGCTTGCATACCCTTGATGTGCTGATCGACTGGACGTGTGCCGATGGCACAACCGCCCGGCAGCGAGACCTTGGCGTGTCCAAACCTTGCCAACAGAGGGCCCAATGCCAACACCGAGGCCCGCATGGTTTTGACCAACTCGTAGGGCGCTTCTGGGCTGTGCAAAGCGCTGGCATTCATCACCATGTCGCCCGCCTCATTGCGCTCGGCGCTGACCCCCATATGGCGAATCAACTTGACCATGGTGGAGACATCTTGCAGACGCGGCACATTGGCAAGCGTCAGCGTATCAGCGGTTAAAAGGGCGGCACAAAGTTCTGGCAAGGCGGCATTTTTTGCCCCTGCGATGGCCACCTCGCCTTGCAGGGGGCGGCCACCGCGAATCAGCAATTTGTCCATAGCGTCTCAGGCCCTCAGGCCTGCGCCTTCCACTCGGCAGGGGTGAAAGTTTTCATCGACAAAGCGTGTACTTCATCGTTGGCCATTTTGTCGCCCAAGGTGGCATACACCTTTTGATGGCGTTGAATCGGGCGCAAGCCCTCGAAAGCGCTGGTGACCACGGTGGCATACCAATGGCGTCCGTCGCCTTCCACTTGCACATGTTCACAAGGCAAGCCTGCGCCAATCATGGTTTGAATTTGGTCTGCTGTCATACATCACCCCCGAATTTTGTAGCCTATGCGCAGCAAATGCAGCGCCAAACCTGCCACCAACACAAATGCGCCGCCCACCAGCGACAGACTCAACCAAGGCGAGACATCGCTCACACCAAAAAAGCCGTAGCGAAAGCCGTCGATCATGTAAAAAAACGGGTTGAGGTGGCTGACCTGCTGCCAAAACGGCGGCAGAGAATGGATGGAATAAAACACGCCACTTAAAAAAGTCATGGGCGTGATGAGAAAGTTTTGAAAAGAAGACATTTGGTCGAACTTGTCAGCCCACAAACCGGCTATCAGCCCCAAGGTGCCGAGCATGGCTGCGCCTAAGAGCGCAAACACCAAAATCCAGACAGGCCACACCACGGTCAAGGGCGCAAACCACACCGTCACCAGCAACACGCCCACGCCCACCGCCATGCCGCGCACCACCGCCGCCAACACATAGGCGGCAAACCAGCTGATGGGCCCCAAGGGCGTGAGCAAAATAAACACCAAGTTGCCCATCATCTTGCTTTGCACCATAGAGGAAGAGCTGTTGGCAAAGGCGTTTTGTAGCAAGCTCATCATCACCAAACCAGGCACCAAGAAGGCGGTGTAGCTGACACTGTCATAAACGGTGATGCGACCTTCGAGCAAGTGGCCAAAAATCAGCATGTACAAAAGCGCGGTGAGCACCGGCGCGGCAATGGTTTGGGCGCTGACTTTCCAAAAGCGCAGCACCTCTTTGTAAAACAGCGCTTGCCAACCAATCATGACGCAGCACCCATGACATCCAAGAAAACATCTTCCAAATCGGCTTTGCGGATTTCTACGTCCTGTGCCACCAAACCCGCTTGGCGTACGCAAGAGAGGTAGTGCTCGATCTGGGCAGCGTCATGCGCGGGAAACTGCACGATCCGGCCTGTCACACGGGCTTGCGAGGCCAATTCGGGGGGGAGTTGCTCATCGATTTTGAAACGCAGCACATTGCTGGAAGCATTTTTAAGCAAGGTACTGGTGCTGTCCAAGGCCACCACCTTGCCGTTTTTCAGCATGGCGATACGACCGCACAAAGCCTCGGCTTCTTCCAAATAATGCGTAGTGAGCAGCACCGTGTGGCCTTCGCGGTTGAGGCGTGCAATGAACTGCCAAAGGGTTTGGCGCAACTCCACATCCACTCCAGCGGTGGGCTCGTCCAGCACGATAACCGGAGGTTTGTGCACCAAGGCCTGCGCCACCAGCACACGGCGCTTCATGCCGCCTGAGAGTTGACGCATATTGTGGTTGGCCTTGTCGGCCAACCCCAAGCAATCGAGTAACTCATCAAGCCAAGCGTCGTTGCCGCTAATGCCAAAGTAGCCCGACTGAAAACGCAAAGCTTCACGCACGGTGAAAAAGGGATCGAACACCAGTTCTTGTGGCACCACACCCAAGATTTTGCGCACCTGTGCGGACTGGGTTTGTACGTCTAAACCCTGTACTTTGATATGACCACTGCTGGCCTGCAACAAACCCGCCAAGATGCTGATGAGTGTGGTTTTTCCCGCGCCGTTAGGGCCGAGAAGGCCAAAAAACTCACCTTGCTCAATGTCAAAGCTCACGCTATCTAAGGCCTTGAAAGCGCCGCGAGCGCCAGCGAAGGTTTTGTTGACGGACTGAAAGGAAATGGCTGTCATAAGTGAAGCCATTGATTCTAAGGCTTGGCGGGTCAAGCCCCTTTAAGCTTGTAGTTCAAGCAAATCTTGTACGCCGTAGACGCGAGCCAAGGCCAGCGCCTTGGCTGGCAAGCCCGAGACCGTCAAGGCATGCTGCTGTTGTGCGGCCTCACGCAGACCTGTCAGCAACACGGCTAAAGCAGAAGAATCAAAATGCTGCAACGCCGAAGCGTCGACACGCAGCGAGGGCTGGGTTCGCACCAAGGTGGCCAACTGCTGCGCCACCGTCGCCGCTTGGGCATGGGTGAGTTGCGCAGGTAACTGATAAACCGTGCCGTCTTTCACTTACGGCTGTTCGATTTGTTGCGCTCAGCCAAAGTGGCGATCAGGCCGTCCACGCCTTTGGCGTTGATTTCCTGTGCAAACTGGGTGCGGTAGTTATCGACCAACCACACACCCAATATATTAAAGTTGTAGATCTTCCAACCGCCTGGTGCATCAGCACTTTTTTCCAGGCGATAGTCCAAAGGAATTGCCTCGTTGCCACCGCGAATTTCAGAGCGCACCACCACCTCGTTGTCTTCAGTACTGCCCTTGAAGCCTTTGACCAAAATGGTGTGGGTGTCCTTGGCTTGAGACAAAGCACCGGCATAGCTGCGCACCAAGAGCATTTTGAATTCTTCTTGCAAACGCTTTTGTTGCTCAGGACTGGCTTGACGCCAAGCTGGACCGACAGCGGAGGCTGTCATACGCTGAAAATTGACATTGGGAAGCACCCTGGTATCCACCAAATTGGCCAGTTTTTGCATGTCACCGGCCTTGACTGCAGGGTCTTTGCGAACCACTTCCATCAACTCATTGGACAACTGCTGCATAAAGACGTCAGGAGCTTGCGGGCTGGCGTGCACGGGCAAGCCAAAAGCTGCAAATACCACTAACCACCCAGCGGTTATGGCCCTGTGAAACCAAGGAATGAAAGTCGATGTTCTTTGCTGAAACATATCTGTACCTTGAGAGTGATTCATCACGGGAAACATTATTGGTTATTTGACATGCTTTTGTTGTCAAGGTCATTGTTTTTTTCTTCTAACTCGTCCACATCCGAGGGGGGGCCACGACGCACCTCTGCTCGGCGTTTTTGCAGATAGGCATCGCGCAAAAAGCTGTATTTATCCAAAGCCACCTCAGTCAAACGGTCGTCCATACCCAAAAATTGGGATCTTTTGTCCACCAAGCGCAAGGCGGTGCCTTGGTTTCGCGAGGCCACGGGGTTGATTTGCCCCCAAAGGTCGCCGTGTCGGTCTAAGAGCAACGCGGCAGTGTCGCGAGCGGTGGACGGCCCCAGCAAGGGCAAAACAACATATGGGCCCGAAGGCATACCCCAGTAACCCAAAGTTTGGCCAAAGTCAGCGGTATGCCTTTGCAATCCCATGGGTGTGCCCACGTCGATCAAGCCATACAGACCAATGATGGAATTGACCACAACCCGAGCACCGGTTTCGGCGGTTTCTTTGGGCTTGAGTTGCAAGCCGTTGTTCACCACCGACCACACATCACGCAAGTTGCCAAAGAAATTTTTGACTGTGCTTTGCAGCAAATGGGGGGTGTAGTCTTGATACGACTTGGCTACGGGTTTTAAAACAGCTTGGTCCACGCTTTCATTGAAGGCGTCGATCTTTCGATTGGTGGCCTCAAACGGGTCCAAGGGGTTACCGCCCGAAGTGCTAGCACAACCGACCAAAGCCAGCAGCAAAGTTGCCAGGCAAAGGCGCAGAATAGAAGACAGGCGGAGCATGTTTATTTGCTTTCAGGGGCAGCAGGTTCAGCCGCTTTGTTGTAGAGGAAACGGCTGATGAGGTTCTCCAATACTACAGCCGACTGGGTGTCTTGGACTTTATCGCCTTCGGCCAGCACTTTTTCTTCAGCGCCGGCCTCTATGCCTATGTATTGCTCGCCGAGCAATCCGCTGGTGAGAATTTTCAAGGAGCTGTCTTTGGGGAACTGGTGCTGGGTTTCGATCGCCATGACTACCCGTGCTTGGTAGCTTTTGCCATCAAACACAATCTCTTTGACGCGCCCCACCACCACGCCTGCGCTTTTGACAGCGGCTTGTTTCTTCAAGCCACCAATGTTGTCGAACAGGGCAGAGACGGTGTAGGTTTTTTGGAAATTGAGGCTTAGCAAATTGGCCGATTGCAATGCCAAAAACAGCAGCGCCGCAGCGCCAATCAAGACCAGCAGACCTACCCATATATCGTTGTTCGAGCGTTGCATTCTTTCAGCCCCTTTAAATTGAAAACATCAAAGCCGTGAGGACAAAGTCTAAGGCCAACACACTCAAGGACGCCATCACCACGGTACGGGTGGTTGCACGTGCCACGCCCTCGGGTGTAGGTTGTGCCTCAAAACCTTGGCGCAAAGCAACAAAGCTCACAGTGATGCCAAACACCAAGCTTTTAATAACCCCATTGCCCACATCTCGCCAAACATCCACGCCGCTTTGCATCTGCCCCCAAAACGAGCCGCTGTCCACGCCAATCATCAAGACGCCCACCACCCAGCCGCCCAAAATACCCACAGCGCTGAAAACCGCCGCCAAAATGGGCATGACCAGCACGCCACCCCAAAAGCGTGGCGCCAAAATACGCCGAACAGGATCGATAGCCATCATCTCCATGGCGCTGAGTTGCTCGCCAGCTTTCATCAAGCCAATCTCGGCCGTCAGCGAGGTGCCCGCACGCCCTGCAAACAACAAGGCGCTGACCACGGGCCCCAGTTCTCGCACCAAGCTGAGCGCCACCAACAAACCCAGCGCAGAGGCCGAACCGTAACGCTGCAAGGTGTAATAGCCCTGTAAGCCCAACACAAAGCCAACAAACAAACCCGAGACCGAAATGATGGCCAGCGAGTAATTGCCCAAAAAATGCATTTGGTCGCGCACCAAGCCAAAGCGGCTCAGACAGTCGGGCGCAAAGGAAAGTAACTGCACAAACAAGCGTGCTGCGTGGCCAATGTCAGCCAACCAGTTGCGGGTAACCCAACCGATGTGGGCCAAACCTTTGAGGATCATGGGCGACCCCCTTGCACATACACACCAAAGTCTTTGGCTGCCTCAGCAGCGGGGTAATGGAAACGCACAGGGCCGTCAGGTGCGGCACTGACAAACTGGTGCACCAAGGGGTCACGGCTTTGGCGCACCTCATCGGGTGTGCCTTGCGCGGCAATACGGCCATTGGCCAACACAATGACTTGGTCGGCAATCGCAAAGGTTTCGTCCAAATCATGCGAGACCACGATGCTCGTCAAGCCCAAGGCATCATTCAATTGGCGAATCAATCGCGCCGCTGTACCCAAAGAGATGGGGTCTAGTCCTGCAAAAGGCTCGTCATACATCACCAACTCGGGGTCTAAAGCAATCGCACGTGCCAAAGCCACACGCCGCGCCATGCCGCCCGATATTTCGCTGGGCAGCAAATCGCGTGCACCGCGCAAGCCGACAGCCTCGAGTTTCATCAACACAATGTCGCGCACCATGGCTTCGGGCAAATCTGTGTGTTCACGCAAAGGGAAGGCCACGTTGTCAAACACGCTGATGTCGGTGAACAAAGCGCCAAACTGAAACAACATGCCCATGCGACGCCTGGCGGCATAGAGTTGCTCGTGGGAGAATTGGGACACCTCTTGACCGTCAAACAACAAGCTGCCCGACTGGGCCTTGTACTGTCCACCAATCAAACGCAACACCGTGGTTTTGCCGCCCCCGGAGGCCCCCATGAGCGCGGTGATTTTGCCGCGCGGCACCTCTAGGGAGACTCCCTCCAAAATAGGTCTGTCCCCGTAGGCGAAGTGCAGATCGCGCAAAACGACCAAAGAGTTGGAGGACGAGGACATAGTCCGCTACTTTAACGTGGTAGCGCGCTCTCACCCATCAGGTACTGGTCAATGGTCCGCGCGGCTTGGCGGCCTTCGCGGATGGCCCAGACCACCAGCGACTGGCCGCGGCGCATGTCGCCTGCGGCAAACACCTTGGGCACATTGGTGATGTAGCCCCCCTCCTCGGTGTGGGCTTTGGCGTTGCCTCGAGCGTCTTTGTCCACACCAAAGGCATCGAGCACGCTGGCAACGGGGTTGGTAAAGCCCATGGCCAACAGCACCATGTCGGCTGGGTAATCTTTTTCGGTACCAGCTACTTCGCTGAGCTTGCCGTCTTTCATTTCCACATGAACAGTTTTGAGGCTGGTGAGTTGGCCGTTTTTGCCCATAAAGGCTTTGGTGGAGATGGCAAATTCACGCTCGCAACCCTCTTCGTGGCTGGAACTGGTGCGCAATTTCAGCGGCCAATACGGCCACACCAGTGGTTTGTTTTCTTCCTCGGGGGGCTGGGGCATGACCTCGAACTGGGTCACGCTGGCCGCGCCATGGCGGTTGGAGGTACCGACACAGTCGCTGCCGGTGTCGCCCCCGCCAATCACGATGACGTGTTTGCCGTCTGCACGCAGCTGATCTTTGAATTTGTCACCGGCGTTGACTTTGTTTTGCTGGGGCAAAAACTCCATGGCGAAATGCACGCCGCTCAGTTCACGCCCTGGCACGGGCAGGTCGCGCGAAACTTCAGAGCCGCCACTCAAAAGCACCGCGTCGAATTCTTTTTTCAGCTGCTCGGCGCTGATGGTTTCTTTGGCCCAGTTGGTGACCTTGCTGTCCTTGGGCCAGTTGCCCACCAACACGCCGGTTTTGAAGACCACGCCTTCGGCCTGCATTTGTTCCACGCGGCGGTCGATGTGGCTTTTTTCCATTTTGAAGTCGGGGATGCCATAGCGCAGCAAGCCGCCCACGCGGTCGTTTTTCTCGAACACGGTGACCGCATGGCCCACACGCGCCAACTGCTGCGCCGCTGCCAATCCCGCAGGACCGGCACCGATGACGGCCACTTTCTTGCCTGTTTTTTGGGCTGGCAGTTGGGGCTTGACCCAGCCCTCGGCCCATCCGCGGTCGATGATGGCGTGCTCAATCGACTTGATGCCCACCGGGTCGTCGTTCACATTCAAGGTGCACGCCGCCTCGCAGGGTGCGGGGCAAATGCGGCCGGTGAACTCGGGGAAGTTGTTGGTGCTGTGCAAAACCGTCAGCGCGTTCTGCCATTGGTTGGAGAACACCAAGTCGTTGAAGTCGGGGATGATGTTGTTGACGGGGCAGCCGCTGTTGCAAAACGGTGTGCCGCAATCCATGCAACGTGCGCTTTGGTCTTTGGCCTGGTCGGGGCTCAAGCCGATGACAAACTCTTTGTAATGCTTCAAGCGCTCAGGGACAGGCTTGTAGCCCTCTTCGATGCGCTCAAATTCCATGAAGCCAGTGATTTTTCCCATGATGTATGTGTCCTTTGTGAGCGCTTAAGACTTGACCGTGGCTTTTTTGGCCTTGGCGGGTTTGTCGGCCGAGGCGGCCGCCGCCGCCAATTCGCCCAAAGCGCGTTTGTATTCGTTGGGGAAGACCTTGACGAACTTGGTGCGGGCTTGCGCCCAATCGTCCAACAAGGCACGGGCGCGTTTAGAGCCAGTCCAACGGTGGTGGTCTTCGAGCAGTTTCTTTAACTGCGCCTCATCGCTTTGGCCGCGGTGCCACAGGGCTTGCGGTGTGTCAGCGGCTTGGGTCTTTTCGTCCAACACCTTGTCCAAGCTGACCATGGCGGTGTTGCAGCGAGTACTGAACTGTCCGTCTTCGTCAAACACATAGGCCACGCCGCCGCTCATGCCTGCTGCAAAGTTGCGACCGGTGATGCCCAGCACCGCCACGGTGCCACCGGTCATGTATTCGCAACCATGGTCGCCCGTGCCTTCGACCACCGCCGTTGCACCCGAGAGGCGCACCGCAAAGCGTTCACCGGCCACGCCGCTGAAAAACGCTTCGCCACTGGTCGCGCCATACAGCACGGTGTTGCCCACAATGATGTTTTGGGTGGACTCGCCTCGAAAGTCGATGCTGGGTCGCACCACCACACGCCCACCCGACAAACCTTTGCCGGTGTAGTCGTTGGCGTCGCCAATCAAATACAAGGTAATGCCTTTGGCCAAGAAAGCGCCAAACGATTGACCGCCGGTGCCCTCTAACTGAATGCGCAGCGTGTCATCGGGCAAGCCCTCGGGGCGCACTTGGGTCAGCGCACCGGACAGCATCGCACCGACCGAGCGGTTGACGTTGCGCGTGACTTCCATGAACTGCACCTTCTCGCCCTTGTCGATGGCGGCGCGGCTTTTCTCTATCAGCATCTTGTCCAGCGCTTTGTCCAAGCCATGGTCTTGGGTGTCGGTGTGGTGCAAGGCTGTGCCTTGGGGCACAGCAGGCATGGCCAGCAATCGGCCAAAGTCCAAGCCACGGGCTTTCCAATGCTCGACGCCTTTTTTCATGTCGAGCAAATCGGCACGGCCAATCAAGTCGTCAAACTTGGCGATGCCCAGTTGCGCCATGATGTGGCGCACTTCTTCGGCCACAAAGAAGAAATAGTTCACCACATGCTCGGGCTTGCCAGAGAATTTTTGGCGCAGCGCGGGGTCTTGGGTGGCCACGCCCACGGGGCAGGTGTTCAAGTGGCATTTGCGCATCATGATGCAGCCCTCGACCACCAAGGGCGCGGTGGCAAAACCGAACTCATCGGCACCCAACAAGGCACCAATGGCCACATCGCGGCCGGTTTTCATTTGGCCGTCGGTTTGCACCCGAATGCGACCGCGCAAACCGTTCATCACCAAGGTCTGCTGGGTTTCGGCCAAACCGATTTCCCAAGGGCTGCCCGCATGCTTGATGGACGACCAAGGCGAGGCACCGGTGCCGCCGTCATGACCGGCGATCACCACATGGTCGGCCTTGCACTTGGCCACACCCGCGGCGATGGTGCCGACACCCACCTCGGACACCAGCTTCACGCTCACATCGGCATGCGGCGCCACGTTTTTCAAGTCGTGGATGAGTTGCGCCAAGTCTTCGATGGAGTAGATGTCGTGGTGCGGTGGGGGTGAGATGAGGCCCACGCCGGGCACCGAGTAACGCAAGAAGCCGATGTACTCGGACACCTTGGTGCCGGGGAGTTGACCGCCCTCGCCCGGCTTGGCGCCTTGCGCCATCTTGATTTGAATTTGGTCCGCGCTGCTGAGGTATTCAGCGGTCACACCAAAACGGCCCGAGGCCACTTGCTTGATTTTGGAGCGCAGCGAGTCGCCGGCCAGCAAAGGCAGGTCCACTTCCACTTGCTTGTCGCCAATCACACTCTTCAAAGTCTCGCCTGCTTTGATGGGGATGCCTTTGAGTTCGTTGCGGTAGCGAGCGGGGTCTTCGCCGCCTTCGCCGGTGTTGCTTTTGCCGCCAATGCGGTTCATGGCCACCGCCAAAGTGGCATGGGCTTCGGTGGAGATGGAGCCCAGCGACATGGCGCCGGTGGCAAAGCGTTTGACGATTTCAGACGCAGGCTCGACTTGGTCCAAGGCAATGGCTTTGGCGGGATCGATTTTGAATTCGAACAAGCCGCGCAGCGTCATGTGGCGACGGCTTTGGTCGTTGATGAGTTGGGCATACTCTTTGTAGGTGCTGAAGTTGTTGGCACGGGTGCTGTGCTGCAACTTGGCGATGGCATCGGGCGACCACATGTGGTCTTCACCACGGGTGCGCCACGCGTATTCGCCACCCGCGTCGAGCATGGTGGCCAGCACGGGGTCGTTGCTGAAGGCACTGGCGTGCATGCGGATGGCTTCTTCGGCGATCTCAAAAATACCAATGCCTTCGACACGGCTGGGTGTGCCGGTGAAGTATTTGCTGATGGTGTCGCTGTTGACGCCAATCGCTTCGAATAACTGCGCACCGCAGTACGACATATAGGTGGACACGCCCATCTTGGACATGATTTTGGACAGGCCCTTGCCAATCGCTTTCACATAGTTGTAGATGGCTTTGTCAGCCGACAAGTCACCCGGCAATTCGGCGTGCATGGCCGCCAATGACTCCATCGCTAAATACGGGTGCACGGCTTCAGCGCCGTAACCGGCCAGCACCGCGAAGTGATGCACCTCACGGGCGCTGCCAGTTTCGACCACCAAGCCCGCGCTGGTGCGCAAGCCTTCTTTGACCAAGTGCTGGTGAATGGCCGACAACGCCAACACAGCAGGAATCGCCACCTGACCCACGTTCATGGCGCGGTCGCTGATGATCAAAATATTGTGGCCGCTCTTGATGTGGTCGACCGCTTCAGCGCACAGTGAGGCCAGTTTGGCTTCCACGCCTTCGTGGCCCCAGCCCACGGGGTAGGTGATGTCCAAGGTGGCACTTTTGAACTTGCCGTGGGTCATGCTCTCGATGTGGCGCAGCTTGGCCATGTCTTGGAAGTCCAGCACGGGCTGGCTTACCTCTAGGCGCATGGGTGGGTTGACTTGGTTGATGTCGAGCAAATTGGGTTTGGGGCCGACAAACGACACCAGCGACATGACGATGGCCTCGCGGATCGGGTCGATCGGCGGGTTGGTCACTTGCGCGAACAACTGCTTGAAGTAGTTGTAAAGCGATTTGTTTTTGTTGGACAGTACGGCCAGTGGGCTGTCGTTGCCCATGGATCCCAAGGCCTCTTCGCCATTGGCCGCCATGGGTGCCATGAGGAATTTGAAATCTTCTTGGCTGTAACCAAAGGCTTGTTGGCGGTCCAGCAGCGAGATGCCGCTTTGCTCTGGGCTGCCCACGGGGTGCTCGGCCACATCGTCCAAACGGATGCGCAGGTTTTCAATCCATTGCTTATAGGGCTTGCTGTTGGCCAAGCCGGACTTCAACTCTTCGTCGTTGATCATGCGGCCTTGCTCGAGGTCGATCAAGAACATCTTGCCGGGCTGCAAACGCCACTTGCGAACAATCTTGCTCTCGGGCACGGGCAGCACGCCAGACTCGGAGCCCATGATGACCAAATCGTCGTCGGTGATGCAGTAACGCGAGGGGCGCAGGCCGTTGCGGTCCAAGGTGGCGCCAATTTGGCGGCCATCGGTGAAGACGATGGAGGCGGGGCCATCCCAAGGCTCGAGCATGGCGGCGTGGTATTCATAAAACGCACGGCGACGCGGGTCCATGGTGCTGTGGTTTTCCCACGGCTCGGGAATCATCATCATCACCGCTTGGCTCAGGGGATAGCCCGCCATGGTGAGCAACTCGAGGCAATTGTCAAAGGTGGCGGTATCGGACTGGTCGGCAAAGCTGATGGGGTAGAGCTTTTGCAAATCGTTGCCCAACACGGCGGAGGACATCACGCCTTCACGTGCCTTCATCCAGTTGTAGTTGCCCTTGACGGTGTTGATCTCGCCGTTGTGCGCCACATAGCGGTAAGGGTGGGCCAGTGGCCACTCGGGGAAGGTGTTGGTGGAAAAGCGCTGGTGCACCAAACCCAAAGCGGAAACGCAGCGCTCATCTTGCAAGTCTTTGAAATAGGTGCCCACTTGGTCGGCCAGCAGCAAACCTTTGTAGATGATGGTGCGACTCGACATGCTGGGCACGTAATATTCTTTGCCGTGTTTCAAGTTCAGGTGCGAGATGGCCGCGCTGGCGGTTTTGCGAATGACGTAAAGCTTGCGCTCCAAGGCATCTTGCACGATGACGTCGTTGCCACGACCAATGAAGACTTGGCGAATGACAGGCTCTTTAGCCCGAACGGTGGGCGACATGGGCATGTCCGCATTCACCGGCACATCGCGCCAGCCCAGCAGCACCTGACCTTCAGCGCGGATGGCGCGCTCGAGTTCTTGCTCGCAGGCCAATCGTGATGCATGTTCTTTGGGCAGAAAAATCATGCCCACCCCGTATTCGCCTTGTGCGGGCAAGGTCACGCCCACGGAACCGTCCGGGGCCGTTCCAGCCCGGGCCATGTCGGCGCGGTACAGCGCGTCAGGCAATTGAATCAAGATGCCCGCGCCGTCACCCATCAATTTGTCGGCACCCACCGCACCCCGGTGGTCCAGGTTTTCCAATATCTTCAGCGCTTGGCTGACGATGGCATGGGTTTTATCCCCTTTGATATGCGCCACAAAACCCACGCCACAGGCGTCATGTTCTTGGGCAGGGTCATACAAACCATGGGTAAATCCGGATTGCATAGGGTTTTCCTCAGTATTCAGGCAGGTAGGCCAATATAGTGCAAACCACGCCAAATTCCAAACAAATTAATCGGGGTCAGATCCCAATTAATTTTAATTTCGGCATGTTAATAAATAATTGGGGACAGATTAAGATGATTTTTTTCCAAAAGGCCGGCCCGCTTTGGCGACATTGACCCGCCTGGGGGTTTGCTTTTGCAAGCCTTCAACAAAAGCATCTTCTCCCAAAGCCCAACCGCTCAAGGCTGATGATGTGAGTGCCTGCTGCTGTTTTTGAGCTATTCCCGATTGAACCATGGCTGCGTACGCAGCCTCGCGGGCAAATGGTGTATTGCCCATTTCCCAGTACAAAGGGTGGGGTGAGAGCCAGGCTTCGTTTTGCCGGCCTATGTAATGCCCGTGGCTGGACCACAGGTAGTCTGCGGCCTGTACCACCATGCTGGCGCGCACAGGGTTGAGATCGATATAAGCCATGCAGGCCAACAAATACCGCTCGGTCTGTATCAGCGTGGAGCGATAACGGCCTTCCCACAAGGTGCCGCTGCGCCCATGGCGCTTGTTGAAATACAGCACATACGAGCGACCAACTGCTTGCATCATCTTGGGCAAACTGTCGTTTTGCAACGGGGTGAGCAACAAATGCAGGTGGTTGCTCATCAATACATAGGCATGTATTTGTACCTGCTGATCTTGTGCATGGGCTTGCAGCAAAGCCAGCATCCGCTGAAAGTCAGCGCTGTCCATGAAGATGGCTTGGCGGTTATTCCCCCGCAAAATGATGTGGTGCGGGTATCCGGCAAGGGTGAGACGGGGTAAGCGGGCCATGCACCCATATTAATTGGAATCTGACCCCAATTTTAATTGGAATCTGACCCCAATTAAGCATCTAAACTTGTGGCATGGTTACACCCAGTGCGACGGCAACCCCAGCAGGTACCCCTATGCTATGGGTATATTGCCTGTGCGCGCAGTGGTGTGGCACTTGCCGTGAATACCAGCCGCTGTTTGAGCGCTTGGCGGCTGAAATGCCGCAAGCACGGTTTGTCTGGGTGGATGTGGAGGAGCACGACGCACTGTTGGGCGACCTCGATATTGAAAACTTCCCCACCTTGCTGCTGCTCGACGCGCAACGCCGTCCTTGTTTTGCAGGCACCGTGTTGCCCCATGCCGACACCTTGCAGCGCATGTGCCTAGCCGCCCTTCAAGGAGACTTCGCCCCGATCGCTGACATTGCTTGGCAAAAAGTGGTTAGCGGCCTACCTGACACGTAAATAGGGTGACTGGCGCAAGATCACCCACCTGACCACGGGACGAAAAAATCGGACCAAGGGTAGCAAAGGCCCAAGCAAGGCCGTCAATGTACTGGTTCCAATATTGCCCATGGAACCTGTGATGAGAATATTCATGGACTGTCCTTTGGGTTGAGGACAGCTCACAATAGGCAAATATCGCGCTATTGCCTAGTTCTTATTGCTCAGTTTCTAGGCTTAGCAAGGGATAGCGTAAAGCTTGTATATCTTTCAAACCAAATTCTTCTAGCAATGCCTGCAAACGCATGGCTGATGTTCGCTGTGGATGGCCGGTGAACTCTGCCAAGATGAGTTCGTTTTTCATGCTGTGCTCCCAACCCACCAACTCGGTGACGGTCACTTTGTAGCCCTGCGACTCAAGGTACAAACAGCGCAGCACATTGGTGAGCTGGCTGCCCATCTCACGGGTGTGCAACGGATGACGCCACAACTCGGCCAGCGGCGTACGCTGCAAATTCAGCGCCTTGTGGTGGTTGAGCGAGCGTGCCAGTTCAGCTTGACAGCACGGCACCAAGACCATGTATTTGGCATGTTTGGCCAAACCAAAAGCAATGGCGTCATCGGTGGCGGTGTCGCAAGCGTGCAGCGCGGTGACCACATCGATGTTTGCCGCCAAGGCATCACTGTGCACAGACTCAGCCACGCTCAGGTTGAGAAACGTCATGCGATCAAACCCCAAGTGCTGCGCCAATGCCTTTGACGACGCGACCAATTCGCTGCGCGTCTCAATGCCGTAAATGAGACCCTTGCCCAAAACTTTAAAAAACAAATCGTAAATGATGAAACCCAGGTAAGACTTGCCCGCGCCGTGGTCGGCAAGCGTGGGACCCTGCTCGTTGTCGGTCAGTGCCGTGAGCAGCTTTTCGATGAACTGGTACAGGTGGTTGACCTGCTTTAACTTGCGCCGCGAATCTTGGTTGATTTTGCCTTCACGCGTGAGGATGTGAAGTGCCTTGAGCAGCTCGATGGACTGGCCGGGGCGCAGGTCTAGTTGCGAACTGGGGTCTTGATGAGCCTTAGTCATACAACCTCGCTTGCATCCCCAAAGCCTGCCAACCCGCCGTGCCCATCTCGCGCAGCAAAGCGGTGTTGCGGTCGTAGATCAAGGCGGCATCGGGGAAAGCTTCAACGGCGCGGCTGACGCTTTCTTCGCGCAGCAAATGCAGCGTGGGGTAAGGCGACTGATTGGTGAGGTTTTCCACATCGTCGGGCTCAGTGCCCGCAAACTGGTAGCCAGGGTGAAAATCAGCGATTTGCACAACGCCTTCCAAGTCCAGGCCGCGAAGCACTGCTTCGCAGTCGAACAAAAACTCGTTGAAGTCCATAAAGTGGGGCAACAGATAGGGCGCAATCAATAACGTGGTGTCCAGCGTTTCGGGGTCAGCCTCCACCAAGGTTTGCATCTCGGTTTGCAACAGAATTAAAACCTGCTCAGGCTCGGTAAGTTCGGTCACCACATAGCGCACCTGCCCTTTGGCCATCACCGCTTTGGCAAACGGGCACAGGTTCAAGCCCACCACGGCGCGGGTCAGCCAGAGTTGCGTGTCTTCGATGGCGATGCGTTCGGTGTCAGCGGGTTGGTGCATGGCTAAGTATGGTTAGTCTGAAGGGGTAGGCAGTTGACTCACCAAGCGGGCATGCTCACGGCTGGCAAAGCGGTCGGTCATGCCAGCGATGTAGTCGGCAACAGCTCGGGGCAGGTTGTCACGCTTGGCGTGGCCCTCGGGCATTTCTTGCGGGCGGGCCAAGTAGACCGCGAACAACTCGCCCACCACTTGCTTGGCCCAATCGGTGGTTTGCATCACCTTTGGGTGCCGGTACAAATGGTGGAGCAAAAAAGTTTTCAGCTGCGTCGAGCGCTGCTGCATAGGGGGAGAAAACAGCACCATGGCAGGCGCAGCACGTACCGCATCCACGCTGTCGGGCGCATGTTGTTCAAGGGCGCTTTGGGTGGCTTGCAATACGTCGTAGACCTGATCGCTCAACATACGCCGTATCGCTTCATACAACAAGCGTCGCCCCGATAAATCGGCAAATTCGGTATGCACTTGACGGCGGTAGTCATCAAACAAGGCCACGTCTTCGAGCTGCGACAAGCTGATGAGGCCCGAGCGCACACCATCGTCGATGTCGTGGGCGTTGTAGGCCATCTCGTCTGCAATATTGCACAACTGCGCCTCTAAGCTCGGCTGGCCTTTTGTCAAAAACCGCGCTGCCACACCGCTGGGTTCTTGTGCTTCTAGGAGTTGTGCGTTGCGCACCGAGCAGTGCTTCAAAATGCCTTCGCGGGTTTCAAAGCACAGGTTCAGCCCATCAAACTGCGGGTACCGTTCTTCCAAGCCATCCACCACGCGCAGGCTTTGTAAGTTGTGCTCAAAACCCCCATAGGGCGCCATGCACTCGTTCAAAGCGTCTTGCCCCGCATGACCAAAGGGTGTGTGGCCCAAGTCGTGCGCCAAGGCAATGGCTTCTACTAAGTCTTCATGCAAACCCAGTGTGCGGGCCATGGAACGGGCAAGTTGCGCCACCTCCAAAGAATGCGTCAAGCGGGTGCGAAACAAATCACCTTCGTGGTTCAAGAAGACCTGGGTTTTATAGACCAAGCGGCGAAACGCGGTGGAGTGAACAATGCGGTCGCGGTCACGCTGAAACGCGTTGCGCGTAGGGGCATCGCTCTCGGGGAAGCGCCTACCCTGTGACTGCGCGGGGTCGCAGGCGTAGACAGCCAACATCAGCGGCAACAGGCCTGAATCACCTCGGCCAACAAGACGTCGGGTGCGCCGCGCACCACCGCCGTGCCAGGTGGGTCGATCAGCACAAAGCGTATGTCGCCTGCCTCGGCTTTTTTGTCCACCCGCATATGGTGTAAATAAACCTCGACCCCCAAATCGGGGCCAACGGTGGGCAGGCCTGCACGTTGGATCAAGGTGGTCAGGCGTTCGGTGAACGCCGCGTCCACCAAGCCCAAGCGCTGGGATAACTGTGCGGCCATGACCATGCCGCAACCCACGGCCTCGCCATGCAGCCATTTGCCAAAACCCAAACCCGCTTCAATGGCGTGGCCAAAGGTGTGGCCGAAATTCAAAATCGCCCGCAAGCCTGATTCGCGCTCATCTTGGCCCACCACATGCGCTTTGATCTCGCAACTACGTTGCACCGCGTAAGCCAAAGCTTGCGGGTCGCGCTGCAGCAAAGCGTCTAAGTTGTTTTCAATCCAATCGAAAAACGCCATGTCAGCGATGGGCCCGTATTTGATGACCTCGGCCAAACCAGCGCTCAGTTCACGGGCTGGCAAGCTTTGCAAAGTGTGTAAATCGCAAACCACGCGTTCGGGCTGGTAAAACGCGCCGATCATGTTTTTACCAATCGGGTGGTTGATGGCGGTTTTGCCACCCACCGAAGAATCGACCTGCGCCAGCAAGGTGGTGGGCACCTGCACAAACGGCACACCCCGCATATAGCAAGCCGCCGCAAAGCCTGTGATATCTCCGACCACGCCGCCGCCCAGAGCAAACAAAACGGTTTTGCGGTCACAGGCGTTTTCTAGCAGCACATCGAAAATGCTTTGCAAGGTTTCCAAAGTTTTGTAGGCCTCGCCATCGGGCAGGCTGAGGGTAAGTACCTTGGGGTAATGGGCAGACAAACTGCGCTGTAAATCTGCGGCGTACAAGGGGCCTACCGTGTCATTGGTGACGATCAAGGCGGTAGCTGCACGAGGCAAGCCTTGCCAAGCGCTGTCCAAAGACAGCAAGCCCGCGTCAATGCTGATGGCATAGCTTCGATCGCCCAAAGCGATGCTGACTTGGCGGTGGGTGTCATGTGGCATGGGGAGGTGTTTCTGCCACAGGCAAAAGTCCGGCGAGTTCGAGTTGGCTCATCACCATGGTGACCATGGTGGGAATACGCGGGCGGTGAGATTCAATCACGTAATGGGCGGTTTCTTGGTAAAGCGGGTCACGCTGGGCAAACAATTCTCGCAACTTGGCCTCGGGGTCAGCGACTTGCAACAGCGGGCGTTGGCGGTCGTGACGCAAGCGGCGAAAAATTTCCTCGGGGCTGACACGCAAGTAGCACACCGTGGTGCGCTCGTGCAGCAAAGCCCGGTTGGCAGGACGCAGCACCGCGCCGCCGCCGGTGGCCAGCACACCCACTGCTTGGCGGGTGATGTCGTCCAAGGTTTGGCTCTCCACATCACGAAAAGCGGCTTCGCCTTGGCGCTCAAAATATTCTTTGATGCTGCAACCCAAGCGCTGCTCGATGACGTGATCAGAGTCGACAAAGGCGCAGCCGATTTTGCGGGCGATTTGTCGCCCGACTGTTGACTTGCCGCTACCGGGCATACCCACCAAGGCCAACACGATAAATACTTTCTCACGGTGCTAAAGCACGTTGCGGTAGCATTTTAGGGCTTAGGAATATCAGCAACTCTTGCTTGCTGCGCTTGTTGCTGCGGTTGCCAAACAGCCAACCCACGCCGGGCAAATCACGCAAGCCCGGCACACCGGCCAAGTTTTGGTTATCGCTGGTCTCAAAAATGCCGCCAATCATCACCGTGCCGCCATCGTCGACCCGCACTTGGGTGCTGACATGCTTGGTGTCGATGGCGAAACCGGCAGGCGTGCTTTGGCCCACGCTGTCTTTGTGCACATCCAAGTCCATGGTGATGCTTCCCTCGGGGGTGATGCGAGGCGTAACCTCCAAGCGCAAATTGGCTTTGCGAAAAGCGATGGAGGTGGCGCCGTTGCCTGCCGAAACTTGGTAGGGCAACTCGGTACCTTGCTCGATCACCGCCTTGGCTTGATCAGCCGTGACCAAGCGCGGGCTGGCTACCACCCTACCCAAACCCTCGGCCTCCAGCGCAGACAACTCCACCGACAAGCGCAGCGTTCGGACGGGGTCAAACAAGGACAAGGCCAAAGTGGCGGCCTCTTGGCCCTGCAAACCCGTCGCAGGCAGTTGCAACAACCGGGCGTTGTTGTCACCGCGACCCAAACGTACACCCAAACTTCTGGCAAAAGTGTCCGAGGCTTCGATGATGCGCGCCTCAATCAGCACCTGCCGTTGCGGTATGTCAATGCGCTCTATCAACAAGGCAACCTGCGCCAGCTTATCGGCCACATCAGTCACAAACAACTGGTTGGTTCGCACGTCAACCAAGGCCGAACCACGTGCACTCAACAAGCGAGGTGCAGGGTTGTTGCTGACCACGCCGTTGCTGCTGAGCAAAGGCACCAGCAGGTCGTGTGCTTTGGCGTAATTGAGTGCAAAAGCGCGGGTTTGCACCGGCTCTAGGGCTTGCATTGCCACGCGACTCTCCAGCATGGCCTTTTCTCTGGCGGCCAATTCAGCAACTGGCGCAACCCACAACACGTCCCCCAATCTGTGTTGACCCAAGCCCTTGGTTTGCAGCACGGTGTGCAGTACTTGGTCCCAAGGTACTTGGTTTAAGCGCAGACTGAGCGTGCCGCTCACACTGTCTGCCACCACCATATTGACACCACTGAAGTCGGCAATCAGTTGCAGGGCTGTGCGTAACTCAATTTTGGGAAAGTCCATGGACATGGGTGCGCCACTGAACACCGGTGGCGCGTCGGGCAGTGTCTGTGGCTGAGCATGGGCTGCATCCATCAGCGCAAAGCAAAAGGCAAAGACAATACGGATGAGCGACTTCATGGTGCCCCCTTGACGGGCCAACGGCTTGACTGCGCTTGCCACTGGCCTTGACTATCGGCGACCCACTGGCGCAGCAACACATGGTCGGTGCCGACCTGTGTCACCTCCCCGCCATGCGCGCCCAAAGCTTGTCCGGCCTGCAAGGTGTAGAGCAGGCCCTCGTTGGTGAGCAATGCGCGAGATTTATCCCCTGAACTTAAAGCACCCACCCACTGCCATTGCGATAAGTCGGCATCGGGCAATCGGGCTTGGCCCACAACCGTGGGCGCAAGTGTCGGCAAGCCTTGGGGCAAGCCAGTCGTATCAAAGGGATTGAACAAACGCGCAGGCATGCGCCCATCGGTCCGCGCTGGTGCGGGCGCCGGCTTGGCGCTTGAAGTCCCAAAGCGCTTGAGGGCTTGCTCGGCATCGTCTTGGGTGTGCAGTTGCAGGCTCAAGTGCGGCGCGGTGGTCGACGACTTTTTTTCGCTGTCCGCACTGATCACAAAAGCGTTGACACTTGCTTGCGGAGCCTGCTGCGCAAAGGTTTGCCAAGCCACCAATAGGCTGGGCAAACTGCCGCTCCAATCGCGCCTTCCCTGCAGATGGGCGTCTACATTGCTTGGCAAAATACTGACCCACGCTGGCCAGTCTTGTCCAGAAGGGTGGCGCATGGCCTGCAAGGCCTCTACTCGCTTCTGATGTTGATCCAGTTGCCGTTGCAAGGTTTGCAACTGCAGCAAAACGTCCTCTTCGCGCTGCAGTGCCTGCCACCATGTCAACCAAGCTTGGCCCGAGACTTGCCAACTCAGCCAAAGGCTCATCAGCAACGCCAAAGCGCTGAGCAGCAGGCATTGCGCAGACAAGGGCCAAGCGTGCAAGACCCGCCAATGGCTGCGCCACTGTGGCCACCAGAGCGCCCCCAACTTCCAGCGCAGGCTCATGAACGAACTCCTTGGAGGGCAGGCGAGCTGAGCTCAAAGGTATGTAAATGCCACAAGCGTCCTCGTGGGCAGCGCCATAACTGACTGGACACCGGCGTGGGCTGCACCCTGACTGCAATGCCATGGGCTTGTAACTGGTCTTGCCAACGCAACACCTGCGAAGCGTTAAAGGCACGTACTTGCAGCTGCCATTGACCATCGCGCCATTGGACTTGGCTGAGCTGCAAGCCACGCGGTGGCACACTTAAAAAGTTGATGAATGAACGCCACGCTTGCCACTGCTGCTGTTGCCATTGCGGCCAAGCCTGCTGTACCTGCTGCGCTTGGCGATAACGGGTTTGCCACAGCGCTGCGTCTTGCAATTTGGGTTGCAAAGCTTGTTGATGATGCTGCCACGCTGATATGTTTGCCTCGTGTGCCGCATTGGCGTCTGCCAGCCAGAGGTCAATGGCAAACACCATGGCAAAGGTCGCCGCCGCGGCAAGTAAGCCGCCGATTTGCCAGCGCTGCAACACCGCTTGTCGCTGGCGCTCGCGCCATGGCACCAAATTGAGCGTGCTCATGGGGCGAGCACGCCCAAGGCCAAGCCACCGGCACGCGCTTGCAACTGGGGTGCCATCCCCTGCACGGCAAGCCAGCTGACATCGCTGCTTTGCAGTTGCCAACGCGCCTCAGCCTGCCATGCAGGCTCGAGGCGCATCAACCACAGACCTGCCGCCCGGCACCAGTGCTCGCAAGCCGCCACCCAAGCGCGTTGCGTAGCCAAGACCTCAACGTGCTGTACCGATTGCGCTTGCATGGCTGCCACCAGCCACGCGGGGCGCTGTGTTTGGTTCGCAAAGGTCGCCCCGTCGGGGGCTGGCAAGGTGTGAAAGTCCCAGACCGTGTCGACTAAGGGCCAAGGCAGTTGCCTGTTAAGTTCTGCCTCAATGGCCTTGACCTGATCGCGCACATGCAAACCACTTTGCAGCGTCAAGCTGAAACGACGCAGCCGTGTGTCTTCAATCGACAGCGCCGCGTCTTGTGCCTGACAACCGGCTTTGTAGCGAGCGTTGCGCAACCAAGTGGGGTCGGGCCATCCCGCCAACAGGCTTTGGTGGGTCTTGGGCGCATCTTGCAAAGCCAGCCAATGCCAGCGTTGGATGTGCAACTGCCCCTTGACGGGTGCGATGGCTTGGGCCAAGGCCAAGCCATCGGTTTGGATCACCACACCCAAACTGCGACGGTTGGAGCGGGGAAAGAGTCGGCGCATAAAACCTCCTGATTAAACATGGCAACAGGTTGTAAATCCGGCCCCAAGGCCTTGGGTTAAGCTGGACTGGCGAAGTTTTTACAATGCACTTACTCTCTTGATCGCCCACCAGCGGCACACCATTCCCATGCCCCCACCCTCCATGCCTCCCGAAAGCCCTCGCGCCGAACCGGTCAAGTCCTCCCCATCCACCTTGTGGCAAGTGCTGGGCAGCTTCTTTGTCTGGGGTACAGGCCTGGGTGTGGCGGGTTTTCTGAGCGTGGTTTTGCTTGTAGGCGTCGCGCTTGCCATGGCCTATCCCCAGTTGCCTGACATCTCCGATTTGGCTGACTACCGTCCCAAGTTATCGATGCGGGTTTTTTCCGCCGAGGGCAAAGTGATTGGCGAGTTTGGCGAAGAGCGGCGCAAATTGGTGCCCTTCAAAGACATACCCGATGTGGTCAAGCAAGCCGTGCTCTCCATCGAGGATGCGCGTTTTTACCAGCACGGTGGGGTGGACTACATCGGTTTGGCCCGTGCCAGCTTGGCCAATGTGGGTCGCGCCAAAAGCCAAGGCGCATCCACCATCACCATGCAGGTGGCGCGCAATGTCTACCTGTCTTCCGAGAAAACGTTCACCCGCAAAATTTACGAGCTGTTGCTGACCTACAAGCTTGAGCATTTGCTCAGCAAAGACCAGATTTTTGAAATCTATTTGAACCAGATTTTCTTAGGCCACCGCGCTTACGGGTTTGCAGCTGCTTCCGAAACGTACTTTGGCAAACCCATTCAGTCCTTAAGCATCGCTGAAGCCGCCATGCTCGCTGGCCTGCCCAAAGCACCCTCGGCCTACAACCCCATCAACAACCCCAAACGCGCTCGCTCACGCCAGCTCTACATCATCGAGCGAATGCAAGAAAACGGCTTTATCACCAAGGCGCAGGCAGATAGCGCCAAAGTCGAAGAACTGAAAATCCGCAGCGTCACCACACCCAACACCACCCATGCCGACTACGTGGCCGAGATGGCGCGCCAACTTATGTTTGTCCAATACGGCCCCGACAGCTACACCCGCGGTCTGAATGTGTACACCACCATCAAAGCCGATGACCAAGAGGTCGCTTACCAAGCATTGCGTCGCGGCATCATGGACTACGAGTTACGTCAGGTCTACCGTGGGCCCGAAAAATTCATCACCCTGCCCACCGACCCGCGCGAGCAAGAGGACGCCATCGATGAGGCCTTGATCGACGCCGGTGATAAAGGCGATTTGCTGGCCGCTGTGGTGCTCGAAGTCGCCCCGAAAAAAGTACGCGTCATGCGACAAAACAGCGAGGTGTTGGAAATCACGGGCGATGGTTTGAAACCCGTGCAATCGGGCTTGTCCGACAAAGCACCACCCAACATCAAACTGCGCGCGGGTGCCATCGTGCGGGTGGCTAAAAACGCCAAAGGCGATTGGTCTTTGACCCAATTGCCCGAAGTCGAAGGCGCGTTTGTGGCACTGGACCCCACAGACGGCGCGATCCGTTCGCTGATTGGTGGATTTGATTTCGACAAAAACAAGTTCAATCATGTCACCCAAGCGTGGCGTCAACCAGGTTCGAGCTTCAAGCCCTTCATTTACTCGGCCGCGCTGGAAAAAGGTTTCACACCCGCTACCCAGGTCAATGATGCGCCGCTGTTTTTTGATGCCAGCGTCACCGGCAGCCAAGCGTGGGAACCCAAAAATTACGACGGTAAATTCGAAGGCGTCATGCCACTCAAAACAGCTTTGGCCAAATCCAAAAACATGGTTTCTATTCGAATCCTGCAAGCAGTGGGTCCGAAAGAGGCACAAAACTGGATCAGTCGCTTTGGTTTTGAGCCCGAGCGCCATCCGGCTTATTTGACGATGGCTTTGGGCGCCGGATCGGTAACACCTTTGCAAGTGGCCTTGGGCTATTCAGTGTTCGCCAATGGGGGTTATTTGGTTAAGCCCTATTTGATCTCCAAAGTGACCGATCCGCTGGGCAAAGTTTTGTCGCAATACACACCCATCGAATTGGATGAGCGCTCACGCGCGGTTGAACCCCGAAATGCATTTGTGATGAGCCATTTACTGCAAGAAGTTACGCGAGCGGGTACTGCTATGCGCGCCCAACAGGTTTTAAAGCGCAACGATATTTACGGCAAAACCGGTACCACCAATGACTCTATGGACGCGTGGTTTGCTGGCTACCACCCCACACTCACGGCAGTGACATGGATTGGTTACGACACACCGCGCAAACTCGGTGACCGCGAGACAGGCGGGGGACTTAGCCTGCCGGTGTGGATCAGCTATATGCAAAATGCTTTGAAAAATACGCCTGTCACCCCTTTGTCCGTGCCAGCTGGCGTGGTGTCTGAAGGCGGCGACTGGTTTTTCCAAGAGTTCACCCGCACCACTGGCGTGACGCATTTGGGTATCGAAGGGCATGACACCACAGGGGAAACAGCCGCTGACACCGAGAAGAAAAAAATTCTCGATATGTTCAAAGAATGAAAGTGCAGCCTCTTACGTAAATACCAAAGCCAAGCCCGATTGTTCGCTGGCATCCAGGGTGAGTCGCTGCCAAAACTCGCCTTGGCCTTTGGTGTCTTGCCAGTGTTGTCCATCAAACCGGAAGTGATAGCCACCACTGCGAGCAGCCAGCCACACTTCTTGTAAAGGCTTTTGCAAATTCACCACGATTTGACTGCGGTTGGCGAAAGTCAATGTCACCATGCCCCCGCTGCGTTGGCTATCGATATCGGCTTCGGTGCTGTCGTTCAATTGGTCACAACACTGCTCTAGTCGCATCAGCAAAGCTTCGGCTTGGTTTAAAAAATCCTGATCGGTCATTGGGTAAAGCATCGCATTCGTAGAGGTTAAAGGGATGGCTACAATTTCAACCATGACAAGGCAGATTCTAGGCAGACGTATCCTCCTCTCACTTAGCATGGTTTTTGGCTTGGTGGGGTGTGGTCAAAAGGGAGCGCTCTTTATCCCCACTGATCCCGAATCCAGCGACCGCGCTGTGTTCCCACAAGTCTTGGTGCCCGACAGCCGATCAACCCCTTCCACGACAACGCAGCCCTGAGCGTCTGCGCTTTCACCTTATTTCCATGACATCTCTCGCCTTGCCTGGAGCACCCTATTTTTCACGCCGTGACGGCCAGTTGTTTTGCGAAGAGCTGGCTTTGTCCGCATTAGCAGCGCAGCACGGCACACCGCTGTTTGTGTATTCCAAGGCCGCCATGCTAGGCGCTTTGGCCCCCTACCAACGTGCTTTCGCGGGGCGAGACGCGCAGGTGCATTACGCCATGAAAGCCAATTCATCTTTGGGCGTGTTGCAGGTCTTTGCCCAAGCGGGTTGCGGCTTTGACATCGTCTCGGGTGGTGAACTCAGCCGAGTGCTGGCTGCGGGTGGTCAAGCAAACCAAGTGATTTTTTCGGGTGTGGGCAAAACCCGCGCCGAGATGCGCCAAGCGCTCGATGCAGGTATCGCTTGCTTTAATGTCGAGAGCGAAGCCGAGTTGGATCTGCTGAGTGCTGTGGCGCTGTCGTGCGGCAAAGTCGCGCCGGTGAGCATCCGCGTCAACCCCAATGTGGACCCGCAAACCCACCCCTATATCTCCACCGGTTTGAAGGGCAACAAATTTGGCATCGCCCACGAAGACACTTTGCGTTGCTACCAACACGCCGCATCCTTGCTCGGCCTGAAGGTGGTGGGCATCGACTGCCACATTGGCTCACAAATCACCAGCGCGGGGCCTTATTTGGACGCCCTCGACAAGGTGCTGGACTTGGTTGAAGCCATCGAAGCCGCTGGCGTTTCCATCCACCACCTCGACTTTGGCGGGGGCCTTGGCATCGATTACAACGGCGACACACCGCCCGCCGCCGATGCGCTGTGGTCGCAACTGCTCGCTCGTTTGGATGCGCGTGGTTTTGGCAAGCGTCGCTTGTTGATTGAACCCGGTCGCTCGCTGGTGGGCAATGCCGGTGTGTGCCTGACCGAGGTTCTTTACTTGAAACCCGGCGAGCAAAAAAACTTTTGCATCATTGATGCCGCCATGAACGACTTGCCGCGCCCGGCCATGTACCAAGCATTTCACCAAATTATTCCGCTGCAGCAGCGCGCGGATGAAGCCACGGTGTATGACGTGGTGGGACCCGTGTGCGAAAGTGGCGACTGGATTGGCCGCGACCGATCGCTGGCGGTGCAGGCGGGTGACCATTTGGCGGTAATGTCGGCAGGGGCTTATTGCATGAGCATGGCCAGCAACTACAACACCCGCGGACGCGCCGCCGAGTTGTTGGTCGATGGTGACAAAGTGCACGTCATTCGCGAGCGCGAGACCACGCAAGACCAAATCCGCACAGAGCGATTGGTTTAATCAGCGACTCTGAACAGCTTTCCACACCCGCCAAGCCAATAGGGTGCCCAAAACAGCCGCATAGACAGCTACTTCTGCGAAGTCGTTTTTGCCTGCTCGCATCCAGAAAAAATGCAATACGGCCAATACAGCCACTGCATATACCAAGCGGTGAAGGGTTTGCCAGCGCTTCACACCCAAGAAGCGAATGGCCGAATTGAACGAAGTCAAGGCCAAAGGCAACAGGCAAACCAATCCGCCAAAACCCAGCCAAATAAAAGGTCGCTTAAGAATATCGAGCCAAATGTCATTGAACTCAAATCCTTGGTCAAACCAAGCGTAGCAAAGCATGTGCAGGCAGGCGTAGATAAAGGTGCTCACTCCTAAGCTACGGCGAAAGCGCAGCAACGCAGGCGTTCGGGTGAGTTCACGCAAAGGCGTGACTGTTAACACCAAGCACAGACCGCGCAAGGTCCAGTCGCCGGTGCTGCGCGTTAAGGCCTCGGCGGGGTTGGCGCCCAGCAAATCATTGAAAGCAGCATAGGTCAGCCAAACCAAAGGCAATACAAGCAGTAGCCACATAAAAGGTTTGGCCCAAGGCGACAAAAGCAGTGTGCGCCAGTTCATGAGAAAAGCAGCTTGACTCAGAAATTTTTGCTCAAGTCCATGCCGCCATACAAAGACGCCACCTGAGCTTCATAGCCGTTAAACATCAAGGTTTTGCGCTTTTTGTTGAACAGCCCATCTTCACCAATGCGCCGTTCGGTGGCTTGGCTCCAGCGGGGGTGGTCCACATTCGGGTTCACATTCGAATAAAAGCCATATTCGTTTGCGGCGGCTTTGTTCCAAGCTGTGGCGGGTTGTTTTTCGGTGAAACGGATCTTGACGATGCTTTTGGCATTTTTGAAACCATACTTCCATGGCACCACCAATCGCAAAGGTGCGCCGTTTTGGTTAGGCAAAATTTCGCCATACATGCCAAAGCTCAGCAAGGCCAAGGGGTGCATGGCCTCGTCCATGCGCAGGCCCTCGGTGTAAGGCCAATCCAGCACACGCGAGCCTACATTGGGCATGGCCTTGGGGTCAGCCAAGGTCACAAACTCGATGAATTTGGCACTGCCCAAGGGATCGGCATGTTTGACAAGGGTGGACAAAGAAAAACCAATCCACGGAATGACCATCGACCACCCCTCGACACACCGCATACGGTAGATACGCTCTTCCATGGCGCCCAACTTCATCACCTCTTCCAATCCCAAACGCATGGGTTTTTTCACCAGGCCTTCTATCTCCAAGGCCCATGGCTTGGTCTTCAAGGTGTGGGCATTGCGCGCGGGTTCAGACTTGTCGGTGCCAAACTCGTAGTAGTTGTTGTAAGTGCTGGCATAGGCGTAGGCGGTCGGCACATCGGTGGCCATGGCGTTTTCCAAGGACGAGCGCTTGCTGGGCAAGGCAGCTAATTTGCCAGGTGCGACGGCGGGCGCAAGTGCAGCTTGGGCCCAGGCGGAGTTCAAACCGCTGCTGATTGCGCCCAAGGCAACGCTTTGTGCAATGAGCTGGCGGCGGTTCAGATAGGCCGACGGCGGCGTGATCTCGCTGGGCAGGTCGACGGATACAACAGGTGGTGCGGTACGGATCAACATTGGCTCAACTCCCATGAAAAAAGGCTGACATCACGTCAGCCTTGGTGCTTTACGTGAAAACTAAAGTTTAGTTTAAACCAGCAATGTAGTCTGCCAAGGCCTTAATTTCCTTGTCATTCAATTTAGCAGCGACTTGGCCCATTTGCAAGCTGTTGAGGCGCACACCATCACGGAACTGGGTGAGTTGCGAGGTGGTGTACTCGGCATGCTGGCCGGACAAGCGGGGGTATTGCGAGGGAATGCCCGCGCCTGTGGGGCTGTGGCAACCAGCACATGCGGGGATTTGCCGATCTGCGATGCCGCCACGGTAGATTTTTTCACCCAAGGTGGCGAGGTCTTTGTCTTTAGCAAAGCCGGGCTTGGCGGTTTTACTGGCAAGAAAAGCACCAATATTGCGGGCATCGTCTTCGCTCAAAGAGGCAGCCAAACCAGACATGATGGCGTTAGCGCGCTTGCCCGATTTGTATTCGCCCAATTGCTTGGCGATGTATTCAGGGTGTTGCTGGGCAAGTTTGGGGTAAATGGGTACGCCAGAATTGCCATCCGCGCCATGGCAAGAGGTGCAAACAGCGCCGTACAAAGCGCCACCCTTGGCAGCGTCAGCTTTGGCGGGAGCAGCGGGGGTGTCGTTGGCAAGCGCTAGGCTGC
>CAMATW010000018.1 GCA_945861305.1 Bordetella parapertussis | reverse complement strand
TGGCTTGTACTTTTTGGCTTGTTGTTCACTGGGAACAACTTGGATGAATTGATGATTATTTGCGGGATAAAGGGAAGGACCTGATATGACACACCCTGTTTCGACAATACCTATTCACTCGCCCGTCTTGGAGCCCGGTATGAAGGGCTTTGTCAGTGACTGGTCCTCAGATCAACAGTCGTTCAAGAAGGTTCCATGGGGTAAAACCATGATGTGGATTTTTTTGGTCAGCGACACTTTTATCTTTAGTATTTTCTTAATTTCGTACATGACCGTGCGAATGTCAACACCCCAACCCTGGCCCAACTCGAGCGAAGTATTTGCCTTGACGATTGGTGGCAAGCACATTCCTTTGATCCTGATTGCGTTGATGACATTCATTCTCATCACCAGCAGTGGAACCATGGCCATGGCAGTCAATTATGGCTACCGTAAAGATAGAAGAACCACCTTTGTTTTGCTGATGATCACCGCCATACTGGGGGCTTCATTTGTCGGTATGCAGGCATTCGAGTGGACAAAGTTAATCACCGAAGAGGGGATTCGACCTTGGGGCAATCCTTTGGGTGCTGCTCAATTTGGTTCCGTATTTTTTATGGTCACTGGATTTCACGGCACCCATGTCTCAATAGGCGTCATTTTGCTGGTGATCTTTGCCATCAAGGTCTGGCGTGGTGATTTAGAACACCAACGCCCTGGTTTCCTGACAGGGCGTAGGGGTGGCTATGAAACGATAGAAATTGTTGGTTTGTACTGGCACTTTGTGGACTTGGTCTGGGTCTTTATTTTTGCGTTTTTCTATCTTTGGTAAGGAGTACTTATGTCTGAAGCAGAAAATCAACAACACCCGATTGGGATCTATCTCAAAATATGGTTGCTGCTTTTCGTACTAAGCACAGCCTCTTATATGGTTGATTTCTTTCACGTGCAAAGCTACCTGCGCTGGTCCTTGATCATTGTCTTTATGTTGTTAAAGGCTGGCTTGATCGTTGCCGTATTTATGCACATGATGTGGGAGCGCTTGGCCTTTGTTTATGCCATTTTGCTGCCGCCTCTTTTAATTCTAACTTTCATAGGTATCGGGGCATTAGAGGCGGACTATACGTTCCTGACTCGTGGGGTATTTTTCTTCAAGAGTGCACTTTAAAAAAAACAAGTACAAATTTTATTTCATTGGTTTTCATTAATTGGAGATTCACCCATGACAAAGAAAAAATATGTTGTACACACCGTAGTAATTTCTGGTTTTTTTATGGGTGTTGCCTTGCTTGCCTATCTCCTGATATCACATCATCAGAGCATGCCAAATCAGGTACTGCAAAGCCGAGAAGGTTTGCTAAGCAATGGACTAACTGTGCTTGACATTATCAAACCGGTTGGAAAGCTTGCCATTGAGTAGCTTACAGAAGTTGCTTTAACGAACGCATCTACAAGCGCTGGCCCACTTACACGAGATAGTGCTCAGGTTTACCGTAGCCAAGGTAAAGACAAATCAAGGTAAGGCTTATTTTTAACTGGGGGTGTCTTATGACGCTAATGAGAAACTATTTTATTGGGACTTCTCTAGACGATTTTGAGCTTTTAGAAGAGCAACTCGAGGCTTCTGGTATTTCCACTCCTCAGATTCATTTATTGAGCTGTGATGACGCCAGCATGGCAGATCATCCGCACCTGCACGAAGTCCAATCATTCATGAAGCAAGACATAGTGCACAAGTCATTACTGGGCGCGGCAGTAGGTAGCGGCATTGCTAGTTCGATACTCTTGATGGCCTTTAGTTTTGGACTTGTCAGCACAGCAGCTGGCTGGATGCCATTTATCTTCCTTTCGGTCGTGCTGTTAGGGTTTAGCACTTGGCTGGGGGGCTTCATTGGGATTCAGACGCCTAACTATAAGTTTGCTCGATTTGAAAAAATATTAACTGAAGGTCGGCATGTTTTTTTCGTTGATCTGGAGCTTGGTCAATCCAAAATTCTAGAAAGAATTTTAAAATTTCACCCAAATTTGGAAAGGGCAGGAACGGAAGATGGTTCACCACACTGGCTGGTGATTCTGCAGGGCAAAGTGGGGATGATTCGTCATTCATAGGTAAAGAGGTTTTGTCTACACACATCAAATTTAAACTATGCAAACCGTCATTTCACGAAATCCACTGACCGTTCTAGTTCAACTTTATGCGCTTACCAAGCCTAGAGTGGTACAACTGATTGTCTTTTGCGCCCTCATAGGCATGGTGATGGCTGTACCCAGTACACCAACTTTTAGCGAAATCCAACATGCCCTATTAGCCTGCGTAGGCATCTGGTTGGTTGCCGGGTCTGCCGCAGCCATAAACTGCTTGGTTGAAAAAGAAATTGATGCCAAGATGAAAAGAACCTCTTGGCGACCCACAGCGCAAGGTCAAGTTGACAGCTTAATTACTTTGCTTTTTTCCTTTGCGCTCTGCGCAGCTGGATCGGCTCTGCTGTATTTCTGGATCAATCCCCTAACCATGTGGCTTACCTTGGGTACATTTTTGGGATATGCGGTTATTTACACTGTTATCTTAAAGCCACTGACGCCGCAAAACATAGTGATTGGAGGCTCGTCTGGTGCAATGCCTCCGGTGCTTGGATGGGCGGCCATGACGAATCAGGTGGGACCCGAAGCGCTTCTACTTTTTCTTATTATTTTCTTGTGGACGCCACCTCATTTTTGGGCGTTAGCACTTTACCGGGTTGAGGAATATAGGAAGTCGGGACTACCTATGTTGCCTGTGACTCATGGAATCAGCTTTACTTGTCTGCAAATCCTGCTCTACACCATAATTTTGTTGGCTGCTTGTTTAATGCCTTTCGTTTACGGCATGAGTTCTTGGCTATATCTTTTAGCAGCCTTGGCTTTATGTCTGGTTTTTGTGGGTCATGCATTCAAGCTCTGGCGGCAATATTCGGACGAGCAGGCGCGTCAAACTTTCAAATTTTCTCTTGTTCATTTGAGCTTGCTATTCTCAGCCATGCTGATAGATCATTATTTGTTTTGACACAGTAAATTTGCACTTTGGCATTTCTCCAATTTTTCAAACCATGTCATAGGTCTTGTAACGGTTTGTATTTCGTAGGCTGCTGCTAAACGATCAGTCCCATACTTGCTGAGGTGGAAAATTGCTTGTAAATTGGTATCGATAAGATCTGAATTTGAAAAGTCAAGTTCTTTAATGAATGAAGCAGGGATGTACACATTTCCACAACCAGGCCATTTGAATCACATGAGAAATGTCGCCTTCAGTCAGAGTCTTGTGTTTAATTAACTTGCTGACTGACATAGAGGGTATTCGTTTAAAGAGTAAAAAATTATGGTTGAATAAGTTTTGTTATGGTTTTGCTGCATTGGTCATAGGAATTTTATAGTTATTTTTAAAATACTATGTTCAAAGTAGATTCTGCATAAGCCTTTCTAGCGTCTTTAGTATGTACTGGGATTCAATCAATCTACTACCAACGAGGTAATTATTCAGTATGTATAAAAAATTAACGAATGAACAATTTAAAGCAATTTAGCTGGGAATTAAGTACCTAAGCAAGGCTTATTGCCAAATAAGTTTAATATTTCAACTAGGCTAACAGGAGCAGCCATGAAAGAAACAAATTTTGGCAGGTTTGAGCAGTCCTTCATGTTTCACATGATTCGAGACTTTTTCTTGCTATTGATTGTGGTGGCTGGACTTGAACTTGCTATTCGCTACGCTGTGGTTGTCTACGACTTCAAAAGCAATGAACCCCAGCGCGTTGAGCGGGCTGCTCAGCAACTGGCTGGTGATATTAAATCGATCATGCTCAACTCTGGTGGACCAACAGCCGCACAAACGGTTTATCCCATTTTGGATCGTAACTACGACAGCTTGGGTTTATCCATTGCAGTTGCCCCCTCAGAAATCACTGTTGAGTCTATCAAGCAAACCTTTAAGTTAAATCCTATTGGACTAAGACAGCGCTGGCCCGAAGGGGATAACAGCGAGTCGTCCGTACAAGTCAAGGCTGAACAGTTTTGTCTAGGCTGTCATGTCAAGGCGAAAGTTGGTGACGTGCTTGGAACTGTGACAGTTAGAAGCTATTTGTCTCGTAAAGAGGCTGCTTGGTGGCAAGAAGTTCGCGTCACTGCCAGTGCCTTGAGTATCAAAATTGTCATACACACCATCGTGCTATTTTTTCTTCTTAAAGTTCGCATGGAGCCATTGTTGGCTCTTCGCACAACAGCCGCTTCATTGGCAAAAGGGGTAATGAACTTGTCTCCTCGAACCAAAGTCAATTCAAATGATGAATTTGGTGAGTTGGCGCAAGATATCAATCATTTTTTAGATCGAGTTAAGCAAATCGTGCATGATCTCGACGGCATTCTCAGCGAGGTGGTAGCAGTGGGCTCTCGTCTAGGTGTTCTCAATCGTCACCTAGAACAGCAATTAGACGGAATGCGTGACGATACATTTCAAAACAGTTGGAATGAAAGTCAACGAAACCTCTCAATGCAAATTGTTGCTGCTCGTGAAGCGGGTGCATTTGAAGCATTGGTTCAAACCTTGGATACTTTGTCTCATTCCTCTGAGCGAGGCGAAGAGCTTGCTCCTTTGCGTGCCCAATTGGCTAAATTACAAAGCAGTTTTTCGTCAATCACCAGTGCAGTTCAAAATGCATCACCTTCTCCAGAGCTAGCGCAGGCGCAGGCAGCCCAGTACCAAGCATTGTCTCTGTCGCTCAGGGAAATGGCGTTGCTGGAAGCCAGCATGCAAAAAGTGGCTGAGTCAGGTCAACAAGTCATACATCGGTTAGCAAAGGGTAGATCCGATGTATGAAATCTTTATACGCCATAAATTACCGTCCTGATATAGACGGATTGCGTGCAGTTGCTGTACTGACAGTCATTGCATTTCATGCTTTTCCAGAATGGGTTTCAGGCGGTTTTATTGGCGTAGATATTTTTTTTGTGATCTCGGGTTTTTTAATTACCAGCCTTATTCAAGGTGGTTTTATAAAACAAAATTTCAGCATCAGTGATTTTTACGCAAGCAGGGTAAGACGTCTTTTTCCATCACTGATTTTGGTGTTGCTGGCCTGTCAAATATTTGGTTGGTTCGCTTTGCTATCTGACGAGTACAAATTACTGGGCAAGCACATATCGGCCACTGCATTGTTAATTCCAAATTGGATTTTTTGGAGCGAGAGTGGCTACTTTGATTACGCCGCCAACTCAAAACCACTGTTACATCTTTGGAGTCTTGGCGTAGAGGAGCAATTTTATTTATTTTGGCCCATCACTCTTTACTTGCTATTCATGTATAAATTAAATGCAATCAGGATAACTTCAGTCCTTTTGCTTTGCTCTTTATTGTTGAACTTGTTGATGATTGAAAAATCTCTATCAGCAACATTTTTCTTGCCTTTCTCCCGCATGTGGGAACTGCTTTCAGGAAGTTTGTTGGCTTTGTTTATACAAGCAAACTTTATGGGATTGAACCCAATAAGAGGTCAGCTCGAAAAATACAAATTCTTAACCCATGGACTCTCTTTCTTTGGCTTGTTGCTGTTATTGATAGGGCTGCTTTTTATTGATCAAGACACGCGCTTTCCAGGTAGTTGGGCGATATTGCCTGTGCTTGGCACTTTGTTGATCATTCTGGCTGGAGATAAATCTTGGTTTAACCAATCGGTTCTATCTAGCCGAATCCTGGTTGGGATTGGGTTAATCAGCTACCCTTTGTACTTATGGCATTGGCCGCTGCTGTCATTTGCAAGAATTCTTGAACAAAGTCAGCCAAATTGGCAAATTCGCATTTTATGTATAGCCATTGCATTCGTTTTGGCTTTGCTGACCTACTACTTTATTGAGCGCCCAATTCGTTTTGGCCGAAATCTAAAGGCTAAAACTTACACTTTAATCACACTGATGTTGATCACAGCAAGTTTGGGCTTTACTACTTACATTTCGGATGGATTCAAGTCAAGATTTTCCAATCAATTGATCGAAGAACAAATCTCTGACCTTGCATTCAATATTCCGACCAGTATGGATTGGTATTGCCGCGACTCCAGTAATGAGGGTCCCCGCTGCCTATCAAGTGGACCTGACCCATCAACTGTGGTTATTGGGGATAGCCATGCACTGACCATTTACGCTGGTCTGGTTGAGCGTTTTAAAGCCAAAGGTCAGTCCGTAGGTCTTTATGGTGGAAGCGATGGATGTCCACCACTCTTAAATGTTGTCATTCAAGACCTAGGTGGAGACACCAGAAACTGTATAAAAAAAGGCACTCAAGCTATCCTGAGAGTCATCAACGATCCTGCAATCAAGGAAGTCATACTGACAAGCAGAGGACCCATGTACACAACCGGTAAAGGGTTTGGAGATGTGGAGGCATCACAATTTGGAGCCTGGGTTTTGCACTTTGATGACGAAGAGAGTGGCCTGCGAAACAATGAAGAGGTTTTTCTGAGGGGTTTGTCAAATACCTTGGATGCTTTGTTAGCCTCAGATAAAAAAGTAACGTTTTTGCATGATGTTCCAGAACTTGGTTTTGATATCAGAAGCTGTTTTACTTTCAGGCCGATAGTCATTACCCATAAGGCGATGGACCCATGTGCAGTTAGAAAAAGTGATTTTGTAGCAAGAACCAAAATGCACAGGGCTGGCGTGGATTCAATACTTGCAGAAAGACCAGAAATTAAAGCTGTAGATTTAGCCCAAGCATTGTGCGATGACGAGTGGTGTTTCGGTTCAAAGAACGGTATCTTGTTTTATATAGATGATGATCACCTTAGCCTTAGAGGTGCTGAATATGTTGTTAGACAGCTATGGGATAAATTTTGACCAACAATGGATATGAAAAAACCTGTTTTTAATTTTTTTAATCGCTTTAAAACTTGGAGCACATCATTGCAAAAAGACCTAATTTCTCGTCGATATATTTTGCAGCGTTATGGACGCCTTGCAATTTCTTTCGGGTTAATCGCACCTGCAATAGTAACTAGCCGCAAGTCTTTAGCGCAGCAGTCAGCTAATCATTTGTGTGGTAAACAAACGCCTTCCCAAATGCAAGGGCCCTTCTTCATGCCCCTCTTACCAGAGCGTGTCAATCTTGTAGAACCAAAAATGAAATCGCCGCGAATGCGTTTGACTGGTCTTGTTGTTGATACAGCATGTAGACCTATGCCTGGTGTCATGTTGGACTTTTGCCAAGTTGATTGCATTAAGTGTGATACTCGTAAAGGTAATTTAATAAACGAGAGATTTGGTTATTCTTCAAACAAATATTGATCACCTGGTGGTTGCGGCCCGCAGCCTTGAAGAGGGAACCGCTTGGTGCGAAGCCACTTTGGGTATCACACCGCAAGCGGGCGGTGAACATGAACAATTCGGCACACACAATCGTTTGTTCAAAATTGCCACGTCGCGCTATCCCATGGCTTATTTTGAAATCATCGCTATCAATCCCGACGCTTGCGCACAAAAACGCAGTGCGAACAAGCGCTGGTTCGACTTGGATGACGACGGTTTACAAGCATCGATTGCGCAACAACCTGCATTGATACATTTTGTGGTGAGCACGAAAGATATTCAATTGGCGAGCAACATCTGGAAAGCGCAGGGTCTGGATGTAGGCTCTGTGGTTCATGCGAATCGCCGCACTGGTAAAGGAATACTGAACTGGCAAATCACCGTGCGCAACGACGGACAAAGACTGTACGACGGCATACTGCCGACATTGATTCAATGGGGTAAGCCGGATGAGGCTGAGCCCATGCGCCTGCACCCGAGCAACAGCTTGCCCCCATCCAGCGTGAGCTTGCAAAGTATCACGGTCTCGCACCCAGCGACAGACCTACTGACAAGCGCTTACAAAGCGGTTCATTTAAAAGACATTGAATTGAGCAGTGGCGAAGCAAATATCTCAGCCCATTTGCAAACACCTAAAGGGTTGGTGGTGTTGCAGAGTCGTGGCCTGCCGCACCACTTGAAAGATAAACGCTCCTCAAAAGATTTTTAACTTGGACTATCCCTTTACAAGTTAGTGCAAATAGCCGCAACTCGGTTTGATTTAGTTAGGATAGCGTTATGACATCCTTGGAATTAATGCTTTTATACCTGTTGGCCGCCGTGTTGGGTGTTGTGGGCTGTCGTCTACTGAAGCTACCGCCAATGCTGGGCTATTTGCTTGTCGGCGTCTTGATTGGACCCAATGCGCTTGCCTTGGCGCAAAACTCCGAAAGCATTCGCCATCTGGCCGAGTTTGGTGTGGTCTTTCTGATGTTTGTCATTGGACTGGAATTCAATTTGCCCAAGCTGAAGTCCATGAAAAAGCATGTATTTGGGTTAGGTGTACTCCAAGTGGTGATGACCATTGCGTTTTTAACCATGGGGTCTTTGTTATTGAATAGCATTGCACCCACTTTTTGGCAAATGAAGTGGCAGACGGCGCTGGCTTTGTCGGGTGCCTTGGCCATGAGCAGCACTGCCATTGTGATCAAGCTGATGTCTGACAATTTGGAATTGGACACTGAGCATGGAAAGCGTGTGGTTGGCGTGTTGCTCTTCCAAGATTTAGCGGTCGTGCCATTGTTGGTTCTCATTCCTGCGCTGAATGCGCCTGCGGAACAATTGCTACCTGCTTTGTTACTGGCTGCGCTCAAAGCCGCAGCATTGATTACCTTGTTGCTAACCGGTGGGCAGAGACTGATGCGTTGGTGGCTGTTATTGGTGGCTCGCCGTCAAAGCGAAGAGCTTTTTGTGATGAACGTCTTGTTGATCACATTGAGCTTGGCATGGCTGACTGAGCTTGCCGGACTTAGCTTGGCTCTGGGCGCTTTTGTTGCCGGCATGTTGATTTCCGAAACTGAATTCAAGCACCGGGTTGAGATGGACATCAAGCCGTTTCACGACATCTTGCTTGGACTTTTCTTCATCACCATTGGAATGATGCTTGACTGGCGCATTATTTGGGATCGATGGGCATTCGTATTGTTTTTGTTCACGGTGCCCGTTGTTTTCAAATTTGTACTTATCGCCGTCGTTACTCGATTGAGCGTTGCCAGTGAGGGTATTTCTTTGCGGACTGGTTTGTATTTGGCGCAAGCAGGCGAGTTCGGTTTTGTGTTGCTCACACTGGGTAGCCAAAATCAATTGATTCCTGCAGATTGGCTTAACCCTGTGCTGGCCAGCATGGTGCTTTCCATGTTGGCTACGCCTTTCATCATCATGAACGCCAACGAATGGGTGATGAAATGGTCTTCTAGCGATTGGTTGCAGCAATCTCTAGGAATGACCCAAATTGCACAAAAAAGCATGGATATCGAAAAGCACATCATCATTTGTGGTTATGGGCGGTGTGGTCAAAACTTAGCCAAGCTATTGCAGACTCAAAACGTTCCTTACATGGCTCTAGATTTGGATCCAGACCGAATCAGTCGAGCACAATCCCATGGTGAACAGGTTGTCTATGGCGATGCAGCACGTTTGCAGTCACTCATGGCGGTTGGGTTGGTGCGAGCAAGTGCAGTGGTCGTCACTTATTTAGAAAATGCGTCTGCCATGCGTGTGCTTGCGCTTACCGAAGAGCATGCTCCACATGTGCCGGTTATTGTTAGAACACAAGACGATTTGGACTTGGAGAAACTTCAAGCAGCTGGAGCTGCAGAAGTGGTGCCAGAAACGATTGAAGGGTCTTTGATGTTGGCTACGCATGCACTTTCTTTGGTGGGTGTTCCAATGAAGCGCGTTATTCGCATGGTTCAAGAGCAAAGAAATAAACGGTATGCCTTGCTGAAAGATTTTGACCGCGGTAGCGAAGTAGAAGATTGATGTTGGATCAATGGTTAAAAATGAATACGTAATCCCCAAGGGCCTAAAGGTCCAAGGCCGTATTGGTGGTGCCAAAGGTTGCTAAAGGTATCACTGTGAGCCCTGGATGCGCTAGCAAATCATCGCCATCCCGTTCAAGCTTAAATCCTATTGAGCAGCGTCCCATATTTGCTGAGGTGGAAAATTGCCTGTATATTGGTATCGATAAGATCTGAATTTGAGAAGTTAAGTTCTTTAATGAATGGAGCAGGGATGCATACATTTCCACAACCAGTCCATATGTCACCACGTCAAGAGAAGTTCCGTTTGGAGTATAAAAATCAAATTAGTCCAATCTACAACGGCTTAGTGCATATTGGATTTATCTACGTCTTTGGATTACTTCTTATTTTTTACTGTTCTCAGCACCTAGAGAATCCAACCTTGGCTTGGCTCACGATAATTCCTGTTGCAATAACAGGTAATTTAATCGAGTGGGCTATGCATAAGTATGTGATGCACAGATTGATTGATGTGTTTGCTTTAAGGTCAATCTATGATCGACATACTCGCCAACATCATCAGTACTTTACAGATACTGACTACACAATCGACACTACACGAGAGTTTAGGATTGTTTTTTTTCCATGGCGTGTTCTAACTGTGTTGGTTGTGACAGGAACTTTATTTGGATACATTGCCTCACAACTTATTAACGCCAATACTGGCTATATTCTGTTTATGACAATGATTTCTCACTACTTGATTTATGAAACATTTCACTATTGCTGTCATGTGCAAGAAAATTGGTTTGTTAGAAATATGCCGTTCATCAACACTATTCGCCGCCATCACGCGTCTCATCACAATCTAGGGATCATGATGCATAAAAATATGAATCTCACATTCCCAATTTTTGATTGGGCTATGGGCTCAAGTGATGTTAAGCGCAGTCTACTGGGAACCCTATTTAATGGTTATGACGAGACGCATATTGACCCAAAATTAAAGCCAATCATTGAAAAATTCAAGAGTGAAAAAGTGCAGGATGAAAAAGTTAGTCTTGACGGCCCAATTTTGACCTCTGAAGAATCAGCTACCCTAGAAAAATAAACACGATACTATTTTTTTTTGCCTGTCTGGGCACAAATGCACGCAGAGATGACGTCAGTTCGTTGGTGTTTAATATTCGTAAATCTGTTCGGTAAACTCCCTATAGTCACAGTGTTTATTTCTGGGAGTATCGAAATAAGTTTTTTTAACCCGAACCTTGTGAAGGGGATGAATGACCATACAGGATACTTTTGACGAGATTGGCCACAGTGCCGATGCACCCGTCCTTCTGTCTGTTTCGCAAGTTACCGTCAAATTCCGCGGCATTGTCGCTTTAGACGGTGTCTCCTTCAATGTTCAAAAAGGACAGATCGCCGGCCTTATTGGCCCCAACGGTGCAGGCAAAACCACTTTGTTCAACTGCCTCTCTCGCCTATATGAGTACAGCAATGGTCAAATACATTTTGATGGACACAGCTTGGAAGGCATGACACGCCATAAGACCGCAGAAATTGGAATTGGCCGTACCTTTCAGAATTTGGCACTTTACAAAACCATGTCAGTGTTGGACAACATCAAGGTGGGTTCACACTGCCGTGCAAAAAAAGGTTTTCTGGATCACGCTCTGAGACTACCTGGTGTAAGTCAAGAAGAAGCCAAAATACAACATAACGCAATGCAATTGATCGAATTTTTAGATTTGCATTCGGTGGCGCTGCGTAAAGTTTCCGACTTACCTTTTGGAACGCAAAAACGCGTTGAACTTGCCCGTGCATTAGCCAGCCAGCCCAAACTCTTGTTGCTGGACGAACCAGCCGCTGGCCTGAACCATGAAGAAGTCAGCGCCTTGGGCAATCTGATCAAGCGAATCCGTGACGAATTCAAGATCACAGTTCTACTGGTGGAGCACCACATGAGTCTTGTGATGAGTGTCTCGGACAAAGTAGTGGCTCTGAATTTCGGCAAAAAAATTGCCGATGACACCCCTTCTAAAGTCCGCCAACATCCTGATGTGATCCAAGCTTACCTAGGGTCTTCAAAATGAGCCGAATGCTTCTGGAAGTCAAAGACCTTTTTGCTGGTTATGGTGGCACCGAAGTGCTGCATGGTCTGTCAATGGAAATTGAGGAGGGCAGTATCACTACTTTGCTGGGTGCCAACGGTGCGGGTAAAACCACAACGCTGCGCGCTTTGTGCAAAATGATCAAAGTTCGCGGTCAAATTATCTTCGATGGTCAGGCCATTGAAGGAAAGGCAACCGAAGATATCGTTCGACTGGGTGTGGCGCATGTGCCCGACGGTCGTGGCACCTTCGGCAGCCTTTCCACCGAGGAAAATTTGCAACTTGGCAGTTACACCCGCAAAGACAAAGACGAGGTGGCAATGGATCAGGAGAAGATGTACAGCTACTTTCCACGCTTGAAAGAAAGGCGTAATCAGCAAGCGGGCACTCTTTCTGGTGGTGAGCAACAAATGCTGGCAATTGCAAGGGCCTTGATGTTGCGCCCCCGATTGCTGCTACTGGACGAGCCTTCGTTTGGCTTGGCACCACTCATTGTGAGAGAGATTTTCGACATCATGGATACCATCAACCAGAGCGATAAAGTAACCATCTTATTGGTTGAACAAAACGCGGCCATGGCACTCGATATGGCAAAGTACGCCTACCTTTTGGAAACTGGCAAGCTTGTGTTGTCGGGGCTTTCCGAAGACCTTAAACAAGATGAGGCTGTTCGTCGCTCATACCTCGGCTACTGAGAATCTCTGCATGGAAACCTTCATTCACCAAGTTGTAGCCGGGATTGCCACTGGAGGGGTTTACGCCAGCCTTGCCTTGGCTCTGGTGATGATTTACCAATCGACGCACCACATCAATTTTGCGCAAGGTGAAATTGCCATGTTTGCCACCTATATGGCTTGGACGCTGATTAACGCTGGCGTCCCTTATTGGCTGGCTTTCATCTGTACCGTCTTGTTATCGTTTAGCTTGGGGGTCTTGATTCAGCGCATCATCATTAGACCCGTCGAAAATGCGCCGGTACTCAACATTGTGGTGGTTTTTATTGGACTGCTTGTCATACTGAACAGTATTGCCGGTTGGATTTTCACCTACACCATCAAAGCCTTTCCATCGCCTTTTCCCAAAGAACCGCCGTTTGGTTTGTATTTCATCTCTTCTCACGAACTTGGCTCTATTTGCGTCACCATGATGCTTCTGCTTTTACTTTATAGCTTTTTCAAGTTCACCCCGCTGGGACTGGCCATGCGCGCAGCAGCGCAAAACCCCCACTCTAGCCGTCTGGTGGGCATCCGCGTGGGTTGGATGTTGGCCTTGGGCTGGGGGCTTGCTGCCGCCATTGGCTCTGTTGCGGGCATGATGATTGCGCCTGTGGTGTTCTTAGAGCCGAACATGATGTCGGGGATCTTGCTCTACGCCTTTGCTGCAGCATTGGTGGGGGGTATTGATAGCCCAGGGGGTGCCGTATTGGGAGGTTTTATCGTTGGCATTCTTGAAAATATTCTAGGTGCCTATGTCATTGGCACCGAACTCAAGTTGTCGGTCGCATTGGTACTGATCATTGTTGTGTTGACCATTAAACCTGCCGGTCTGTTCGGTAAAGTGATTGTTTCAAGGGTCTGAATTAGATGTCTGCCAATTTACTATCTTCCGAAAATTCGATCCCTTGGATTCGAATCGTGTTGGGCCTGATCGTGGCCTGCGTCCTGCCCTTTTTCATTTCTAATTACCATGTGTTTCAAGCCTCCATGGTATTGAGCTATGCCATTGCCTTGGTCGGAATGAATATTCTTATTGGGTACAGTGGTCAAATCTCTTTGGGACACGGAGCCTTCTTGGCCATCGGTGCCTACACCAGTGCCATCCTGATGGACAAAATGAATATTCCCTATTGGATGACCATCCCGATTGCGGCCTTCATCTGTTTGGTGGTTGGCTTTTTGTTTGGCTTACCCGCCCTTCGACTAGAGGGTCACTACTTGGCTTTGGCCACATTTGCTTTGGCTGTGGCCTTGCCTCAGCTGCTCAAGTTTAAGCACCTAGAGTTTCTGACCGGTGGGGTGCAAGGCATTGTGATCATGAAACCCGACCCACCTTGGGAGTCTTTGTTCGGCTTGAAGCTCAACTCTGACCGTTGGCTTTATTTCCTTACCTTGGCAGTCACCTTGGTGATGTTCGTCATTGGTTGGAATCTGATTCGCGGCCGAGTAGGTCGTGCCCTTATCGCCATTCGTGACCAACCTATTGCTGCCGCCTCCATGGGTATAAACACGCCGATGTACAAAAGTCTGGCTTTTGGTGTGAGCGCCATGTTCACTGGCGTGGCGGGTGCACTCAGCGCTATTTTGGTGGCCTTTGTGGCACCCGACAGTTTCACCGTTTTCCTGTCGATCACATTACTGGTTGGCATGGTGATTGGCGGAGTGACCTCCTTGACTGGTGCTTTGTATGGCGCGATATTTATTCAGTTCATTCCCAATATCGCTGACCAGATTTCTAAGGCTGCTCCTTGGGCCATCTATGGAACCATGTTGATCCTGTTTATGTACACCATGCCAACAGGTATCGCGGGTGCCATTCGTTTGCTGGGCGAGAAGCTTCGGATTGCTCGCTCTTGATTTTCAATCCCTCTCAACCAAGGACTACCTATGAAAAAGAGACAATTTACCCTGACTGCGCTATGCATTTCACTCATTGGCTTTGCCGCGCCGGTGGCTGCGCAAAAAAAATACGACCCTGGTGCCAGCGACACTGAAATTAAAATTGGCCAAACCATGCCCTACAGCGGGCCTGCCTCAGCTTACGGGGTCATCGGCAAGGTTCAGGCGGCTTACTTCAAGCAACTGAATGAACAAGGTGGCGTCAATGGCCGTAAGATCAATTTCCTCACCCTAGATGATGGCTATAGCCCGCCCAAAACAGTGGAGATGATTCGCCGTTTGGTAGAACAAGATGAAGTCTTGTTGACCATGGGCACCTTGGGCACACCTTCGAATACTGCTATTCACAAGTACATGAATAACAAGAAAGTGCCGCACATTTTCTTGGCCACTGGTGCATCTAAATGGAACGACCCGCAAAACAACCCTTGGACCATTGGTTTCAACCCAAATTACCATTCCGAAGGTAAGCTTTATGCCCAGCATATTTTGGCAACCAAGCCCAATGCCAAAATCGCGGTGCTGTTTCAAAACGACGATTACGGCAAGGACTACTTTACCGGTTTCAAGGATGGCTTGGGTGCCAAAGCTGCAAGTATGATTGTTTCGCAAGCTTCTTATGAAGTAACCGACCCCACCATCGATTCTCAAATTGTTTCGCTTAAGGGCTCGGGTGCAGATACCTTTTTCAACATCACCACCCCCAAGTTTGCAGCGCAAGCCATCCGCAAGGTTGCTGAAGTGGGCTGGAAGCCCACACACTACCTGAACCAAGTTTCTGCTTCGGTGGGTAGCGTCTTGAAGCCTGCAGGTCTTGATATTTCTGTGGGCTTGATTTCAATGCAGTACATCAAAGAAGGTGCCGATAGCCGCTGGGATAACGACCCGACCATGAAGGACTTCAAAGCATTGATCAAAAAATATGCGCCTGAAGTCAGTCAAGACGATGGCAACGCCACCTATGGCTATGCTGTGGCTCAGTTAATGGTGCACGTGCTCAGGCAGGCAGGGGACAACCTGACCAGAGAAAACGTCATGAAACAAGCTACCAGCATCAAGGACTTTCAAGTGCCGATGGCCTTGCCCGGTGTATTGGCTAGCTCTTCGCCAACTGATTTTGCTTTGTTCCAAACCATGCAGTTAGTGAAATTTGATGGTAAAAACTGGATTGAATTTGGTAAACCAGTTGCTGTGAAGTAATTCACTGCAGCATTCATAAATGCCGCATTCCGCGGCATTTTTTTATGTTTTGACCCCGACATTACGCACAACTGAGCCTTCCAAACTCAAGCTATCACTTTGATCATTTAAAAAGGAGTTTTTGTGGGTTGGCTAGGCACATACCACTCCCATTTAATGAAATATGACTTGTAGTTGTTGTGTGATTCGAGCATTTTCGAGCGCAGTTTTTCTCAACAACTGATGCTGGCCCAGAGCATGAATGAGAAGTGCAGGTGTTCATACAAAACTTAAAACCCTCATCGCTGCTTTCTGTCGGTTGGGCAGATATCGGGTGTTGCAAAGTCAAGGTTAAACAAACAGCTAGTATTTGACGCAAGTTAATCAGCATACGCATAACAAAGCTTTCCACATTTAAGCTACCACTTTAGTCATTCTAAGCAGGTTTTTGTTAAACGCATGGCGGTTGTTTTATTGCAATTTTTCTGCAGCAACTGCACAGTTGGCACATACGCAGTGTTCAATTATATTTTGATACTTATGGTGGTTTTGCTATTAATCTAACCAAGTAAATCATTTCAGTACCCCTTTGCATCTGGATTTGTTTCAAGGAATCTGCTTCAATGCCTTTAGCACATCGACCACCAGCCTGTCCTGTTTGTATTCGATGCCGTTGGGGTCGACGCCGGTTCTGACAATGACCAAGTCATGGCCGGGAACCACGGTCACATACTGACCCTTGTTGCCGTACGTGGTGTAGGTGCCTTTGGGCACGTCTGGCATGGTGTCTAGCAGCCAAAACTGTGCGCCATAACCCCATTCACCGGCCACGACCGGCCTGGCGGGTGCTGGCGTGCTGACAAACTGAATCCACCCTTCAGGCAGCAAGCGCTTGCCCTGATGCACGCCGTCCTGATCCAGAAAAATACCGAAGCGGGCAAGGTCGCGCGCCGTGGTGTAGACCTGGCTGGAGGCGATGAAATTGCCCGCATGGTCTACCTCCATGCGCGTGTGGTTCATGCCCAGCGGATGCAACAATTCATCATAAGGAAAGCGCAAATAGCGCAAATCGTCGGCCAGTAGGTGACGCAGCGAGCGCATCAGCAGCAAAGTGTCGTTGTTGGCGTATTTCCAGCGGGTGCCGGGATTGACTTCCAAGGGTGTGCCAGTGGCAGCGCTGACCACATCCTGACCGCCAAAATACACCGCCGCTGAATTCGAGCCGCCACTGTACAAACCGCTGGACATACGCATCAGCTGTTTGTAGGTAATGCTGCGCCTTGGGTCGCCTTGCGGCCATTCAGGAATGGAAACCGGTTTATCCAATTCCAAAATGCCTTGTTGACTGGCAATTGCCAGCACGGCGGCACTGATGCTTTTGGCAGTCGACCAGGTGCGGTAGCCGCTGTATATGCCAAAACCCTGACGGTAACGCTCGGCAATCAGCTTGTAATGGTTTTGCTTGTCGCGCTTGATCACCAGCACGGCTGTAGTCACAGTGCCTGGCACCTTGGCATGCGTCACGCCGTCAAAGGCTTTGGCCAGTACCGCTTCAAGTTGCGGATAAGACGGGTCCACGCCATCGGCTGGCAATTCCACTTTGTCTCCTGCCGGAAACGCCAGAGCGAAGACATCGGACGCAGGCGCATACGCCACGTTAGGCAGGCGCGGCACATCACTGAGTTCCCAGTGCGGCGGCAGCAGCGTACAGCCCATGTCCGGGCGGAACGCAGCAATGCGCCGGTAAATGTTGTGCGGGTCGGAAGCAAACACCAGTTGGCGCTTTTCATCAATGACAGGGTCCGGAAAACCTTTGCCTTGCACATCGATGAGTTCAACCTTGAGAATGTCTTCCAAGGGACGTCCGGCAAAGAAATGGGCCGAACAGGTGAAGATGGCGCGGTAGCCCGCCACGATGTCGGGAGCTTCATGGTCGGCGGCACCAGCCGGCATCTGGTAAGGCGGGGCTGCTACAGCCAAGAAAGGTAGCAAAGCAAAACACAGGAGTTGAATCAGGAATCGCATGTTTTTGATCCGATGAAATTGATGAGCGTACGTCCATTTGCACTACTTAGGCTGTTGCTCAAGCAGATGCCTCACACTTGCAGAATTTGGATGTATCAAGATGAGACCACAGGATACAAGCTTTAAAGCCACCTTGCGCAATCAGTTTTATGGCTTGATCAGCCAACTCTTAGATAGGTATAAGCCAAAGCCCGTTAGTGTTGTGCAGAATGGTTAGGAAGTGTGGCTCAAATTTGAATACAAGTTCTATTGGCTAAGCCTAATGCTCTTCGTTAAGTCGCAGATACTCTAAGACACAACTGATAATGATTTTTCCAGAGGACAGATAGGGATCAAACTCAGGGTGTTCAATCTTGATCAATGGGTACAAAGTCGAAATAGGTATGTAATCCATAGACCAAGCATAAAAGGCTCGCTCAGTAATTTCTTCGTAGTGAAGTAATTCAATATCAGAGTGTCTTTCATCCTTGTGGATATTCGCGTAAAGTTTATTGACGTTGCTTCGATAGCCTTCAAGAACTTGCAGAAAAATTCCTTCACCGCTGCACAGGACACCAGTGATATCGTTTAATTGGTTGTTTATCCTGAATTTTTCTAAATTCAATTCAGCAAAGTTTGAAGGCGGTGCCGCAATTTCTTTGCTGACATAAAGTAGACGTACAAGCATGGTGATTATTGACCTAATAGGTTGGTAGGGCTTGCCTTTTTGAGGCTAATGCCAACTGAAAAAAATCAAAGGTTTGGTTAATGATGTCCCTTAAACCTGATCGAGGCATCATTCTTCTGTCGGCCACAGTGACGCCAGCAATGACCACATCCAAATGTTTTGAAAAAATCTGCGCCTCTGCTTGCGAAAGACCGGCGTGTAAAAAAGCTTCTCTTGAATAGTCTTCGATTAAAACCTTCCATCTTTGATCAGCCAAATTCTTCAGTTCGTCATCCACGTCTGCCATTTCAAGAATAGTATTTACAAGCAAGCAGCCCAAATAGACATTGGGAAGATCGTCTGACATGACAGTTAAGTACTGTCTTCTCAAAGCTTGTATGGGATTTTCTAACCCTGTAACGTCTGGTAATGCCGAGCGAAAACCTTCGAAATAAGTGTCCATACAGCTGATGAACAAGGTTTTTTTATCAGTGTAGGCTGAATAAAAACTGCTTCTGCTGATTTGCATGGCTTCACACAGGTCATCTAATGAGGTGGTGTGGTAACCCTTGCGCCAAAAGAGATGCATTGCAACCTTAAGAGCGATGTCTGTATCAAATTCACGAATTCTTGCCATAGCACTTTTAGATTAAATTAATTTCATTTTATCAAAACTACCAATAAGAAATGCAATAGGTATTTACGATGGTTAATCTCCAAATGAATTTATATTCGCTATACCCCTATAAAGGTCTCAAGAATATACTTATTAAATATCAATAAAAATATTATTTAATGGTATTTATATTTTTAAAGTAGTAAATAAATAATTATTAAAGAATGAATGGTACGAATGAGATAAATCGATGTTACTCTGACCCATTGTTCTTTTAGTGAGCGAACTTAAATGAATATTCGAGATAAATTTCTGGCTGATCAAGACTCCCACTACACGACAAAACTCACTGAGAAACAAAAATTGTTTGTTTCATGCATTACAGCAGGCAAAAATTTGATCGATTCGTATAAAGAAGCATACGAAACAAACTCAAGCAATAAAGTCATTGGTATCAGCGCCAATGCACTGCTAAAGAACCCCAAAATTATTCAAGCGATTGAGTTAAAGAAAGTTGAACTTAACGCGGCAAAAGCAAGTAGCTCTGAAAAAAATAAGTTAAACCTGCATTTAGCAAACGAATTGATGGATTTATCCAAAACAGTTGAAGATGAAAAAATTCGATTGAAAATTCTTGAGATGCTCTACGACATCAGTAAAAAAATTGATTCTTGAATAATCAGTTTTATCTATATATTATTTCTTGGTATCAAGAGGCCGTCTTCACACCGGGCTAGGGAATACCTCAGTAGCAGCTATATTCAGCTCAGTAAGATTCGCAGTATTGGTATTTCCTAATTCAATAAGTTTTACATCATGTTAAAAACAAAAGTCTGCTTGGTCATAGGTGCTGGAGATGCTACTGGTGGCGCAGTGGCCAAGCGATTTGCGCGGGAAGGTTTTGCTGTTTGTGTCACCCGCAGATCTCTAGATAAATTGCAGCCGTTGCTGAGTCAAATTCAGCAAGCTGGTGGTGTTGCTCATGGCTTTGCATCTGATGCGCGTAAAGAAGATGAAGTGATCTCACTCATAGAGCACATTGAATCCAGTATCGGACCTATTGAAGTCTTGGTCTTCAATATTGGTGCAAACTCACCGAACAGCATCTTGACCGAGACCGCTAGGCGCTATACAAAAATGTGGGAAATGGCTTGTTTGGCTGGTTTCTTGAATGGACGAGAGGTTGCCAAGCGAATGGTGGCAAGAGCTAACGGCGCTGCTCAGCAAGTAAAAGGCATCCGTCAAAAAGGGACGATCATTTTTACCGGTGCCACTGCTTCTTTAAGGGGCAGTGCAAATTTTGCTGGTTTTTCTGGAGGCAAAATGGCCTTGCGTGGATTGGCCCAGAGCATGGCCCGCGAGTTGGGCCCCATGGGCATCCATATTGCGCACACCATCATTGATGGTGCCATCGATACAGAATTTATCCGTACACTTTTCCCAGATCGCTATGCGTTAAAGGATCAAGACGGAATTTTGAATCCAGACCATATTGCTGACGCCTATTGGATGCTGCACCAACAGCCCAGAGACGCTTGGACGCACGAACTCGATTTGCGACCCTATATGGAAAAATTTTGAAAAAACGTTGAGAAAGAATTCATGGCAAAAACATTTGACTACTATTTTGACTTTGGCAGCTTGGCCACCTATTTGGCGCACACTCAAATGGACAAGATAAAGGCTGAAACAGGCGCCAGTCCTATCTACCTTCCCATGCTGTTGGGTGCTGTTTTTAAGTCGACGGGTAATGTGTCACCGGTCAGCGTACCCGCTAAGGGAAAGTACATTTTCGTGGACTTCAAACGTTTTGCAGACAGCTACGGTGTTCCTTTGAACAACAACCCCTTTTTCCCCATCATCACCACAACCCTTATGCGCATGTTGACAGGGTTACAGATGCGCTCTGATGCTCGAATGCATGAATTCATGGACATTATTTTTAAAGCCATCTGGGTAGATGCACTTAATCTCAACGACCCAGAGGTCGTTGAAGGCGTACTGCGCGAGGCGCATTTCGATCCTGCTGACTTACTCCAATTGGCAAATGAACAGGAAACCAAAGACAGGCTCAAAGAAGTCACAACACAGGCTGTAGAGCGTGGCGTATTTGGCGCCCCCACATTTTTCGTTGGCGAGCAGATGTTCTGGGGACAAGACCGTATCGAGCAGCTGAAATCTGCCCTTTAATTTCCCCCCCCTAGAAAGAAGTGACTCATTGCGTGGGCGACGGTTATTGAAGTAACAGTGCAGCCCAAACCCCGCAAGCACAAAGGGTCAATAGCAGCCCAGCGCTAAGCCATTTCATACGCACCTGCAAGCGTTTAACCGCTGTAATCAGGGCGAGGTTTTGTTCGGCCAACTGGGAAAGCGTATGCGCCATTTCCTGCTGTACCTTTGCCAGTTGCGCCAGCTCGGTAGGCGCTTGGACCTCTTCTGTCCGACGTTTATCTATAAAGCCACGCGCCTTGTCCATTACACCTGGTGCATGTTCCAGTACCTTTTCCCAAGGCACAATTTTGAGAGCGGTTAACCATGAAATTGCCATTTTGCTCCTTCGTCCCTATCCACCTGCCGAAAGTTGAGTGTATGCTTTACAAGACTTACCAGGGTGCTTCTATTGATGAAAGAACTGTCATGACTTTAGAAGATGCAAAGCTTGATTCAGTTAGCACTACATCCAATACAACCGCAAGCCATAGCCTGTATAAAACCGTGTTATTTTTTACAAGCGGTTTTGTATTCATCGATAACAAGTTGTAAGTCTTCTCCACTCAGTTGACCAGCCATTTGACAGCTCCCAAGGTTTTTGCCGCATTGGTTTTGAGCCTCCTTTGGGTCTGTTTTTTTGACTGATTCCTTTGAACATTCTTTGTAAAGGGCAGAACACACAGTGTTGACATGTCCCGTCCCTGAAATTCTTTGTTGCATTAACTCGCATTCTCTGCTGGTTTGAGCGAACAAAGCGGTGTGGAAAAGAAGTCCAATCCAAAGTAATATTTGATACATTGATTTTTTAACCTCATTACAAATGTTAATAAACCATGATGCTAATGCCATTTGCAATTTGGTTTTTCCTCGGGTTATTAGCACGTATTCCACCATGATTGTTGCCCTATACTAAAAAAAATCAATTTAAAACATGGAGACTAGAGCATGAATTCAAAAGACACAAAAGTTTTGGCGTCCCCCAAGCGTCGCCTTTTAATGCAAAGCGCTGCTTCCATTGCAGGGGTCAGCAGTCTTGGTTTTCCTTCCATATCCTTGGCTCAAAATAAACCTATTCGGGTTGGGATGCCGACCATTTTGTCTGGCAGGGTGGCCATGCTGGGTCAGGCCTCTAGCAATGCCGCCAACATGGAAGTTGAAAAATTCAATGCAACTGGTGGTTTTGGTGGCCGCAAAATTGAACTGATCATCCGTGACTCCAAAGGCCAGCCACAAGAGGCTGCTCGTGTTGCGCGTGAACTCGTGACTGCTGATGGGTGTGAAATTTTGATCGACGCTGAGGCCTCATCCGGTGCCTTTGCTGTACACGAGGTAGCACGCGACTTGGGTGTGTTGATCATCCACACTTGCTCAGAGACCTCTTCGCTGACAGCTGACCCCAAATTACGCACCCCGATGGCGTTTCGTTGTGCCAGACAGGGCGTACACGATGCCATTATTGGAGGCGCATACGCAGCCAAAGTTGCGAAAGAAAAGAATTTGCGTCGGTGGATGACGTGTTCGCCCGATTACGCCTACGGACGCGACACAACTGCTGAATTTACTGAGTACCTGAAGTTCTTCAATAAAGACGTTGAGCTTGTTGGTGAAGCTTGGCCCAAGCTTTTCCAAGCTGACTACAGCGAAGTTATTACACGATTGCTACAGGTCAACCCGCAGGCAATCTACTCTTGTCTTTGGGGTGGAGATTTAACTTCTTTCATTGATCAGTCAAACATCTATGCGCTTTTCAGTGGGAAACAATTCTTCTCCGTCAATGCTGCCGACTATGCGGTGCTGACCAATGTCAAAAATGTACCGCTCGGACTTCACTCAGGTAACCGCTATTTGCAAAGTTTCCCCAATACCCCTGCCAATACAAACTGGGCTAGCAGCTACCAAGGCAAGTTCAAAGACTTGCCCTTGAATTGGGCGTGGCAAAACGCAGCCGCGGTGCAATTTTTGACAGCCGCTATCAAAAAAGCAAAAAGCACAGACGGTAAAAAAATTGCGCAGACCTTAGAAGGACTCAGCATCGAGTCTCCCTTTGGTGCAAATGGCAAATTGACCTTGCGAGCAGATGACCATACCTTGGTGGACTATGCGCTGGCTTGGGGTGAGTTGTCAGGCAAAGAGCCTTTCATGAAAAGCCCGGTTCCTGGCAGTTGGAAACAAATTACCGAGTTGGAAGCGGAATGGAAAAAGCGCAAAGGCTTTGCCTGATGTTTTTTCCTATGTATTCCTCAAGGAGCATTGATTGAATCCACAAGCCCTCTTTGAGTGCTTTTCGTCGGCGTCTTGCATAGTGACCCAAATGGGTACTGGCCTGATCGTTGGCTCTTTACTTTTTTTGGTCGCCGCAGGATTGACCCTTATTTTTGGCGTACTGGGAGTGGTCAATTTTGCGCATGGCTCTTTCTACATGTTGGGCGCCTACCTTGCCCTGACAGCTTACAGACTCACTGGTAATTTTGCTATGGCCGTGCTGGCGGCTGGCATTGGCGTCGGTTTGTTTGGTTTCTTTTTTGAGCGATTTCTCATGCGTCGTGTCTACAAGGCTGACGTACTTATGCAGCTTTTGGTTTGCTATGCGCTTGTACTGATGATGGACGATGTCGTCAAAATTGTGTGGGGGGCTGAGTTTTTGTCCATGGGAATGCCAGAGGCGTTCCAAGCGCCTCCATTTTTTATTGCCGGTGGGGTGGTCCCCGTGTTTTATGTCTACCTTATTGCCGCCGCCATGTTGATTGCATTAGTGTTATGGATTATTTTGACCTTCACTCGCACTGGAAAAATTATCCGTGCAGCCGCTCAAAATCCAACCATGACCTCTGCACTGGGCATCAACACCAGCCTCATTTACGCCGCGGTATTTGCTTTTGGTGGGGTACTGGCCGGTTTGGCAGGCGGTCTGGCTGCGCCAGTGCGCTCAATGTCCCCCGGCATGGGTTTTTCCATCCTGATTGAGTCGTTCATCGTCACAGTCATTGGCGGCATGGGCTCTGTGAGTGGCGCTTTGGTCGGCGCATTGCTGATTGGGCTCATACGAGCATTTGGCACCATAGGCTTTCCACTTTTTGTTGAGGGTTTGATGTTTTTAGCGATGGTGCTTATTTTGATTTTGCGCCCCAATGGGTTGCTGGGTAAGGAATCCCGTACATGAGTTCGCACAGCACCTTGCGACATGATATCGGCTGGGCCTTAGCGGCACTGTTGGTTTTGTCTTTGCTGCCCTTGCTCACCCAGTCTCGGATTACCCTTGATTTCGTCATCCGTTTGGCTGCCTTCGGTATTTTTGCCAGTTCACTGAATATTTTGGTGGGCTATGGCGGCATGGTGTCGTTTGGTCATGCGATGTTTTTCGGCAGCGGTGCCTATGTGTTTGGTTTGCTGATGCAAAAAACACAAGTCTCCATTCCTGTTGCCATTTTGGGTGCAATTGCCTTCAGTGGCCTATTGGGCTTGTTGATTGGCGCAATCTGTGTGCGGTTGAAAGAAATCTATTTTTCTTTTTTAACGCTGGCTTTTCAAATGCTGATACACAGCGTGATCCTGACTTGGACTTCCCTGACCGGAGGTGACCAGGGCTTGATGGGAGGCATTCCTCGCCCACTCTTTTTAGGCATCAACTTGGCTGACCATACCTCCTTGTATTGGTTTTCATGTGCGCTTGGCGTGCTGTGTTTGTTGGTGATGCGAATTATTTTGCAATCACCCTTTGGTGCAACTTTACGAATGGTGCGCGACAGTTCAGAGCGTGCAGCCTTCTTGGGTATTGATGTTTGGCGAATCAAACTGTATGCATTTATTTTGTCGAGTTGTATGGCCAGTATCGGTGGTGTATTGATGGCGCTATTTGTGTCGGGTGCATTTCCCGATTTTGGTTACTGGACCATGTCAGGTGACGCTATTTTCATGATCATGATGGGTGGTTTGCATGTTTTTATCGGCCCTGTTGTGGGTGCTGCCTTGCTGCTGTTATTCAATGACATCATCACCCGCACAACCGAATATCACGGTTTGGCTCTGGGCTTGGTGGTACTGTTGTTTGCGTTGGGTTTCAAGCGAGGCATCACTGATTTTTCTCTTGAACTGCTCCAAAAAATAATCGGAAAAGGTGGCAAGACATGAGCCTAAAAAGACTAAGCGTGGTGACTGGTGCGGCGAGTGGCATTGGCGCTGCCTGCGTGCGGCATTTGGTGGCCAGAGGTGACACCGTTATAGCCCTCGATCTACCGGGCACTTGGTCTGAGACCACTACACAAAAGACAGGCGTTGCTGCTTTTTACCCATGCGATGTGTTGCAAGAGTCTATGGTGCGGGAAGTTGAGGCCTTGATATTTCAAAACCATGGGGCGGTATCTGGCTTGGTCAACAGTGCGGGTATCTTGCAGCGCAAATTGTCACCAGAGCAACTTGACATGGCTGAATGGGACAAAGTGATTGCGGTTGATCAACGCGGAACATACTTGTGCTGTGCTGTTTTTGGTGCGCGTATGGCCGCGCTTGGTCATGGCGCCATTGTCAATATTGCCTCTATCACTGGCTCGCGTTCTATTCCTTTGCACGCTTATGCACCAGCCAAGGCCGCTGTCATATCCATCACTGCCTGCCTGGCTGCCGAATGGGGTCGCTCAGGGGTCAGAGTCAATGCTGTCTCGCCAGGCTACACCTTGACTGAAGGCTTGCAAGCGGCCATTGACAGGGGTGACCGAAACCCTGCGGACCTTAATGCCCAATCAGCTATGGGTCGCATGGTCAGGCCAGAGGAAGTCGCAGATGTCATTGGTTTTTTGCTTTCTCCTGCCGCCTCTGCGATCACGGGCATCAACCTTCCGGTTGATTGCGGCTGGCTGGCTGGCTCTACCTGGCAAACCTATGGTGGTGTGCCTCCTGCACGAAACCTAGCTGGCACTATCTGATGCTGCGCATTGAACACTTAAGCAAATCCTTTGGTGGCGTGAACGCCACATCGGATGTGTCTATGAATTTCCCCAGCGGTTCTTTGTCGGCTGTGATTGGCCCCAACGGTGCGGGCAAGACCACCTTTTTCAATCTCATCTCAGGTGCTTTGCCGCCAGATGCTGGCAAGATTTTGCTCGAGGATGAAAACATTGTGGGCTTGTCCAGCAGTGAAATTATTCGCAAAGGTATTGGCAGAGCCTTTCAAGTTGCAAAGCTTTTTAAAACGTTGACAGTGGAAGAATCCTTGCGAGGTGCTCTTCAATCGCCTTTGGGGAAGTCAGCGCAAATGCACGGCAGTTTTCCTCTTGAACAAACGCGAGACAGAGCCATGGAGGTCATGGAACTTTTGGGCTTGCAGCACAAGGCTGATGTGATCAGTGGCAATTTGTCCCATGGCGATCAAAAACTCCTTGATATTGCGCTTGCTTTGGTGCTGCGACCCAAAGTTTTGTTGCTCGATGAGCCTGTTGCGGGTATGGGCCCAGAGGAGAGGACCCAGATGATTGACACGGTCTATTCACTTTGGAAAAAAGGTGGGCTGACAATCGTTTTGATTGAGCACGATATGGACGTCGTGTTTCGCATCGCTCAACATATTTATGTTTTGTCCTATGGAAAATTACTTGCGCAAGGCTCAGCTGAGCAAATCCGTAACAACCCCGATGTGATCGAGGCCTACTTAGGCACACCCAAAGAGCTTGCCCATGAACGTCATGCTTGATGTTTTTGGATTGGATGTCCATTACGGCAGCAGTCAGGTTTTGTTTGGCCTGAAACTGCAAGTTCAACTAGGCGAAACTTTGGCGCTGTTGGGACGAAACGGTGCAGGCAAAAGCACGAGTATGAAAGCCATTGCAGGTGTCATTGAAACTTCTGCTGGCTGCATACAGTTCAACCAAAAAAATATCACCGGCATGCCCTCACACCTGATTGCCAGAGCGGGAATTGGCTTTGTTCCTGAGGACAGACAAATTTTTACGGGTTTGTCCGTTCAAGACAATTTGATCATTGGAGCGAAGCTTGGACAACAGGGTGAGCAGGTTTGGACGCTAGAGCGGGTCTATGAGATGTTGCCCTTGTTGTATCCCCTCAGGCAACGCATGGGTGGTTTGCTGTCTGGTGGTGAGCAGCAAATGCTGACCATTGGGCGAGCCTTGATGGGCAACCCAAGCTTGTTGCTTCTGGATGAGCCCAGTGAGGGGCTCGCTCCAATCGTGGTGCAAAAAATTGGTGATTTGATTGAAAATTTGCGTCAACAAGGAACCACCATTGTTTTGGCAGAGCAAAACCTGCATTTTTGTTTAGGCTTGGCTGACCGTGCAGTGGTGATTGATAAAGGCTGCGATGTATTTGTGGGCAGTATTTCACAGCTCAATGCCAATACCGATATCAAAAAACGCTACTTATCCGTCTGACTTGCGGATTCACGTCCCACAATAAAACCAGCGTAACCCTTGTTGACGATATCTTCACAAGTTGTGCGGTAGCGCAGGAAGCCCCCAGGGTAGGGCATGAATACACGTGGTTTGCCAGGCACATTGGCACCTAAATACCAAGAATGCTTGGCCTGTGGCAAAAGGGTTTCATTAGCAGCTGCGTTGACAGTGGCAACCCAGTTTTCACTGGCCTGTTGACTGGCCTCAATGGAATCAATCTTATTTTTTTGCAGATGTTCAATGCAGTTTGTGATCCATTCCACATGGTGCTCAATGGCCGGTGGCATATTGCATAAAACAGAGGGGCTGCCAGGGCCGGTGATGGTGAACATATTGGGAAAGCCTGGCACCTGAAGACCGAGGTAATTCAAGGGGCCAGCCTGCCAAGCTTTTTGCAAGGTCACACCATTGCGGCCTTTTATATCCATTTTTAACAAAGAGCCTGTCATGGCATCAAAGCCAGTGGCAAAAACGATGATGTCCAAATTGAATTCTGTTGTGCTTGTTTTGATGCCACGAGGCGTGATGCACTCTATGGGCGTTTCACGAAGGTTGACCAAATCAACGTGGAGCAAATTGAAGGTTTCGAAATAACCGCTGTCGATGGGCGGGCGCTTAGCAGCAAAAGGATGGTCAATATCGCTGAGCTGCTCTGCTTTGACTGGATCAGTAACAGTTTGCCGAATTTTATTTCGAATGAAATCTGCCGCAGTTCGATTTGAATCAGGGTTCTGTAGCAAATCCTTGAAAGTTGCACGAAATTGCAGGCCACCTTTAAGCCACGCTTCTTCGTATATTTGGCGACGCTCATCTTCACTCACGTCATGGACTAAGCGTTCTGAAATACGAAACGGGTGTGCATTGGTATTGCTTGTCATCACTTCGCGAAAGTGATCGGCATTTTCCTTTGCATAACGCTTAAAGGAATCATCCAGTGGTGCGTTGCGAGCAGGAATGCTGTAGTTGGCTGTTCGCTGAAATACCGTCAAATACTTGGCTTGCTCAGCAATCACAGGAATGGCTTGAATGCCGGTTGAGCCAGTACCGACGACACCCACATTTTTACCCGTGAAATCAACACCTTCATGGGGCCACTCACCCGTATGAAACCAGTCCCCAGCAAATGAATCAAGCCCCGAAATTACTGGAATATTGGCAGAGGACAAGCAGCCAACAGCTGTGATGAAATACTTGGCTGCATATTTTTGACCTGTATCTGTCGTGATGTGCCAGCGCTTATCTGTCTCTGAGTAATGTGCGCCTTGGACTCTTGTGCCTAAAACAATATTGGAACGCAGCTCGAAACGGTCAGCCACGTGATTAAGGTAGCTCAAAATTTCTGGTTGTTGTGGGTAACGCTCTGACCATTCCCATTCATCTATAAGCTCTTTGGAAAAATAGTAGGCGTAGGAGTGGCTTTCAGAATCACAGCGGGCCCCAGGGTATCGGTTCCAGTACCAAGTTCCGCCAACCCCTTGCGCTGCATCAAGTACTTTGACTGACAAGCCCAGTTTGTCGCGTAAAAGGAGCAATTGGTACAGGCCAGAAAAGCCTGCCCCAACAACAATCGCGTCAAGCAAAACGGGAGAGGAGGGGGACGAAGGGGCGGCGCTCATCTTGGGTATTTTGCCTGCAATTTAAAACTGCCCACCAGATACCTGTCAAAATTTACTTAAAGAGAAAGACACGATGAAACTAGACCCTCAGCAGACTGCTGACGCTTTGCCCTACCAGTTACTAGCGCAAGAGATAGAACTTTTATTGGTTGACACCTCGGTCGTGGTGCCGCCGCGCTTGGTGCAGCGATTGTCAGACCAAAGCAGTTTATTTGTCATGCCAGCATCGGATACGAAACTGGCCATCACCAAGCTCATCACATGGGTGGCTGACAACCCTGCGCGTGGTTTGCCGGCCATTCAAGGTGAGGTCATGGTGTTTGATGTTCGTGACGGCAGGCGTTTGTGCTTGCTCGATGGCCCAACCGTGACTGCGCACAGAACGGCTGCGGTGTCTTTGCTGGCAGCGCAAAAGCTGGCTCCCAATGCGGCTGGTAAGTTGTTGTTGGTGGGTGCAGGTGTTCAGGCACGAGCGCATTTACATGCGTTTGTCCATGGCTTGGGTGTGAAGGAGGTCGTGGTGTCTTCACGAACACGTGCCAGTGCGCAGTTATTGGTAGACGAGGCGCAAGCCATGGGTTTGCAAGCACAGATTGCAGAAAGCGCCGACGATGCTTTGGCAGATTGCAGTCTTGTGGTGAGTGCCACCAGTGCCCAACAGATAGCCTTGCGAGCGCGTCCTCGTGAAGATGCATTTGTGTGTGCAATCGGTGCTTTCACACCCGCCATGGTTGAGTGGGCGCCTGAAGTGTGTGCCTATATGGCCAAACATGGTCGAGTGTATGTAGATACCCGAGACGCTGACCATGAAGCTGGGGACTTGTTGCAAGCAGGATTGGATGTGACGACATTTCCCACTTTGCAAGCGCTGGTGCGAGGAGAGGTTTCAGGCGAATATTCAAAAAATGGCCCCGTTTTTTTCAAAAGCTGTGGCTGGGCAGGATGGGACTTGGCTGCTGCCAGGTGCGTAGTGGGTCTTCTTTTAGGTTAATATTTTCAGAAGAAATATAAAAAATTCAACATGGATGTATTCAATACATCTAGCAAAACTTAAATAACCCTCCACAAACAAATGGTCCTATCAGTTCAGAGCAATCTTCGCCTTCGATGGCTCATTAGAAGACATCCTCAAAACCAACTGTGCTGCCAGCACCGAGGAAATCGCCGCAGCCATGAAGCGTGAATTTGCCGCTTCTCAGGGCACAAATGCTCGCAGAGATGATGTTTTTTTAGGTGGCTTCTCGACCTAAGATCGAACCCGGGACCTAAGGGTTACCAGAGGCGTCAGGGGTCTTGCAACCACTGGCAAATCGGTCGCCACTGCAGCAAATCTTTCTCCACCTTGCTGGGGGTGATGTCAAACATGCTCAGGCCGTGCGCGGCCAAATGCAAATAGTGCTGGGTATCGCGCAAATAGCCCACGATGGGAAGTTCCAGCGTGTCCATGAATTGGCGCAGTTTGCTGGCAGCCAAAGTGCGCTCATCGACCCGCATACCCACCACGCCCACTTTGGTGCGGCTGTTGCGTGTGATTTCGCGCAGTTTGGTGAGAAAATTTTGGGCTGCATACATGTCGAAAATGCTGGGCATGATGGGTACCATGATTTTGTCAGCACGTCCCAGCACTTCTTTGAAGCGCCAGCCGTCCAAGCCACCGGGTGTGTCGATCACCACATGGGTGGTGCCTTTGGGCGGTTTGGCGGTCAGCACCAAGTCGGCTTGCAATTCCCACGTAGTGATGCGGGTGACGGTATCGGGGCGCAGACTCAGCCACAAGCGCGAAGACTGCTGCACATCGGCGTCGCCGAGCATGACCGCATGGCCTTGCGAGGCAAAGAACCCCGCAACATTGGTCGATAAAGTAGATTTGCCAGCCCCGCCTTTGGGGTTGGCGATGACGATTACCGGCATATCAGGAAATCTCCCAGCCCCTGTCGCTGTTGCAGTAGGTCAAGGCTTGGTTGTACAAAGCGGTGCCGCCAGTACGACCTGCGGCAACCAAAAAATGGTTTTGCAGCGGCATCATATCGTTGGAGCGGGCGCAATCAAAGCCATTGTTTTTGGCCCCATTAAAATACAATACGACCCGTCCATTGGATTTGACGCTGCGTTGTCTGGCGGTTAGAAAACCCACCGCGCAAGCTCCTGAGCAAAGCTGGCCTTCGGTGACCACGGCTTCTGCACCATAGCGAGCCAAAATTTGACCCAACTCTATGCCCAAAATAGGCTTGCCCCCGTTGGAGTTGAGGTAGACCTGTGGTGGCACACGCTGTCCTTGGCGGTTGATGCATTGCGAAAAATTGTGCATATGCGCTTGCAAACTTTGCAAACTGGCAGGATCGATGGTGCCAGATAGTTCTACGATATCCATGCTGCCTTTGGCGCAACTGTCGTGGCGAAGCAGGCTGTGACGCGTCTCAAAGGTTTGGCCTTGGGTTGAGCCCAGCACCGTCATTTTATTTTGCGGAAAACCAAAGCTATTGGAGCCCAAAATCACTTGATGGGGGCTGGGTGCCAAGGGTGAGGCCACCGGCCCGTTGACAGCGCAGGCCACCAAAGCAAGCAGAAAAAGGGCGGGCCAAAGGTTTAGTAGTCTTTTCATGCAGCAATCCTGATCGGAAATATCCGTGATGGAGGTGTTCTATTCTCGGAATTTGTAGGCGAAACTTGAGTCAGGGTGAGTATTTGGGTTATTTTGTTGCCAAGGTATTGGTGAGCCCTTAATTCTCTGGGGTTATTAAGCCCAGAGAGAGGGGTTTTTAGAATGCCTTAAATGCCGTTTGAGTCATTATTGAGGAAATCGAATGAAAAAAATCATTGCAGCAGTTATTTTGTTAATCAGTTTTTCTGCCATAGCTGAATGGGTCTTGGTATCTGAAAATGAATACGGCACAGGTTTATTTGTCGACCCCAACATCAAGAAAACTGCCAATTTACGCATGTTTTGGCACATTCAAAACCTGAAGCATGCCGACCCCCAAGGGGACATGTCCTACCGAGGTGTGTGGCAATACGACTGCCAAGAAGGCCGTCAACGCAATATGCAGGTAGCTGGCTACCCTGGCCCCATGGCCACGGGTCAAAAGTCAGATGAAGTTTACCAACCCAGCGACTGGATAGTAATAGGCGGCGACCCCAGCAGCCAAGCCATGTACAAATACATCTGCAGTCTTTAAAGACTCAGTTCACAAAAGTCGCTACCGGCTTGCCTTTTTCCACGAAATAAGTGGCCAAAATTTTGCCTTTGGTAGTGCCTGTGTTGAGCGCATCGTGGATGGTGTTGGCAGGAATCATGAAGGCGTCTCCTGCTTTCACTGTTTTGGGCTCTTGGCCGTCAACGCGTATTTCAAACTCTCCATCCAAGACATAGCCTAGCTCTTCACCAGGGTGGGTATGGCGTCCGGCGAAGATGCCAGGGTCGAATTCGGCACGCGCTTGCACCCCCAAGCGTCCAGGCACACTCAGTTCATGCGACTGCAAAGCCACGCGGGTGAAGCCAGGCTTTTGGGCAGAAACCAAGCCCATCAGGCCAGCACCCATCAAACACACCAACAAGGTTGAAGCTTTCATAGCAATACTCCCAGAGGTTGAGACTTACTTGACCACCATCAAGGTGAAGGGGAAAACATAGGCTTGCAGGGTCACCAAAATGCCCACCAAACAGGCCAGAGCAATGGAGTGGAAGAACACATAGCGCAGGATGTCGCCTTCGTGGTTGAACCAACGCGTGGCGGTGGAGGCCACCACAATGGACTGTGCGTCAATCATCTTGCCCATCACGCCGCCCGAACTGTTCGCCGCACCCATGAGGTTGGGCGACAAGCCCAGCTGTTCAGCCGCGACTTTTTGCATGCCGCCAAACAGCACATTGGACGCAGTGTCAGAGCCCGTTAGCGCTACGCCCAGCCAGCCCATCAAGGTGCCAAAGAAGGGGTAGAAGACGCCGGTATTGGCAAAGGCCAAGCCCAAAGTGGTGTCGGTGCCTGAGTAGCGTGTGAGGTAGCCCAGCGCCAGCATCAACACAATGGTCAGCAATGAATAGCGAACAAGCCACAAGGTGGAGAAGAAAATCCGGACCATATTGATCGGGTTGTATTTCATCACCAAGCCGCCCACGATAGCCGAAAGCAAAATGCCGGTTCCTGTGGAAGACAACAGATTGAGCGTGTAGATGGCACTTTCAGTTTTAGGAACAGGAACGACCGGGGGCATCTTTTCAATCAGGTTGTGCAAACCATCCATAGGGAATTGGGGTGCAAACAAGCCATTGAAATAAGCTTTAATCGCGGGCTGTCCCCAAATAAAAATAAAGACAGTGAGGATGGCCCAAGGCATCCAAGCGCGGATGATGGCATCGCGTGAATGCACCGTGACAGCTCTGGGAGCTTGCGCTTCGCCGCCGGTTGTTTCATGACCTTTCAATGAAACCGAGGTCCAAATGGTTTTTGGTTGCCAAAAGCGCAAGAAGGTGACCAAGCTGGCCATGCTGACTACAGCAGCAATGATGTCGACCAATTCAGGGCCAATATAGTTGGAAACCAAGAATTGCATGATGGCAAAGCTTGCCCCGGTCACCAAGATAGCGGGCCAGATATCCCACATGGCACGACGCCCCGCGAAGGCCCAAATAAGCCAGAATGGAACAAGCAAGGAAAAGAAAGGCAATTGGCGACCAACCATCATGGAGACTTCCATGGCGTTGTAGCCATGCACCTTGGCCAAGGTGATGATAGGGGTGCCCAAGGCACCAAAGGCGACAGGTGCGGTATTGGCAATCAGCGACAAGCCCGAGGCTGCCAAGGGCGAAAAGCCAAGGCCTATCAGAATAGCTGCGGTGACCGCCACAGGTGTGCCAAAACCCGCCGCCCCTTCAAAGAAAGCGCCAAACGCAAAGGCAATCAGCAGCAACTGCAAGCGGCGGTCTTCGGTGATACCGGCAATCGAGTCTTGCAGCACCTTAAAGCTGCCGTTTTGCTCAGTCAGTTGGTGCAAAAAGATGATGTTGAGCACGATCCAGCCAATGGGCAGCAAGCCATTCAGGCCGCCATAGAGTGCGGCACTTGCCGCCATCTCGCTGGGCATTCCATAAACAGCTATCGCAATCACCAGAGCAGCAAGCAAACCCGCACCTGCGGCGATGTGCGCCTTCATGTGCAAAAAGCCCAAGCCGACCAACATCACCACCACGGGCACGGCAGCCAGTAAGGTAGACAAAAGCATATTGCCTAAGGGATCGTAAATTTGTTGCCAAACCATGGGGTAGTCTCCGATGCGGGTAAACCAAAAATTATAGGAAGATACGCTAAAGGGTTTTCCCTCTCGTTACGCTTTGGAGACAAGCATGATCGAACGCACACTTTTCAGCCCTGAGCACCAGGACTTTCGCGACAGTTTCCGCCGTTTCATGACAGAAGAAATCGCGCCCCACCACGATGTCTGGGAAGAGCAAGGCTATGTGGACAAGCAGGTTTGGGCCAAGGCCGGTGCTCTGGGTTTTTTGTGCATGACCCAACCCGAGACCTGCGGCGGTTTTGGTGCTGACAAGTTGTATTCCATTATTCAAATGGAGGAACTGAGCGCGGCGGGCTTCAGCGGCATAGGGTACGGTTTGCACACCGAAATCGTCGCGCCCTATATTCAGCATTACGGCACAGAGGCGCAAAAGCAGCGCTATTTGCCCGCCATGGCGCGTGGCGACATGGTAGGCGCAATTGCCATGACCGAACCGGCGGCGGGCAGTGATTTGCAAGGCATCAAAACCACGGCCATGGCGCAAGCCGATGGCTCGTTTGTGCTCAACGGCAGCAAAACTTACATCACCAACGGCTGGCACTCGGACTTGGTTATTGTGGTGGCCAAAACCAACCCAGCCGCAGGTGGCAAGGGAACCAGCCTGTTCTTGCTGGAGGCCGGTGTACAGGGCTTCACCAAAGGCAAGCCGCTGAAGAAATTGGGTCTCAAGGCGCAAGACACCTGCGAGCTGTTTTTCGATAACGTGCGTTTACCTGCTGAGGCTTTATTGGGTGGAGACGCCATGCTGAACAAAGGTTTTATTTGCCTGATGGAGCAGTTGCCTTGGGAGCGCTTACAAATCGCCATTGGCGCGGTCGCCGCTGCCCAAGCAGCTATTGTTTGGACCATTGACTACGTCAAGCAGCGCCAAGTATTTGGCCAAGCGCTGGCCGCGTTTCAACACACCCGGTTTACCTTGGCCGAGCTGCAAACAGAAGTGCAAATCGCGCAGGTGTTTGTGGACAAATGTACCGAGTTGCTTTTGCAAGACAAACTGGACACTGCCACCGCCAGCATGGCGAAGTATTGGTGTACCGATTTGCAATGCAAGGTGATGGACGCTTGTGTGCAGCTGCATGGCGGCAACGGCTTCATGTGGGAGTACCCCATCACCCGCGCCTATGCCGATGCAAGGGTGCAGCGTATTTATGGCGGCACCAATGAGATCATGAAAGAGGTGATTACCAGAAGCATGGGGTTGGGCGGTAAATAGCGGCGTCATTGCGAGGGGTTGTCATTGCTTCGTCGCTACGCTATTCGCAAAGACGGGTCTAGCTGATGACGAACTGGTGAAAACCAAACTCGCCAGAAGCGCGGTCGGCATAAAACGTCTTCAAAGTCTCGCGAACGGTGCGAAACGCCAAGTCGTCCCAAGGGATGTCGGCTTCTTCAAACAGCCTGGCCTCCATAGTTTCATGGCCAGGGTTGAACTGATCGCTCTGAAGCTTGGCGAGGAAGAAGAAATGCACTTGCCCGACCTTGGGCACATCGATCACCGTGAACAGCGCTTGCATCTCGAACTGGGCGCCAGCTTCCTCGTCGGTTTCTCGTGCCGCGCCTTGCGCCAAGGATTCGTGCAGTTCCATGAAGCCCGCAGGCAAGGTCCAAAATCCTTTGCGCGGCTCGATATTGCGTTTGCACAAAAGCACCTGCTTTCCCCACATGGGGATGGTGCCCACCACATTCAGTGGGTTGTCGTAATGAACGGTGTGGCAAGCGGGGCACACGGCTCGCAGGCGGGTGTCGCCGTCGTCGGGCAGGCGCATCAGCACCGCAGTTCCGCAGTTTCGACAATGGTTAACAGGGTTTTTCAGCAAGATGGTTCTTTGGGCGACGTTATTGGGCCTGAGTGTAGCGATTAGCCAGTCGCCTCCAAAGCTCAGCAAAACGCTTATCCTATGCATATGAAGCTTTATTCTTTCTTCCGTTCCTCCGCCTCCTTTCGGGTTCGCATTGCTTTGGCTCTCAAGGGCCTGAGCTGCGACTATGTGTCTGTGCACTTGGCCAAAGGCCAGCAGTTGCAAGACGAATTCACTGCAGTCAACGCAGATGCCTTGGTGCCGGTGTTGGAAATTGATGGCTTGCGACTGACCCAATCCATGGCAATCATCGAGTACTTGGATGAAAAATACACACAACCCTCACTCATGCCCGCTGATGCCTTTGGCAGGAGCCGCGTGCGATCCTTGTCGCAGTCCGTTGCATGCGAAATTCACCCTTTGAATAACCTGCGGATTTTGAAATACCTTACCGGAACACTGAAGTTAGACGAGGACACCAAAAACACTTGGTACCACCACTGGGTGCGTTTGGGTCTGGTGGCATTTGAGAAACAACTGAACCACCCTGCTACTGGGCGCTTTTGCCATGGCGACCAACCCAGCATGGCCGATTGCGTGTTGGTACCGCAAATCTTCAATGCCAACCGATTCAAAGTGGACTTGAGCGGCCTAGATCGCACTTTGCAAGTGTTTGATGCCTGCATGGCCTTGCCGGCCTTCCAAGCCGCCCAACCTTCTGCCTGTCCCGACTTTGAAGCCTGATGCCTTGCCCGTGTTGCCCCAGTGGGAAGGGGCTAAAGTGTTTTGCACCACCCGCGCAGGGGGGACTTCTTTGTCTACTTATGACAGTTTTAATCTGGGCGACCATGTGGGCGATGACCCCCAAGCGGTTTTCAACAACCGCCAGTTGCTGGCGTTTCAGTTGCAACAACGCGCTGTGTTCATGCGTCAAGTTCATGGCGACGTGGTGGCGCAGTTGCACCACGATACCCCTGATGGTCAACAAGCGGACGCTTGTTTCACCAGCGAAGCCGGAGTGGCTTGCACCATCATGGTGGCCGACTGTTTGCCTATTCTGTTTTACAGCCCAGCCAAGAAAGTGGTAGCCGCCGCCCATGTGGGCTGGCGTGGCTTGGCTGGCGTGTCCGGGCAAGGCGGGGTGTTGGAGGCAACTCGCCGCGCTTTGCGCAGTTGCGCTGCCTTGGAAGATTTGAAAGTTTGGCTGGGTCCCTGTATAGGCCCGCAGGCATTTGAAGTGGGCGAAGAGGTTCGCCAAGCTTTTGTCGCTCAAGACCCCTTATCCGTCTGTGCGTTTCAGCCCTTGGCAGCCAATGGTCAGTACCTCTGCGATTTGGCGCAGCTTGCTCGCCTTCAATTGGCCAAGTGGCCGGTTGGGGCTATTGAAGGCAACGACAGCACACCTTCTTGGTGCACTTTTTCAAACCCATCTGTATTTTTTTCCTACCGACGCGATGGCTTAACCGGCAGATTCGCGGCAGGCATCGGTTTATTGGACTGATTGGAAGTTTCTTGTAAGAGGTTTGTCATAAGATAACCTCAAAGCCAACTCCTACATGCCATGCCCTCTGTGCCGCAACTGAACTTTCACACCGATCAAGTCGCCCAACTGCAATCGACTTACGCCCAAGAGGCCATGACCTTGTGGCTACAGGGCTTGCATGACAACCCCAAACTGAAAGACCGTCGCTTTGCAGCCGAGCCTTGGCAACACAACCCTGTGTCAGCGTTTTCTGCCGCCATGTATTTGCTCAACACCCGCACCTTGATGGGCATGACCGAGGCCTTGGACACCGACGATAAAACCAAAGCGCGTATCCGTTTTGCGGTGGAGCAGTGGGCCGCGGCTTCAGCGCCTAGCAATTTTTTGGCCTTCAATGCCGAGGCGCAACAAAAAGCCATAGACACCCAAGGCGAGAGCATTGCCCAAGGCGTGCAAAACATGTTGCACGATTTGAAGCAAGGCCATGTGTCCATGACGGATGAGAGCCTGTTTGAGGTGGGCAAAAACGTTGCCACCACCGAGGGTGCAGTGGTGTTTGAAAACGAGTTGTTCCAACTGCTGGAATACAAACCCCTCACACCCCAGGTCTATCAGCGGCCGTTTTTGCTGATCCCGCCTTGCATCAACAAGTTTTACATCCTTGATCTCCAGCCCACCAACTCGCTGATTCGCTATTCGGTGGCGCAAGGTCACCGCACTTTCGTGGTGAGTTGGCGCAACCCCGACGCCGCCATGGCCAACACCACGTGGGACGATTATGTGGAAAAAGGCGCGTTGGAAGCCATTGAGGTGACAAGGCGCATTGGCAATATGCCGCAAATCAACGCCTTGGGTTTTTGCGTGGGGGGCACCATCCTCAGCAACGCCTTGGCGGTATTGGCCGCTCGTGGTCAAGACCCTGTGGCGAGCGCCACCTTGCTGACCACTTTGGTGGATTTTGCGCACACCGGCATGCTCGATGTGTTCATCGACGAAGCTTTTGTCAAATTTCGAGAAGCCCAGTTCTCTGAAGGCGGCTTGATGGCTGGCCGCGACATGGCACAAACCTTCAGTTTCTTGCGTCCCAACGATTTGGTGTGGAACTACGTGGTCGGCAATTACCTCAAAGGTGAAACACCGCCACCTTTCGATTTGCTCTACTGGAACAGCGACGCCACCAATTTGCCTGGCCCCATGTATGCCTGGTACTTGCGCAACACCTACCTTGAAAACAACCTCATCAAGCCAGGCAAGGCGCAGGTGTGCGGCGAGCGTATCGATATGCGCAGAGTGGACACCCCTTTGTACATCTATGGCTCACGCGAAGACCACATCGTGCCCATTGAAGCGGCTTACGCATCCACCCAAGTGTTCCTTGGCCCTAAGCGCTTTGTGATGGGGGCGTCTGGTCATATCGCAGGGGTCATCAACCCACCCGAAGCTAAAAAGCGCTGTTTTTGGACTGGCAAAGACAACCATTTCCCTAAGCAGTTTGCCGACTGGAGCGGCAAAGCCCAAGAACACGCTGGCAGTTGGTGGCCGGACTGGTCGGCATGGCTGAAAAAACATGGTGGACAGCAAGTGGCTGCCCCTAAAAAATATGGCCGAGGTGAGTACAAGGCCATCGAACCTGCCCCTGGGCGCTACGTTAAATCACGAGCCTGAACCCCCTCACTTACCTATTACGCAAAACAACCACAGGAGACATTCAGATGAGTCAAAAAATCGCCTACGTGACCGGCGGCATGGGCGGCATTGGAACCGCCATTTGCCACCGCTTGCACAAAATGGGCTACAAGGTCATTGCCGGTTGCGGCCCAAGCCGTGACTTTGACAAATGGTTGGGCGAGCAAACGGCAATGGGCTATACCTTTTATGCGTCTGTCGGCAATGTGGCCGATTGGGCTTCCACCACCGATGCTTTTTCCAAAGCGGTGGCCGAGCATGGCCCCATCGATGTCTTGGTGAACAACGCAGGTATTACCCGTGACCGCATGTTCTTGAAGATGACGCCCGAAGACTGGAAGGCCGTCATTGACACCAACTTGAACGCCATGTTCAACGTGACCAAACAAGTGGTGCCTGGCATGGTGGAAAAGGGTTGGGGTCGCATCATCCAAATTTCTTCTGTGAATGGCGAAAAAGGCCAGTCCGGTCAAACCAATTACTCCGCCGCCAAAGCCGGTATGCACGGCTTCACCATGGCCTTGGCGCAGGAAATGGCCAACAAGGGCGTGACCGTCAACACCGTCAGCCCTGGTTACATCGGCACCGACATGGTCAAGGCCATCAAGCCTGATGTGCTCGAAAAAATCGTTGCCACCATTCCCGTTAAGCGTTTGGGCACGCCTGAAGAAATTGGCTCCATCGTAGGCTGGTTGGCCGGTGACGAATCGGGCTTTACCACCGGTGCAGACTTTTCCTGCAACGGTGGTTTGCACATGGGCTAAGGGTGAAAACTTTTCGCATCGCTTGTATCCCAGGCGACGGTATCGGCAAGGAAGTCATTCCTGCTGGTCAGCTAGTTCTGCAAGCATTGGGCAACCATCAACCCACATTGCGCTTTGCCTACACCCAGTTTGGCTGGGGTGGAGACTGGTACCGCGCCCACGGCGAGATGATGCCGGCCGACGGCTTGCAAGCTTTGCGCGAACACGACGCGATTTTGTTTGGCTCGGCAGGCGACCCCGAGATTGCCGACCACATCACTTTGTGGGGCTTGCGCCTGAAAATTTGCCAAGGCTTTGACCAGTACGCCAATGTGCGCCCCATCCGAATCTTGCCTGGCATCGATGCACCTTTGAAACGTTGCACCCCAGCGCAACTGAACTGGGTCATCGTGCGTGAAAACTCCGAGGGCGAGTACGCAGGCATTGGTGGGCGAGTCCACCAAGGCCATCCCACCGAGGTGGCCACCGATGTCTCCATCCTTACCCGCACAGGGGTGGAGCGCATCATGCGCTACGCTTTTGGGCTGGCACAGTCGCGTCCCCGCAAGTTGTTGACGGTAGTCACCAAGTCCAACGCCCAGCGGCACGCCATGGTGATGTGGGATGAAATTGCCCAGCAAATCAGCCTTGAGTTCCCCGATGTTGACTGGGACAAAGAACTGGTGGACGCAGCGACTGCCCGCATGGTCAACCGCCCTGAGTCTTTGGACACCTTGGTAGCGACCAATTTGCATGCTGATATCTTGAGCGATTTGGCCGCGGCTTTGGGCGGCAGTCTGGGCATTGCGCCCACCGCTAACATCGACCCTGAACGGCGCTACCCCTCGATGTTCGAGCCCATCCATGGCTCGGCCTTTGACATCATGGGCAAAGGCTTGGCCAACCCGATTGGCACGTTCTGGAGTTGCGTGATGATGCTCGAGCATTTGGGAGAACCGCTGGCAGCGGGGCGCATCATGCAAGCGATTGAAGAGGTCACCGCCAACCCTGATTTGCACACCCGCGACTTGGGAGGTCTTGCCACCACGGCGCAGGTGACAGAGGCGGTATGCAAGGCTTTGCAAGCGCAAGGTCAGATGTAAACAAGGACAAAGTGCATGAAAGCAGCTTGGTACGAAAGCAATGGCGAAGCCAAAGACGTGATGGCGTCATGAACCAAATTCATAAACCCACCGTCATCATCACCGGCGCCTCCTCTGGCGTGGGCCTTTACGCCACCCAAGCGCTGGCCAAGCGCGGTTGGTTCGTGGTGATGGCCTGTCGCGATCTGGAAAAAGCCCAACGCGCTGCGCAAAGCCTGTCGATTGACCCTGCGGCTTACACCGTCATGCACATCGATTTAGGCTCGCTGGCCAGTGTGCGCAGTTTTGCGCAAACCTTCCTAGATTCAGGACTGCCATTGCGTGTCTTGCTGAACAACGCCGCCAGCTACCAACCACGGCTGAAAGCGCCCGCCCGCTCGCCTGAGGGTTTTGAGCTGAGTGTGGCTACCAACCATTTGGGTCATTTTTTGCTGAGTCGCTTGTTGTTGCCCGCCTTGATCGCTAGCCACACGAAAGAAGTACCTGTACGGTTGATCACCTTGGGCACGGTCACGGCCAATTCAGAAGAATTTGGCGGCAAGGTGCCCATTCCTGCGCCGGCAGATTTGGGCCAGTTGCAAGGACTGGAAGCAGGGTTTTTGGCGCCCATTGCCATGATTGACGGCAAAGCTTTCAAGCCTGGCAAGGCCTACAAAGACAGCAAGCTGTGCAATATGGTGATCAGCCGAGAATTGCACCGCCGCTACCACCAACAGACCGGCATCATTTTCAACACCCTCTACCCAGGTTGTGTCGCCGATACCGCGCTGTTTCGCGACACCCCCAAAGCATTTCAAACCATTTTTCCTTGGTTTCAAAAAAATATCACCAAGGGCTACGTCAGTCAAACCTTATCCGGCGAGCGCGTGGCCATGGTGGTCGCTGACGATGCGTTTGCACAGTCGGGTGTGCACTGGAGCTGGGGTAACCGCCAGCGCGAGGGCCGAGAAGCTTTTGCTCAAGCCTTGTCGGCCAAAGCCAATGACCAAATACGTGCTGCGCGTTTGTGGGAATTGAGCGAAAGGCTGGTGGGTTGGGTTCAGGCGTGACACCACCCTTGGGTGCCTCTCAATTGAGCGTGGCCCCCATGATGGACTGGACCGACCGGCATTGCCGGTACTTCCACCGTCTGTTGTCGCGCCACGCCTTGCTCTACAGCGAGATGGTCACCACAGGTGCGTTGCTGCACGGCGATGTTCCGCGGCACTTGGACTTCAACCCCGAAGAGCAACCTGTGGCTCTGCAATTGGGGGGGAGCGAACCGGCCGACTTGGCCAAAGCCGCCAAGCTGGGCGAGCAATGGGGCTACGGCGAAATCAACCTGAACTGCGGATGCCCCTCTGAGCGGGTGCAGCGCGGCGCGTTTGGCGCGTGTTTGATGGCCGAACCGCAACTGGTGGCCGATGGCGTCAAAGCCATGCGCGATGCGGTCAGCATTCCGGTGACGGTCAAGCACCGCATTGGCATTGACAAGGTGGAGAGCTACGACTTTGTGCGTGACTTTGTGGGTAAGGTGTCGCAAGCGGGTTGTGAGTTGTTCATCGTCCATGCCCGCAATGCGTGGCTACAAGGTATTTCGCCTAAGGAAAACCGAGAGTTGCCGCCTTTGAAACCCGATTGGGTCTTGCGCTTGAAGCTTGACTTTCCCCATTTGCGTTTTGTCATCAACGGCGGCATCACCACCACCGAGCAATTGCGCCAGCACCTTTCAAGCTTGGATGGTGTGATGGTCGGGCGCGAGGCCTACCACCGGCCTTGGTTTTTATCCGAGTGGGACGCGTTGCTGGGGCATACACCTTGCACCCTAAGCATGGATGAGGTTGAAGCCAAAATGGTGGAATACATGACGGCGCAAGCCGCTTTGGGTGTGCCTTGGTTTGCCGTTTCTCGCCATATGCTCGGTTTGCGCCACGGCCAAGCAGGTGCACGCAAGTGGCGACAGGTGTGGAGTGACCATCGTTTGAAGCATTTGCCGGTGGCTGAAGTGGCTGCCCTTGCGCTCAAACAATTGGGGTCAGATCCCAATTAATTATTCAGCGATACCACCCACCACTTGGCTGAAGCCGCCGTCCACATAGGTAATTTCTGCACTCACGCCAGCGGCCAAATTGGAGAGCAAAAAGGCCGCCACATTGCCCACGTCGTCGATGGTCACGTTGCGGCGAATGGGCGAATTGCTTGCCACCACCTCCAAAATCTTGCCAAAACCTTTGATGCCCGAGGCCGCCAAGGTTTTGATGGGCCCCGCGCTGATGCCATTGGCTCGTAAGCCGCGGTTTTGGTTGCCCAGCGACTCGGCCAAATAACGTACCGAGGCTTCCAGCGACGCTTTGGCCAGCCCCATGGTGTTGTAGTTGGGCACGGTACGCAATGCGCCCAAATAGCTCAAGGTAAGAAGCGCGGCGTTGTCATTCAAGTGGTGCAAAAACGCTTTGGCCATGGCCGGAAAGCTGTAAGCGCTGATGTCGTGTGAGATGGCAAAGGCTTCGCGGCTCAAGCCCTCTAAAAAGTCGCCAGCAATCGATTCGCGGGGCGCAAAGCCAATGGCGTGAACAAAACCATCAAACTTGGGCCAAACAACAGTCAGGCCACTGACCAAGGAGGCGATTTGCTCGTCGCTGCTCACATCGCAGTCAAACACCAGCTGCGAGCCAAAATCAGCCGCGAATTCGGTGATACGCTCCTTGAAGCGTTCGCCTTGGTAGCTGAAAGCCAGCTCAGCACCTTGCGCATGGCAGGCTCTTGCAATGCCGTAGGCGATGGACCGGTTGGACAACACACCTGTGATCAACAATTTCTTACCGGCTAAAAACCCTGTTTTTGGCTGCATTTCGAGCACTCCTGAAAAATCTTGCAGAATTGTCTCATGCGAACTTTTTTACTTTACTTAGGGATGCTGCTTTCTCCAAGCGTTTGGGCAGCCCATGCTTACGCCCAGTTTGGGGATATCAAGTACTCCGAGGGCTTTAGCCATTTCAGCTATGTCAACCCTGTTGCCACCAAAGGCGGAGAGATCGCCATGGTCTCGCCCAGTCGCGCCTCCAGCTTTGACAAATACAACCCCTTCACCTTGAAAGGCACAGCGCCCCCAGGCCTTGGCAGCCTGATGCTGGAGACTTTGCTGACCGGCAACAGCGACGAACCCACCACCGCTTACGGTTTGCTTGCCGAAGATGTCAGTGTGGCCAAGGACAAGCTGTCGGTCACTTTTCGCCTCAATCCCTTGGCGCGTTTTCACAATGGCGACCCCGTGTTGGCCATGGATGTGAAGTATTCCTTTGACCGCATCACCAGCAAAGAGGCCGCACCGCAATTTCGCACCTATTTCAGCGAGGTGGCCAGCGTGGTGGTGGTCTCGGAGCGGGAAATTCGCTTCAATTTCAAACGCGCCAATGCGGAATTGCCGCTGATTGTGGGCAGTATGTCGGTGTTCAGCCATAAATGGGGGGCTGACAAGCCTTTGGACAAAATCATCACCGATGTGCCCATTGGCTCCGGCCCTTATAAATTAGGTCAAGTCGATTTCGGTAAAGACATTCAGTATTTACGCGACAACAACTATTGGGCGAAAAACCTCAATGTGCGCAAAGGCATGTTCAATTTCGACCGCATCAGCTACCGCATCTACAAAGACACCACCGCCCAGTTCGAGGGTTTCAAAGCCGGTGAATTTGATTACATCCAAGCCTTTGTCGCCCGTGAATGGGCAAGAGGCTACAAGGGAAAGCTGTTTGACAACGGCACCCTGATCAAAAAAGAGTTGCAGCACGGCAATGCAGGCGACTTCCAAGGCTTTATGTTCAACACCCGTTTGCCCAAGTTCAAAGATGCGCGGGTGCGTCAAGCCATAGGCTTGGCCATGGACTACGAATGGATGAACCGTCAGCTGTTCTACCAAGCCTACACACGTGTGCGCGGCTATTTTGTGGGCAGCGACTTTGAAGCCAAGGACCTGCCCGACACCGATGAGTTGAACTTGCTTGAACCTATGCGCGACAAGTTGGACCCCTCCATCTTCACTCAAGCGGTGCCACTGCCACCCGTCACCAGCCTAGACCCCGCCTCTGGCCACACCTTGCGTGACCATTTGCGACTGGCCCGCGACTTGTTGACGCAAGCGGGTTGGACTTACCGCGATGGCGCTTTGCGCAACGCCAAGGGTGAGGCTTTCACGATAGAGTTTTTGGACAACTCGGGCTCCATGGGGCGAGTGGTCACGCCTTACGCAAAAAACCTTGAAAAGCTGGGCTTCAAAGTGGTCTACAAAGTGGTGGATTTTGCGGTTTTGCAAAAACGCATGGACGTGTTTGATTTCGAACTCATCAGCAACCGCATTGGCGGAAGTGAAGCGCCTGGTACCGAGTTGCTCGAGCGCTTTGGCTCCAAGTCGGCAGCCACTGAAGGGTCGAGCAACATCATTGGCGTGAAAGACCCCGCCGTGGACGCACTCTTGGACAAAGTCGTGGCGGCGCAAACCCGTGGACAGCTTGTGGCGGCTTGTAAAGCCTTGGACCGTGTGCTGCGCCACGGCCATTACAGCGTGCCGCATTGGTATGGCAGTGTGCATCGGGTGTCGTGGCGGGCAGGGCGCTTTGAGCAGCCCAATATAACCCCGCGCTTTTACCAACCAGAGAGTTGGATTCAATCTACTTGGTGGGCAACACCCGCCAACTTTGCCGGAGAGCGTTGACATGTTTTTGTATATCGTGAAGCGCCTGTTGCTGATGATTCCCACCCTGTTTGGCATTTTGTTGCTGACGTTTGCGGTTATCCAGTTCGTCCCAGGCGGGCCAGTCGAGCAGATGGTGGCGCAGTTGCAGGGTCGTGACAGCGGTGGCGAGGGCGCGGCTTCCAGCGGTGCTGGCTACCGCGGACGCCAAGGCGTGGATGCGGCGCGGATTGAAGAGATCAAACAGCTGTATGGTTTTGACAAACCCGCCCACGAACGCTTTGTGCAAATGCTGGGGCAATTTGCCCGCTTCGATTTAGGCAAAAGTTTTTTCTACCCCAAAGATGTCTGGCAACTGGTGAAAGAAAAATTGCCTGTCTCCATCAGCTTGGGGCTGTGGACCTTCTTTCTTAGCTATTTGGTGTCGGTGCCATTAGGCATTGCCAAAGCGGTAAGGGCAGGTACGCGTTTTGACACGCTTACCAGCTTGGTGGTGTTGGTGGGCTACGCCATCCCAGGCTTTGTGTTGGGTGTGGCCTTGTTGGTGGTGTTTGGGGGGCAGTTGCAATGGTTCCCCTTGCGCGGACTTACCTCGGCTAACTGGGAAACCTTAAGCTGGGGGGGCAAGGTGGTGGATTATTTGTGGCACATCGCCATGCCCATCACCGCCAGTGTGCTGGGCGCGTTTGCTGTCACCACCATGTTGACCAAGAATGCCTTTTTGGAAGAGATCGGCAAGCAATATGTCTTGACGGCCCGTGCCAAAGGCTTGAGCGAAAACAAAGTGCTGTGGAAGCATGTGATGCGCAACGCCTTGATACCCTTGGTCACTGGTTTTCCGGCGGCCTTCATTGGCTCTTTCTTTACCGGTTCTTTGTTGATCGAAACGCTTTTTTCCCTTGACGGCTTGGGGCTGCTGGGTTTTGAGAGCGTGATGCGGCGCGACTACCCTGTTGTGCTGGGTACTTTGTATTTTTTCACCCTGATTGGCTTGGTTACCAAGCTCATCAGCGACCTGTGTTACGTGTGGGTAGACCCCCGCGTGAAGTTTGATTGATCCCCATGGCGACTGTTTCTCTTTCCCCTTCAGCCATCGCATGGAAGCGCTTCAAACGCAACCGCTTGGGTTTTGTCAGCCTCATTTTGTTTGTGTTGCTGTTTGTCATGAGTTTGGCCGCCGAGTTGGTCAGCAACGACAAACCCTTGATCGCCAGCTACCAAGGCAAGTTGTATTTCCCTATCCTGAAGAACCCACCCGAGACCGAGTTTGGCGGCGACTTTCAAACGCCGACAGACTACCTCGACCCCTTCATTCGCCAGCAGTTTGCCCAAGCAGGCAATTGGGCGGTTTACCCGCCCAACCCCTACCACCACAGCACGCTGAATTACTTCGCCAAAGAACCCAATCCTGCGCCACCTTCAAAAGACAATTTTTTGGGCACCGATGACCGAGGCCGCGATTTATTTGCTCGGCTGCTTTACGGTTTTCGGGTGTCGGTCTTGTTTGCTTTGGCTTTGACCATCACTGGAACCCTACTGGGTGTGGTGACGGGTGCGATCCAAGGTTTTTTTGCTGGCAAAACCGACTTGGCTTTTCAGCGCTTCATCGAGATTTGGGGCGCCATGCCCGAGTTGTATTTGCTGATCATTTTTTCTGCAGTGTTCGAGCCCAGTATCAGCTTGCTGTTGATCTTGCTAAGCATGTTCGGCTGGATGGGTTTGTCCGACTATGTGCGAGCCGAGTTTTTGCGCAACCGTCAACTGGACTATGTGCGGGCCGCTCGTGCTTTGGGCTTGTCCAACAGGGCCATCATTTGGCGGCATATCCTGCCCAACAGTATGACGCCCGTCGTTACTTTTTTGCCGTTTCGCATGAGTGCGGCGATCTTGGCGCTCACCAGCCTGGATTTTTTAGGCTTGGGCGTACCGCCTGGAACACCGAGCTTGGGCGAGTTGCTGTCGCAAGGCAAAACCAATATTGATGCGTGGTGGATATCGTTGTCTACCTTTGCGGTGCTGGTCATCACCTTGTTGCTGCTCACCTTCATGGGGGATGCTCTGCGCGACGCATTAGACCCACGCAAACTTCATCAGGAGACTCAACCATGAGCACGCTCTTGAAGGTGGAAGATTTGCACCTGTCGTTTCAAGGACGCGAGGTGGTGCATGGCGTGTCTTTTGAAATAAAGGCTGGCGAAAAACTCGCGCTGGTGGGCGAATCAGGGTCTGGCAAAACCGTCACCGCTTTAAGCCTGTTGGGTTTGGCCAGAGGCGCTTGGGTGCGTGGCAAAGCAGTCTTCGAAGACGCGGATTTGCTGAGCATGAACGAGGCGCAACTGCGCGAAGTGCGCGGCGGCGACATCGCCATGATTTTCCAAGAGCCCATGACCGCGCTCAACCCCCTGTTCTCTATTGGCGACCAAATTGCCGAGGTCTTGCAACTCAAGCGCGGCATGTCTGCCGCGGATGCGTGGCAACACACCATCGAACTGCTGACTGACACTGGTATTCCTGAGCCTGAGCGTCGGGCGAGCAGCTTTCCCCACCAATTGTCAGGTGGACAGCGCCAACGCGCCATGATCGCCATGGCGTTGGCCGGAAAGCCCAAGTTGCTGCTGGCCGATGAGCCCACCACCGCGCTGGATGTTTCGCTGCGTCAGCAAATTTTGGATTTGCTCGACAGCCTGCAAGAAAAGCACGGCATGGCGATTTTGCTCATCACCCACGACCTGAACATGGTGCGCCGCTTTGCCAACAAAGTGGTGGTGCTAGAGGGGGGGTATGTGGTGGAGCAAGGCGAGGTGTCCCAAGTACTGGCCAAGCCTTTTCATCCTTACACCAAAAAGCTGGTCAACAGCCAACCTACCCGCAATGTCCTCGAGGCCAATCCGATGGCGCCCGTGGTGATCCAAGCCCAAGGCATACGCGTGATTTACCCTGTGCCGCGAAGCGGTTGGCGCGGTTGGTTTGGCAGCGCTGAATTCGTGGCCTTGCATGGCATGAACTTTGAGTTGCGCGCGGGGCAAACGCTGGGCATCATTGGTGAGTCTGGTTCGGGCAAATCGTCTTTGGCTTTGGCGGTTTTGAATCTGATTCCCTTTCAAGGCCAGTTGACGATTGAGGGACATGCTTGGCGCTCTGTGGCTGCTCATGATTTACCGCTGCGCCAAGCGGTGCAGGTGGTGTTTCAAGACCCGTTTTCATCTTTGTCGCCGCGCATGACGGTGGAAGAGGTGGTTGGCGAAGGTTTGCAGTTGCATCAGCCAAACACCAACCCCCTGGACTTGCAAATGCAGGTTTTGTCCGCTTTGGCCGAGGTGGGCTTGGACGAGGTGCAGTTTCCTGGCCTCTTGGCTCGCTATCCGCATGAGTTTTCCGGTGGACAACGACAGCGCATCGCCATTGCCCGTGCGCTTATTGTGAAACCTCAGGTGCTGGTGTTGGATGAACCCACCAGCGCCTTGGATGTCACCATCCAAAAACAAGTCCTTGATTTATTGCAGCGCTTGCAACGCGAACGCGGCTTGAGTTATGTCCTTATCAGCCACGATATGGACGTGGTGCAAGCCATGGCGCACCAAGTGCTTACCCTCAAGGATGGCCACGTTGTCGAAACTAGATAATTGGGGTCAGATCCCAATTAAGCTACAATATGCGAGTTAAAGACAACGGGCGGAAATCCCAACCGCCCGTTTTTTTTGGTCGGACGAAAAGCGGTGGCATTGCAAAACATCATTGAACAAACGGTTGTCGGTCTGGGTTACCAGCTGGTAGACATTGAGCGCACAGCCGGTGGTTTGTTGCGCATCACCATCGACAAAGTCTGGCAGGCAGGTGTTATCGAGCAGTTCATCCAAGTGGAAGACTGCGAAAAAGTCACTCGTCAATTGCAATTTGTTTTGGAAGTTGAGCAAACTGCTTACAGCCGCTTGGAAGTGTCCTCGCCGGGCATTGACAGGCCGCTGAAAACCGAGGCTGACTTGGCCCGTTTTTGTGGCGAGGTGATTGATATCACGCTCAAAGCACCCATGGGTGCAGCTGCAGCAGGATTGGTTTCGGCCAACCGAAAGAAATTTCGGGGTGTGTTGGAAGTGACCGATACGCCCCAGACCTGGCAAATCACGTGGCGTGATGAAGCTGTCAGCAAACCCGGAATGCGAGTTGCCAAGGTCAAAAAAGATTTGCCGGTTCAGGCTTTGCAGTTCACCTTGAGTGAATTGCGTGAAGCCCGACTGGCACCGATTGTGGATTTCAAAGGCCGTAGGCCTGCAGAGAAAAGGAGTGACTGATCATGAATCGCGAAATGCTCATGTTGGTAGACGCCATCTCGCGCGAGAAAAATGTCGAGCGCGATCTGGTGTTTGGTGCAGTGGAGTCTGCACTGGCCCAAGCAACCAAAAAACTGTACCCCGGCGACGTGGATATCCGCGTGGCCATGGACCGTGACAGTGGCATTTACGAAACCTTCCGTCGTTGGTTGGTGGTACCCGATGAAGCCGGTCTGCAAAACCCTGATGCTGAAGAAATGCTGATGGACGCCAAGGAGCGTTTGTCTGACATTGAAGAAGGCGAGTACATCGAAGAAAGCATTGAATCGTTGCCTATTGGGCGTATTGGTGCGATGGCTGCCAAGCAAGTGATTTTGCAAAAAATTCGCGATGCTGAGCGTGAAATGTTGCTGGCTGACTTTTTGTCCCGTGGCGACAAGATTTTTGTTGGTAGCGTCAAGCGCATGGACAAAGGCGACCTGATTGTCGAGAGCGGTCGCATCGAAGGCCGCTTGCGCCGTACAGAAATGATTCCCAAAGAGAATTTGCGTAGCGCTGACCGTGTTCGCGCCATGATCATGGAAGTTGACAACACCTTGCGCGGTGCCCCCATCATCTTGTCGCGCTCGGCCCCTGAGTTCATGATCGAGTTGTTCCGACAAGAGGTTCCCGAGATTGAACAAGGTTTGCTAGAAATCAAATCCTGCGCCCGTGACCCAGGTTCACGCGCCAAGATCGCGGTCATCTCCCACGATAAGCGAGTTGACCCCATTGGCACCTGCGTTGGTGTACGTGGTACCCGAGTGAACGCCGTCACCAATGAGTTGGCAGGCGAGCGCGTCGATATTGTCTTGTGGAGTGAAGACCCCGCACAGTTTGTGATTGGTGCTTTGGCACCTGCCAATGTTTCATCCATCGTGGTGGATGAAGAAAAACACGCCATGGACGTGGTGGTTGACGAAGAAAACCTGGCCATGGCGATTGGTCGAGGCGGACAAAACGTTCGCTTGGCGTCCGACCTGACGGGTTGGAAAATCAACATCATGGATGCAGCTGAATCTGCTCAAAAAGCTGCGACCGAAACCCAA
>CAMATW010000017.1 GCA_945861305.1 Bordetella parapertussis | reverse complement strand
CAAATCAATAAAAGCAAGGCGCGTAGAAATTTGTAAACCACTGAAAGAGGATTTGAATTCATAAATGAAGAAAATTGTGAGGGGTAATTCATGGGCATCAAGTCAACCAGCGCAAAACATCGTTAAACAAAGCCGTGAACATCATGAGTGCCAACACGGAAAGACCGATGACTTGCAATCGCTCAAGCCACAATCGGGAGGGAGGGCTTCCCATGACAAACTCCCAAAGATAATACATCAGGTGCCCACCGTCCAACATAGGCACCGGGAGCAGGTTTAAAAGACCAATACTCAGACTAATCAAGGCCAAAAATTGAATAAATGGTCGCCACCCTTGTTCTGCTGTTTTGCCTGCATATTCAGCCATGGTAAGAGGCCCACTCACCTGCTGCCATCCACTCGAAGTGGTGACCAGTTTCCCAACGGCCACTATGGTCATTTTCGATTGAGCCAACAGCGTATCGAATGCCAAACCCAAACCTGAAATCGGGCCATGCTGGACCCAAACCATGTCAGGATCGCTCCCGATCACGGCATCAATTTTTGCAATTTTTTTGCCTTCTGTCTCCCGAAACTCTGGGCGAATACTGAAGGATCGAACTCTTCCAGTGCTTGACTGAACTTCCCAAAGTTGCGCGTCTGTGGAAGCTCGAATGAGTTGAATCAATTGTTGCGCATCATTGACCACCAGGCCATCCACCTTCAAAACCAAGTCACCAGCCAGCAAACCCGCCTTGGCCGCAGGCCCGCTTTGCAGAACCTTGATCACTTCAGGTTTTGTGAAGGCTCCAGTAATACCCATCTGTGACATGGCTGATCGTCTACCATCATCTGCCCATCCGGCAACGGAAATATCCACAACCCGATGCGCTAGAGACTTCGACGACAAAACTTCTAACTGAAAATCATGTTGATCAAGGGAAGCCTCATTGACCAACCCTCTTAGGTGATCCATGCTTTGCACAGTTTTCCATTCTTGAGGATTCACCGAGAATTTTTGAACCAAGTCCCCACTGCGAAGGCCAGCAGTCTCTGCAACAGAAGCCATTAAAGGCGTGCCAATGATGGCTGCAGCATGCTGACTTCCCACCCAATGAATAAAGGCGTATAAAAAAAACGTTAGTAATAAATTAGCCAGAGGTCCAGCCACCACAATGCAGGCGCGTGCAAACAATGTCTGTCGGTTGAAAGCAGATGGAGCGTCCCCTAGCGTCACCTCTTGGTCACGCTCGTCAAGCATTTTGATGAAACCACCCAAAGGAACGGCGCAAATGGTGAACTCTGTGGGAAGCCCCAAGCCAGGTTGAACGCGCTGCCACCTCCAAATCGGCCTACCAAAGCCAATAGAAAAACGCAAAACCCTTACCTTGAACCATAAAGCTGCACGGTAATGCCCATATTCATGAACAAAAATCACGGTTGTCAGTGCAACCAAAAAGGCCAGCAAGGTCATGCCCATATAGGTTCTTTAATTCAATTTAAGCGCAATTTGTTGTGCAACAGAACGGGATCGCTGGTCCAGTTCCAGCAAATCTTCCAGATGCACAGGAGCAGATGGAATAAGCGATTCCATTGTGGCTAAATTCAAATGATGGATTTGATCGAAGCGGATTCGCTTGTCTAAAAATGCAGCCACAGCAACTTCATTGGCTGCATTCAGCACAGTCGTACTTCCAGAAGTCGCCTCCAAGGCCTGCCAAGCCAGCTTCAAACCTGGGAAGCGCTCATGATGCCCATGGTCATCAAATGATTCAAAGGTCATGGCTGGCAAATTCCGAAAGTTCAAATTATCTGCACCTGAAGCCATTCGCTGTGGGCATGAAAGACCATAAGCAATAGGCACTCGCATATCGGGCGTACCCAGCTGCGCAACAACCGATCCGTCAACAAACTGCACCATCGAATGAATAATGCTTTGGGGATGAATAACAACCTCTATACGCTCAGGCGACATACCAAATAAGTATTTAGCCTCAATGACCTCTAAAGCCTTGTTCATCATGGTTGCTGAGTCGACAGAAATTTTTCTGCCCATAACCCAGTTTGGGTGAGCACATGCTTCTTCGGGGGTGACATCCCGCAAAGTAAGCGGGTCGCGCAGACGAAAAGGGCCACCAGAAGCGGTCAAAATGATTTTGTCGACACTGCGATCCCAAGTGCTGGGGTCATGCGGCAAAGATTGAAAAACAGCCGAATGCTCGCTGTCAATAGGCAAGAGTGTTGCGCCACCTGTTTTGACCACATCCAAAAATAACTGGCCTCCAACAACCAAGGCTTCTTTATTGGCCAATAGCAATCTTTTTCCCGCCTTGGCAGCAGAAATGCATGAAGACAAACCAGCGGCACCCACAATGGCTGCCATGACGGTGGTGACGCGCTCATCAGAGACGACTTGATCCAAGGCTTTTGCACCTGATAAAACCTGAGTGGGCAAGTTTTCAGCGAGCAAGCGTTCACGCAAAACATGGGCGGCATCTTCATTCACCATCACGGCGAACTCTGGGCGGAATTGAGCACACTGTGAAAGCATTAAATCAACTTGCTTTGCACCAGTAAGCGCAAAAACCTGAAATTGCTCTGGGTGGCGCGAAACCACATCCAAGGTGTTGACGCCAATGGAGCCGGTCGAGCCTAAAACAGTCAGTGTTTGTTTCAAAGCATTCATATCAAAGCCAACATCACCGCCAAAGGCAAAGTCGGTAAAAGTGCATCTATGCGATCGAGTATGCCACCGTGACCCGGTAAAAGTTGACTGCTGTCTTTGGCTCCTGCACTGCGCTTAACCAATGATTCAATCAAATCACCGACCACGCTCATCATGACCAAAAAAAGCAAGCCTAATACCAACACCACGGATCCATGCTCATACAGTCTGTCAAAGATACTGCTAGATTGCCAAGAAAAATAGTCAGCTGCTTTCAGCCAAACATAGGACAGCAAGAAAACACCCGCCACCGCCCCCCCAACACCTTCCCAAGTTTTTCCTGGACTGATATCAGGCGCTAATTTATGTTTGCCAAAAGCCTTGCCAGAAAAATAAGCCGCAATATCTGCCATCCAAACCACCAAAAACACAGACATCAAAAAATCAATGCTGAAGATTTTGGAGGTCATCAGCGCTAACCAAGTACAGCACAACAAAAGAACGCCAACACCCCACCTTAATACAAATGGGATTCGTGACCATCTCTGCACACCACCTGCTAACAAGAACCCAGCCATCAGGACCCACCAACCTCCCAGCAGCAACCAAAAGCGACGGTCAAAGAAATGAATGAAGTTGAACTGCCAAACCAAAGAGCAAAAAATGATGCACAGAACCGCCATCCACAGAGAGGCGAAAAGGCCAAGTTGATTTAGCCGCCCCCACTCCCAAGCTGCGGCACTCACCAATACCATGCCAACCAAGGCTATCCAGACAGCATTCGGATGGAAAAGCGCTGGGATCAATATCCCCAACAAGACCAACGCAGTCAAGATTCGCTGCTTAAGCATGGCTTAGCATGGATTAAACCGCCATGATTTCTTGTTCTTTCGAAGCAATGAGTTTGTCGATATCGACAATGTGCTTATCGGTTACTTTTTGTATATCTGCCTCTGCTCGTTTTTGATCATCTTCAGAGGCAGATTTATCTTTCACCAGTTTTTTAACAGATTCATTGGCGTCACGGCGCAAATTCCGGACAGCCACCTTGGCGTTTTCTCCTTCGGTGCGAACCAGCTTGGTCATTTCTTTGCGGCGCTCTTCCGACATAGGAGGCATAGGCACACGAATCAAATCGCCCATAGAGGCGGGGTTGAGACCTAAATCGCTTTCACGAATAGCTTTTTCAATCTTGGGCCCAAGGCCTTTTTCCCAAGGCTGAACACTGATGGTGCGTGAATCGAGCAAAGATATATTGGCCACCTGAGATAGCGGCGTTGGGTTTCCGTAATACTCAACCATCACATGATCGAGCAGCCCTGGATTGGCACGTCCAGACCGAATTTTGGACAATGTATTGCTAAAGGCCGCAATCGATTGGTCCATTTTGTTTTCTGTTGTTTTTTTAATTTCAGCAATATCCATCTTTTCCTCTTTCAGATTGACAGGCCTCAGGCAAACACCAGTGTGCCTTCGTCTTCGCCCATGACCACGCGCTTGAGAGCCCCGTGCTTGAAAATAGAAAATACCGTGATGGGGAGTTTTTGGTCCCGACATAAAGCAAATGCTGTGGCATCCATGATGCCTAAATTACCCTGAATGGCTTGATCAAAACTGATCTTGGCATAACGAGTTGCTGTTGCGTCCTTGTTTGGGTCAGCAGAATAAACGCCGTCCACTTTGGTGGCCTTGAGTACCATTTCAGCACCAATTTCTGCACCCCTGAGTGCTGCTGCTGTGTCGGTGGTGAAAAAGGGGTTGCCGGTTCCAGCGGCAAATACCACCACCTTACCTTCTTCTAAGTATTGCAATGCCTTGGGGCGCACATAGGGTTCAACCACTTGCTCAATGCCGATGGCAGACATGACCCGTGCCGTCAATCCAGCCTTATTCATGGTGTCAGCAAGCGCTAAAGCGTTCATCACTGTTGCGAGCATACCCATGTAATCAGCTGTAGCGCGGTCCATACCCACTGACCCACCTGCAACACCCCTGAAAATATTGCCGCCACCAATCACCACAGCCACTTCTACCCCAAGACGGGTTATTTCAGCAATTTCTTCAACCATGCGAACGATGGTGGCACGGTTGATACCAAAAGCATCATCTCCCATCAAAGCCTCGCCAGACAATTTCAGCAATATCCGCTTATAGGCTGGTTTTTTTAATAACATTCAGGCCTCCATTGGAATGAGAGTTTAACGAGTAAGTTCAAGCCAAAAAAAGGGGACTTTCGTCCCCTTTGTAAAGTTCAAGCAGATTGTTTAGCGGCAGCTACTTGGGCAGCCACCTCGGCGGCAAAATCATCGACTTTGCGCTCAATGCCCTCCCCGACCACATAAAGTGTGAAGGACGTGACCGTGGTTTTGACCGACTGGAGCATTTGAGCGACGGTCTGTTTGTCATTCTTAACAAAGGGTTGGTCAAACAAAGACACTTCCTTAAGGTACTTTTGAACAGAGCCTTCAATCATTTTGGCGGCGATATCGGCGGGTTTACCAGACTCTGCGGCCTTGGCTGTCGCAACTGAACGCTCACGCTCAATCAATTCGGAAGGGACTTCCGCGCTGGTGAGGGAGACGGGCTTCATGGCAGCCACATGCATAGCGACATCTCGTGCGGCAGACTCGTCACCCGCGTATTCCACCAAGACACCAATTCGCGTACCGTGCAAATAGGAAGTCAAGGCAGTGTCGCCATGAAACAGCTTGAAACGGCGAAAACTCATGTTTTCACCAATCTTGCCAATCAAGCCTTTACGCACATCTTCTAACGTTGGTCCGAAACCATCTTGTTCGTATTTCAATGCACCCAAGGCGTCAATATCAACGGGTTGATGCTGCGCGGCCAACTTGGCAGCTGCCTGAGCCAAAGCCAAGAAACTGTCGTTCTTGGTCACGAAGTCGGTTTCACAATTGACCTCGATCAAGGCGCCAGAATGGCCTTCGATAAAACTGCTGACAACGCCTTCAGCCGTCACGCGGGAGGAAGCCTTACTGGCTTTGCTACCTAACTTGACCCTAAGTAATTCTTCAGCTTTGACCATATCGCCATCAGCTTCGGTCAACGCTTTTTTACACTCCATCATGGGTGCATCGGTTTTGGCTCGCAGTTCGGCGACCATGGTTGCTGTGATTGCTGCCATAAATACTCCTGTTAATTCAGTAGATGTGATGTGCTGTGAAAAAGGGGCCTCTTGAGCCCCTTTTGAATGACTCATAGCGAGAATTAAGCTTGTACGGAATTTTCCACTTCCACAAACTCGTCAGATCCTTCGGCAACGGCTTTGACTATATCGTTGACCGCATTGGCGCGGCCTTCCAAAATGGCGTCAGCGATACCGCGAGCGTAAAGCGTGACAGCCTTAGAGGAGTCGTCATTGCCAGGAATGATGTAATCAATTCCTTCAGGCGAATGGTTAGAGTCAACCACGCCAATCAAAGGAATACCTAATTTTTTGGCTTCTGCAATGGCGATTTTATGAAAACCCACATCGATCACAAATATCGCATCAGGCAAGGTGGCCATGTCTTGAATACCGCCAATGTCTTTTTCAAGTTTTTCGAGCTCGCGCATGAAAACAAGTTGTTCTTTTTTTGACATGGCGTCAAGGCCCACTTCTTGCTGGACTTTCATATCTTTTAAACGCTTGATAGATGTTTTCACGGTCTTGAAATTGGTGAGCATACCGCCCAACCAACGCTGATCAACGAAGGGGACACCTGCTCGCTTGGCTTCAGAGGAGATGATTTCGCGAGCTTGTCGCTTGGTGCCCACCATCAAAATGTTGCCGCGATTAGCTGCCAACTGCTTGGCAAACTTCATCGCGTCTTGGAACATCGGCAAAGATTTTTCCAAGTTAATGATGTGGATTTTGTTGCGATGGCCAAAAATGAAGGGGGCCATTTTGGGGTTCCAAAAGCGGGTTTGGTGTCCAAAATGGACGCCGGCTTCTAGCATTTCGCGCATGGATATAGACATAGGTAAGACTCCAAAGGTTTGATCTGAGCCAGTTCTTTATCGCACCAAATCAAAGAGATTTGGGCAACACCTTATGGGAACTGGTTTGGGATTTGCTCAATTAAGAAAGCTATTTTCAAAAAAATTAAGCATAAGTAATGTTATCACAAGCTCTCCAGGCGGCCCCCCGATAAAGCTAACCCCTGCCAACAAACGGCATATTGGTTGCCATCACTGTATGGAACAGCACATTGGATGAAAGTGGCATATTGGCCATGTAGAGCACCGACGCACCCACATGCTTGACATCCATCAACGGTTCTTTTGCAATTTCACCATTGGCCTGTGGAACGCCAAGGGCCATTTTGGCAGCCATTTCGGTGGCTGCATTGCCAATATCGATTTGCCCAACAGCAATTCCATATTTGCGCCCATCAAGCGCAGCCGTTTTCGTCAAACCGGTGACTGCATGCTTGGTTGCGGTGTAGGCAATCGAGTTAGGGCGAGGCGCATAAGCCGAAATAGAGCCATTGTTAATGATCCGGCCACCCTGAGGAGACTGCGCTTTCATAGCTACAAATGCTTGCTGCAAGCAGTAAAACATGCCATTGAGATTGATGTCCACCACGTTTCGCCATTGCTCAATGCTTAACTCTTCAAGCGGCACACCAGGCGCACTGACGCCTGCATTGTTGAAAAGCAAATCGACACGCCCCCACTTGCTCATCACGTTGCCAAAAGCTTTTTTGACAGCATCGGGGTCGGCCACATCAACTGACAAAGGCAAGCAAGATTCTGGTGAATCGAAAGAGGCAGCCACATCTTCCAAAGGCTGAAATCGGCGACCCATCAAAGCAACGCACCAACCATCGGCAAGCAAAGCCATCGCGGCAGCTTTACCAACGCCAGTGCCAGCGCCTGTGACGATTGCGATTTTTGAATGGGACATATTTGAATCTCCTGGAAAATGTCAGTTGCGACTCTTAGACTTCTTTTGGACTTTAGCGATATTTTTTTTTGCTGAAGCTTTAACGCCTTGGGGAGTTGATTTTGTACCAGCGTGGAAATTGCCTTTGACCTTTGCGATTTTTGCATTGGTGGGCGCATTGCCGCCGACTGATGGCGATTTTTTCCCACGCAGCGGCTTATCCAGAGCGGGTGAACCATCTTCTTGCACCCAACGAAAGTCAATTTTTCGGCCATCGAGGTCTACGCGACTGACTTGTACCCTGACACGTGCGCCAACGTTGTAGCGAATGCCTGTTCGCTCTCCACGTAACTCTTGTCGTGTTTCATCAAATTTAAAGTAGTCACCACCCAACTCAGTGATGTGAACCAAACCCTCTACGTACATAGCATCCAAGGTCACAAACACGCCAAATGCTGTGACACCAGAGACAGTGCCACTGAAATCTTCGCCTAAGTGTTCGCGCATGTACTGACATTTGAGCCAAGATTCGACGTCCCTGCTGGCCTCGTCCGCACGTCGCTCATTGGCGCTGCAATGCAAACCAGCTGCCTCCCAAGCCTGTTGCTCAGCAGATGGTTTTTGAGTTGGCGCAGAGGACTTCTCTTTGAGCCGCGACTGCGCCGCCAAACGCCTAGCCAACTTGATATGCGCCTCTCCAGGCAAAGGCAAACCAGGCAATTGATAGCGCCGCCCTGTCAAGATGGATTTGATGACACGGTGAACCAACAAATCGGGATAGCGCCGAATAGGGCTGGTGAAATGGGTGTAAGCCGGATACGCTAAACCAAAGTGGCCACTGTTAAGGGGGGTGTAAATGGCCTGTTGCATTGAGCGCAGCAACATGGAATGAATTTGCTGTGCGTCGGGTCTGTCTTTACTTGCTTGTGCAATGGCTTGAAACTGACCTGGGCTAGGGTTATCGCTCAAAGTGGCAGGCACACCCATGGCCTTGAGGTAGTTAAGTAGAGTTTCCCGTTTTTCAGGTGTGGGCCCTTCATGTACACGAAAGACAGCTGGGTGTTTGGCTTGCAAAATAAAGTCAGCACTGCACACGTTGGCAGCCAACATCGCCTCTTCAATCAATCGATGCGCTTGGGTACGAATTCTGGGAACAATCTTCTCAATTCGACCGCTGTCGTCACAAATAATTTGAGTTTCAGTGGTTTCAAAATCAACGGCTCCGCGTTTCTCTCTGCCTTTAAGCAAGCTGCGGTACACATCGTGAAGATGGATGAGGTCTTGAACCCTGTCTTTGTATTTAGCAGCTTGTGGACCTCTGGTATTGGAAAGAATAGCGGCTACATCGGTGTAGGTGAATCGAGCATGACTGTGCATCACCGCTTGGTAAAACTGATAGGCAAAAACTTGTCCATCCTCATCAATCAGCATGTCGCAGACCATGCAAAGCCGATCAACCAATGGGTTCAGAGAGCACAGGCCATTGGACAATTTTTCGGGCAACATGGGAATGACGCGACGCGGAAAATACACACTCGTGGCGCGTTCGTAGGCGTCTATATCAATAGGGCTACCGGTATCTACGTAAAAGCTGACATCTGCAATAGCCACCAATAAACGCCAGCCTTTTTGTTTGCCCAGTGATGCGGGTTCACAATAAACAGCATCGTCAAAATCTCTGGCATCTTCACCGTCGATGGTGACCAACGCAATGTCACGCAGATCAACGCGATCTGCCAAGTCTTTGGTCCTGACCTTGACAGGCAATTCAGCGGCTTGCGCCAGACACGCCGAAGTAAACTGATGCGGCACGCTGTACTTGCGAACCGCAATTTCAATCTCCATACCGGGGTCATCCATCTCACCCAGCACTTCTTTGACACGACCGACGGGTTGCCCAAACAAACTGGGCGCCTCGGTCAACTCAACCACCACCACTTGACCCACCTGTGCGTTTCCTGTGGCACCCTTGGGCACAAGAATGTCTTGCCCATAACGCCGGTCTTCAGGTGCGACCAGCCAGACACCACTCTCTTGCAACAGTCGACCAATGATGGGTTGCTGAGGTCGGTCGATGATCTCCACAATTCGCGCTTCTGGGCGACCTTTACGGTCCAGTCGGGTTACCCTAGCGATGACACGATCTCGGTGTATGACAGCGCGCATTTCGTTAGGCGGCAAATACACATCGATTTGGCCATCATCACGTTGGACAAAGCCATGGCCATCTCGGTGGCCCTCTACAGTTCCCTCGAACGTTTCAAGGAGACCTGCGCTTGGAGTTGTTTTTTGTTTGATAGAATCCTCTGCTTTCCTGAATGCCCAGGTGGCGGAATTGGTAGACGCACTAGTTTCAGGTACTAGCGAGTAACATCGTGGGGGTTCGAGTCCCTTCCTGGGCACCAATGTTATCGAACATCATAGCCACCGAAGTGGCTTTTTTTTCGACCACTTCATTCAACCGATCAGATTGGCAAACCAATCAAATCATGCCCTTGTGTTTGCAGAATACGCACCTTGATGAAGTCCCCTGTTCTGTAGCTTCTACTGAGCTTTTCAGGGGAAAGCAAATGCACCACACCATCAATTTCTGGCGCATCTGAGTAGGTTCTTCCTACACCACCTTGCTTGCCTAAGGCCTTAGCTAAGTCAACCAAAACTTGCATGGTGGATCCAATTCGACTTTGCAGTTTTTGAGCAGATATTTTTTCTGCTACTTGCATGAATCTGGCGCGACGCTCTTGGCGAAGCTCTATCGGCAACATGCCAGGTATTGCATTAGCGGTCGCGCCCTCCACGGCGCTATAGGCAAAACAACCTGCGCGGTCGATTTGCGCTTCTTCTAGAAACTGCAGCAAATGTGCAAACTCTGCCTCTGTTTCCCCAGGAAAGCCTGCAATGAAAGTGCTGCGAACTACCAACTGAGGACACTTTTCACGCCAAAGTTGCAAGCGCTCCAAGTTTTTTTCGCCGCTCGCAGGACGTTGCATACGCTTGAGTACATCAGGGTGACTGTGTTGAAACGGCACATCCAAATATGGAAGGACACTTCCACTTGCCATTAATGGGATCAGATGATCAACCGTGGGGTACGGATAAACATAGTGCAAGCGAACCCAAGCAGAAAAAGGCTCAGCCAGTTTGGCCAAGGCCTGAACCAATTCAAGCGTGCGGGTTTTGACAGGGCGCCCCTCGTGAAAGCCCATTTGATAACGCACGTCAACACCGTATGCGGATGTATCTTGACTAATCACCAACAACTCCTTGACACCGCTTTCAAACAAAGCTTGGGCTTCGCGCAAAACATCTCCCACAGGACGCGAAACCAAATCTCCTCGCATGGAGGGAATGATGCAAAAAGTACAGCGATGGTTGCAGCCTTCACTGATCTTCAAATAAGCGTAATGCTTGGGGGTGAGTTTGATGCCAGTAGCGGGGACAAGGTCAATAAAGGGGTCATGCGGTTTGGGTAAATGGGCATGGACCGCGTCCATCACCTCTTGCGTCGCATGGGGCCCCGTCACTGCGAGCACACTGGGGTGGATTGCTTTGACTACGTTTTGCCCATCCGACTGGGCTTTGGCACCCAAGCATCCCGTGACGATCACTTTGCCATTTTCGGCCAAAGCTTCGCCTATGGTGTTCAGACTTTCTTGAACAGCGTCATCAATGAATCCGCAGGTGTTGACGATAACCAAGTCAGCGCCAGCAAAGGTTTTAGAGGTTTGATAGCCCTCAGCACTTAGCTGGGTAAGTATGAGTTCCGAGTCAGTCAAAGCCTTAGGGCAACCCAAGCTGACAAAACCAACGGTGGGCGCGGCCATCAGCGCTTGAGTCCCATGGCCGTGAGCATTTGTTTTTGCATTTGGGTGAGCATTTGCTGAGATTGCTCTGTGTAGTTACCCATCAAACCTTTGAGCAAAGGCGACTGCGTATTCATGACTTGAGCCCATAGTTCTGGGGAAAGATGCTTGCTTTGGTCGGCCATTTGCATTTGCAAATCTGTAAAGGTTTGCACATTTTTTTCTAAATAATTTCCCATAAAGCCTTGCATCGCATGACCATAAAAGCGAATGATATTGGCCAATGCAACTTCAGAAAACATCGGCACTCCACCGGATTCTTCTTCCAAAATGATTTGCAACAAAATACTGCGAGTCAGGTCTTCATTGGTTTTGGCTTCAACGACTTTGAAGACTTCACCTGCCACCACAAAGGCTTTGACCTCTTGCAATGTGATGTAACTCGAGGTTTGGGTGTCGTACAGACGCCTGTTGGGGTATTTTTTGATCAGCCGAGTCGCAATTTCCCCCTTGGGGTCTGATTCTGGAGGATTGGAAGTAGAAGAAGGTTTGCGTGCCAAAAGAATGTCCTGTTTGGGGGTTTGCAAAAGCGTCTTTGCAAAACGTCGAGCAGGTAAAAGGGCAAGGCAAAGACTGGTAGGCGCGATTGGACTCGAACCAACGACCCCCACCATGTCAAGGTGGTGCTCTAACCAGCTGAGCTACGCGCCTTCGTTGTCGAACTCAAGTATTCTAACAGCAGTCTGCTTAGCCAAGATGTCGCCTTGCTGTTCGCACACCCGCGACATCCTTGACTACCGTGAGCACCTTGTTCAATTTGGAAGCATCTCCCACCTCCACCGTGAAAGTCATCCACGCTGTTTCTTTGATAGATTGGGTTTGCACACCAATGACATTGATCTTATTCTTGGCAAACACTTCGGAGATGTCACGCAACAGCCCTTGTCGATCATTGGCAACGATTTGTATATCCACAGGGTAAAGCGCATCCGTGCCGTTGCTCGAACTCCATGAGACAGGTATCACGCGGTCGGGTGCGGTCATCAATAACTGGACAAAATTTTTGCAACTGCTGCGGTGTACGCTCACGCCTTTGCCGCGAGTGACAAAGCCGCCCAATGCATCTGGTGGCGCAGGCCTGCAACATTTGGCCAATTGGGTCATCAAAGAATCAACGCCCACCACCAACACACCTGAATGTGTGAAATGGGTTTTGCTGCGCTGAGATTTGCGCAGCAGTCGCTCATCGTCATCCAGCAAGGGCGCAGGTGGTCGCAAGAAGGTCTCGATGGTTTTCAGCGAGAACTCGTCCTTGCCCACCACCTCAAAAAGTTGAGTCGCAGCGGTAAAACCCAATTGAACGGCCAGTTCATCCAATTTCAAGGCGGTTTTACCTTCGCGCTGCAAAAGACGCTCGACCAACTCTCGCCCTTTTGCCATGGTTTGGTTTGCCACCTGCGCGTTGAACCAAGCTCTGACCTTGGCTTTGGCGCGATGTGAACTTAAAAAACCCAACTCTGGGTTCAGCCAATCTCTTGAAGGGCCACCCTCTTTGGCAACGATCACTTCAACCGTTTGTCCATTGCGCAAGGGCGCAGATAACTGCACCATAAGACCATCAACTTTCGCGCCTCGACAACGATGCCCTAGGTCGGTGTGAAGGCTATATGCAAAATCGACAGGTGTGGCGTGAACAGGCAACTCGACGATGGCGGCTTGGGGCGTCAGCACATAAATTTTGTCGTCATCATCCACCACACTTGCTTTCGGGTCAGTATGCGCGGCTTGGTTTAAATCGCGCTCCCAAGCCAGCAACTGTCGCAGGACGGCCATTTTTTTGGCTTGGACATCTGAGACTTGAGCGCCTGAGTAGCCCTTGGTACCTGCCTCTTTGTAGGCCCAATGCGCGGCCACGCCAAACTCTGCATGTGCGTGCATATCTTGGGTGCGAATTTGGATTTCAACCACCTTCCCCGAGGCGTCACTCACCACTGTGTGCAATGATTGGTAACCATTTGACTTTGGCTTGGCAATGTAATCATCAAACTCGTTATCTAACGGTGTCATCTGCGAATGCACCCATGACAAGGCACGGTAACAGTCTTCGACAGTGCCCACGATCACCCTGAGTGCTCGCAAATCGCGGACCTGCGAGAAGTTCAACGACTTTCCGCGCATTTTTTTGATGATGCTGTATATGTGTTTGGGCCGACCTTGCACTTGTGCACGGATACCTTGCGCCAACAATTGGTCTGCCAGTGATTGACGCAACTGAGCGACTTGGGCCTCTCGCTCGATACGCTTGTCCTCTAACCAACCCGCCACCTCCTTGTATGTATCGGGCTCCAGCAGACGAAAAGCCAAGTCTTCCATCTCCCATTTGATTTGCCAAATACCCAAGCGATTGGCCAAGGGGGCAAAAACCAGCAAAGACTCTTTGGCAACATCATCAAAGCCGGTTTTTTTATGTGCGTGCAAATAGCGCAAAGTTTGCAAACGCGAAGCCAATCGCAGCACGACCACCCGCAAATCTCTTGAAAAGGCCAGCAACATGCGCCTAACAAATTCAATTTGCACCTGCCCTTGGACATCTTTAGCAGCACGGGTCCGCGCTTGGCGTTGCAACTGCATCAAACGCATGGTTTCCATTGCCAAAGCTGCATGACTGGCGCCAAAGGCCTTGTCAATCAATTCATGGGGCTTGTTCAAATGTTCGCACGCAAATGCCAAGTAAGACGCGGCTTGCATATCGTCCGATGCGCCCAAGGACTTGACCAGCACCGCCAAGGCATCTGCATGCACCAAGCAGTTTTCTCCGTTGTCCAAAAGTTGCGAGGACAGAAAAGGTTCTGCGAATGCTCTGGCACGCTCTAACGTTTGTTGGCTTGGTTCGAAATTGACGCCTGCAACAAACAGCAGTCCTTCCACGCCTAGGGGCGAGTCTTCCAAAACGTCAGTACTTTTCATCGCTGAAGAAACTCAATAGCTTGGTGCAGAATAAGACCAGTCATCGTAATGGATTGGAGAAAGCATGAGCGAGCGTTTTTTAGTTGGCAAGACTGCCTTGGTCACAGGATCAACCAGTGGCATTGGCTTAGGGCTGGCCAAGGCATTGGCCAAAGCAGGCGCCAATGTGGTGCTCAATGGGTTTGGACCCCATGAGCAAGCTGTTGCTGAAGTTGCTGCATGGGGCGTTAACACTGCATTTCACGGCGCAGATATGCGCAAAGCCTCCGAAATAGAAGCGATGATGCAATTTGCAGCAGAGCGTTTTGGCCGTATCGATGTGTTGGTCAACAACGCGGGTATTCAGTATGTGGCTGCTCTTGAAGATTTCCCCACACACAAGTGGGATGACGTCATCGCCGTCAATCTAACCAGCGCTTTTCACACCACCCGCTTGGCCCTGCCCGCTATGCGCCAAGCCAACTGGGGTCGCATCCTCAATATTGCTTCAGTACATGGTTTGGTAGGTTCGGCGAACAAATCGGCCTATGTGGCAGCCAAGCACGGCATCGTGGGCCTAACCAAGGTCACGGCGCTTGAGGCGGCCACCACTGGCGTGACCTGCAACGCTATCTGTCCAGGTTGGGTTTTGACCCCCTTGGTTCAGCAACAAGTCGATGCCAAGGCCTTAGCCCTGGGGGTCAGCATCGAAGAAGCGACACGCTTGCTTTTGAGTGAAAAAGAGCCGTCAGTGCAGTTCACTACCCCTGAAGAATTGGGCGAATTGGCTTTGTTTTTATGTTCTGCGGCTGGCAACAATGTGCGCGGTGCGGCTTGGAATATGGATGGGGGCTGGGCAGCACAATAGACAACTGCACTGTGTTTTTAAACATCATCCAAATGGATGAGGCGGGTGTCGCCGACTTTCAGTTACACCGAATTTAAGTGCTGCTCTATTGCCTGCAAAACTGCACTGAATTATCTTTGCAGGCATGAAGAAAAACCTGCACAACCCAGAACACGAAGCCTTTGCTGCCCGCTTGCGTCAAGCCATGAAAGACGCTGGGCTCAAAGCCTCTGCCACCCACTTGGCCGACTCTTTCAATTTACGCTACTGGGGCGAAGGCATCACTGCCCACGCGGCTCGAAATTGGATGTTTGGCGTGTCCATGCCCAAGCAAGACAAGCTCAAGGCACTTAGCGAAGTACTGAACATCAGTCCACAAGATTTGCTGTTTGGTCCACAACGAGTGGTTCATACTGTGAAAGAAACCCAACTAAGCGACGGAATGGGCATGGGCGACACGGAAATGCTCAGGCAGTATTTGCAACTTCAACCGGAGCACAAGCGCATGGTCAGGCAATGGGTACGCATGTCATTGATCTTTCAACAAACCCACCCCTAGCGTTCAGGGGCAGGCTATAGGTGGAAAGGTCTATGCGTTCCAAGCGCCCTGCGCCTCTTCCCAACCCACCACAGCAATAGGCGAGCCATCGGGGTTGATGAATGTCAGTGGCCCTAAAAATGTCATATAGAACTCGCTGTCTTCTGGAAAAGACGTTTGATCATGCCTGGCGCCAGAGCATTCAAAACCATAGCCAGGGGCAACTGCGGTGTCTCCCCCGTTGGCTTTGCCGCCACGGACATCCATGCGACCCTTGGTGAGCAAATATTCGCCTGGCCCTGCATGAATGTGCGGCGCAAATGAGGACCCTTTGGGGCAATCAAAGATAGCGGTCCAAGCGCCATGGCCGGGTTGAACATGCAATAGCTTCCAGCGAATGCCCCCAGCAGAAAGGGATGGTGGGAAGGGTATCCAGTTCAAATCTGGAAGGTGAACATATTCTTCAGCAATTTTAGATTTCATGCGTCTGTCTCCTTTGATCTAGGTAGGTGTGTCAGTTTGGCTTTAGATCGGCCAATTCAATGCTGATCTGTTTAACAACAGATGCAATAAAGACTAACCCTTGATGGAAGACTGAAGCAACACCACTGCCCTGGCCTCTATGGCCTGCCCAGAACCTACTGGACCCAGCTTCTCCGCAGTTTTGGCTTTGATATTGACTTGGTTCAAATCCAGTTGCAAGGCGACAGCAACACGCTCGCGCATGGCGCCCATGAACGGCGCCAGCTTCGGCGCCTGGGCAATCACAGTGCTATCTATATTGTTTATATGCCAACCGGCCGCTTGTACCAAGCCACCCGTGGCCTGCAGCAACTTCCAAGAATCCGCTCCACGCCAGCGCTCGTCAGTGTCTGAAAAATAGGTGCCGATATCGCCCAAGGCCGCTGCACCCAGCAATGCGTCAGTGATGGCATGTAGCAGCACATCGGCGTCCGAATGCCCCAACAACCCCAGATGAAAAGGAATGACCACACCACCGATGACCAATCGCCTGCCCGGCACCAAGGCGTGTGTGTCCCAGCCTTCACCGATTCGAAATTGCATGCTCATGACAACACTCCTGGACGATGCTGACGGTCATTCAAAACGGCCTCGGCCAAAGCCCAGTCCTGAGGGTAAGTGACCTTGAAATTGAAGGATGCCCCCTCAACCAACACAGGGGCCAAGCCTTGCGCCTCGATGGCGCTGGCTTCATCCGTCACGCCCTCTTGCTGAGCGGAAAGTGCCTTTGCCAACGCACCTAAGCGAAACATCTGCGGGGTTTGGGCCAGCCATTTGTCGCTGCGACTCAAGGTGGCTGACACGCGGCCACCCACTGATGCTTTCAAGGTGTCGGGCAGGGGCAAAGCCAGCAAGCCGCCGACGCTGTCTTTGGCGCAAGCTGTTAACAAAGCTTGTATCAGCCTAGGCGTGATCAAGCAACGCGCCGCATCATGCACCAACACCCAGTCGCTTGGGTCAACGCCTTGCTCTTGTAAACAGCGCAAACCACCCAACACACTTTGGGCTCGGGTGGCGCCGCCTCGTGGGACGCATTGAAAAACAGGTTGAGGGTATTGGATCAGCAATTCAGACATGTAAGTGTCTTGCGCAGAGACCACCAACAAGGCATGCCCTAGGCCCGCCAGGCCTGAAAACGCTTGCAAGGTATGCATCACCATCGGTATGCCTGCCAATATGGCGTACTGCTTGGGGATATCTACACCCGCGCGACTGCCAGTGCCAGCGCAGGGGATGACCACATGGAAGCGGGGATGCTCTTGGCTCATGGGTGGGGACCGATCATGGGGGCATTCTAGAATCTCTTACTTCCATGCAATTGCCAGCCCTTCACAGCGTTCAGCGCTTCACACTCCCCCGCCCCCCCGGTTCTGCCGATGCAAGCCTGCTCGCAGCCTTGGTTGAGCGAGAAAAAAACCAAGGTAGACGCGTCAGCATCATCTGTGCCGATGCCTTCGATGCTCAGCGTTTGCTGGAGGAAATGCAGTTTTTCCAGCCCGACCTGCAATGCGTTTTGTTTCCCGATTGGGAAACCTTGCCCTACGACGGATTCTCACCCCATCAGGATTTGATCAGCGAGCGCTTGGCCACGCTTTGGCGCATCTCGCAAGGAAAAGCTGATGTGGTGCTGATGCCCGCCAGCACCGCCCTCTACCGTTTAGCGCCTCCGTCATTCTTGGCTGGCTACACCTTCCATTTCAAGGTCAAACAAAAGTTGGATGACGCCCAACTCAAACAACAACTGACCATGGCAGGCTACAGCCATGTATCGCAAGTGGTCAGCCCTGGCGAGTACACCGTGCGGGGTGGACTGATCGATTTGTTCCCCATGGGCTCTTTGGTGCCCTACAGAGTGGACTTGTTCGACAACGAGATCGACTCTATTCGTACCTTTGACCCCGATACCCAGCGCAGCCTTTACCCCGTGCCCGAGGTGCGCTTGCTGCCCGGTCGAGAGTTCCCCATGGATGAGGCTTCTAGGGCTTTGTTCAGAAGTCGTTGGCGTGAACTCCTCGACGGCGACCCTACTCGCAGTCGCATCTACAAAGACATGGGCAATGGCGTGGCGACTGCAGGCATTGAGTACTACCTACCCCTGTTCTTTGAAGAAACAGCTACGGTGTTTGACTACTTGGGTGAGGCCTCAGTCGTTGTGCTGCACGGCGACCTAGAACCTGTGTTGCAAAGCTTTTCGCAAGATGCCCAAGAGCGTTTTCGCTTGGCGCAAGGCGACCCTGAACGCCCTGTGCTTTCGCCTTCGCACTTGTTTTTGAACACCGAGCAGTTTTTCACACGTGTCAACCTTCATGCACAGTTATCGCTTCGCAAAGGTGACGCCTTAGCGCTTGGTGATTGGGCGCAGCCACTTCCAGATGTGACTGTTGAGCGCGGCTCGGACACGCCTTTGGCACGACTGCAAGCTCGCCAACGCCACAGTTCACAACGGGTTTTGGTATTGGCCGAAAGTGATGGCAGGCGCGAAAGCCTGCTGGACTTCCTCAGAGCCGGTGGCGTGAGCCCACCCAGCTTTGACTCGCTCGCAGAATTCGTGCAAAGCACCGAGCCTTTTGGCATCGCTACCAGCGGCTTGCACACAGGCTTTGCTTGGACTGAGCTGGCCATCGATTTGGTGACGGAAACCGAACTTTTTGCCGCCAGCCCCAGCGCCAGACGCAAACGCAAACAAGAAGCGGTGAGTGATGTTGAGTCGCTGATCAAAGACTTGTCTGAACTGCAAGTGGGCGACCCTGTGGTGCATAGCGCCCACGGCATTGGCCGCTACCGTGGCTTGGTGAACATGGACATGGGCCAAGGTGTAGACGATTTGGGCCAGCCATTGCTACAAGAGTTTTTGCATTTGGAATATGCTGACGAAGCCACCTTGTATGTGCCGGTCAGCCAGTTGCACCTGATCAGTCGTTACAGCGGTGTCATTCCTGACCAAGCCCCGCTGCACCGCTTGGGCTCAGGCCAATGGGACAAGGCCAAACGCCGTGCCGCTGAACAAATCCGCGATGCGGCTGCGGAGTTGTTGAATATCTATGCGCGGCGTGCTGCCAGGCAAGGCCACCCGTTTCGCTACACCCCACAAGACTACGAAGTGTTTGCCAACGACTTTGGTTTTGAGGAAACCGCCGACCAACGCGGTGCCATCCATGCTGTCATTCAAGACATGATCAGCCCGCGACCCATGGACCGCCTGATTTGTGGCGATGTGGGCTTTGGCAAAACCGAGGTGGCTTTACGTGCAGCGTTTATAGCTGTGATGGGCGGTAAGCAAGTGGCGATATTGGCGCCCACCACCTTGCTGGCAGAGCAGCATTTTCAAACCTTGACAGACCGCTTTGCCAAATGGCCGGTGAAGATTGCAGAGATGAGCCGCTTTCGCTCGCCCAAGGAGATCAAAGCCGCCATGATTGGCTTAGATGAAGGCTCTATCGATATTGTGGTGGGCACCCACAAGCTCATCAGCGACACCGTCAAGTTCAAGGACTTGGGGCTGTTGGTCATTGATGAAGAGCACCGTTTCGGTGTGCGGCACAAAGAAGCCATCAAAGCCATGCGTGCCGAGGTGGATATCCTGACCCTCACAGCCACACCTATCCCTCGCACCTTGGGTATGGCCCTTGAAGGTTTGCGCGACTTAAGCGTGATTGCCACCGCACCACAGCGTCGCTTGGCCATCAAAACCTTTGTTCGAACAGAAGACAACGGCGTCATCCGCGAAGCGGTGTTGCGAGAACTCAAGCGTGGCGGCCAGTGCTATTTCTTGCACAACGAAGTTGAGACCATCCAAAACCGCAAAGAGCGCTTACAAGAACTGATCCCAGAAGCACGTATCGCCGTGGCGCACGGACAAATGCCAGAGCGCGAATTGGAAAAAGTCATGCGCGACTTTGTGGCACAGAGATTCAATATTTTGCTGTGTTCGACCATCATCGAAACCGGTATCGATGTGCCTACCGCCAACACCATTTTGATGAGTCGTGCCGATAAGTTTGGCTTAGCGCAGCTCCATCAGTTGCGTGGCCGTGTGGGTCGCAGCCACCACCAAGCCTATGCCTATTTGCTGGTGCCTGACTTGCAAGGACTTAGCAAAAACGCTACCCAAAGGCTTGACGCCATCCAGCAAATGGAAGAGCTGGGCTCAGGTTTTTATTTGGCGATGCACGACTTGGAAATTCGCGGCGCAGGCGAGGTATTGGGCGAAAACCAAAGCGGCAATATGTTGGAGGTGGGTTTTCAGCTTTACAACGAAATGCTGTCCGAAGCTGTTCGCGCTCTGAAAAATGGAGAAGAACCGGACTTGCTCAGCCCCTTGCAAGCCACCACTGAAATCAACCTGCATTCGCCTGCCTTGCTGCCCGACGACTACTGCGGCGATGTGCATCTGCGTCTGTCGTTCTACAAAAAACTCGCCACCGCTAAGAACCAAGACCAAGTGGACGCACTGCTAGAAGAACTGGTCGACCGCTTTGGCAAGCTTCCCACACAGGCGCAAACCCTGATCGACACCCACCGCCTTAGGGTACTGGCCAAACCTTATGGTGTGGCCAAGGTCGACGCAGCCCCTGGCGTCATCCTCATCAGCTTCAAGCAACATGCGCCCGTCGACGGAATGCGCATCATCCAGTTGGTACAAAAAAACAAACACATCAAATTGGCTGGCAACGACAAGTTACGCATCGAACGGGCGTTGCCCGAGGTGAAAGACCGTGCGCAGATGGTCAGGGATATCTTGCGTTCCTTGGGTGAACCGGTAGTGTCCCCTAAAGCGGTGGTAGCTTCATGAGTCTGAGTGCCACACCTGCCGTGGAACATGCGGCAGGGCTATGGGTAAAAGGTCTCAGCTTGCCCATGCATTGGTCGAACTTTAAGTTGATCGCCTTTGACATGGACTCCACACTCATCAACATCGAGTGCATTGATGAGGTCGCCGATGCCGCAGGTCGCAAAGCCGAGGTTGCCGCCATCACCGAGGCAGCCATGCGAGGCGAGATCGCCGACTACAAGGAAAGCCTGCGCCAACGCGTCGCCTTGCTGCGCGGTGTGCCCGCTATGGCACTCAATCAGGTTTATACAGATCGGCTGCGCCTGAACCCGGGAGCCCAAACCTTGGTATATGCGTGCCAGCAAGCAGGTTTGAAAACCTTGCTGGTCAGCGGTGGGTTCACCTTTTTCACAGACAGAGTGCGGGACCTTCTGAACCTTGATTTCACCCGCAGCAATGTCTTTGAAATTGAAAACGACCAACTGACGGGACGCATGGTCGACCAAGCTTGGGGGGACATCTGTGATGGCGAAGAAAAGCGGCGCATGTTGCTGGCTACTTGTGAATCTTTAGGGATATCGTCTCAGCAAGCCATCGCCATGGGCGATGGTGCAAACGATTTGCCCATGATGTCAGTAGCAGGTTTGTCTGTGGCTTATCACGCTAAACCCAAAGTTCGTGAAGCTGCCCATGTGGCGATTGACCAAGGCGGACTAGACCGCTTGCTGGAATTAATTGGGATCTGACCCCGATTAACTGCAACTAACGAAGCGCGGCGTAGATAGCTTGCGCCAAGTCTGGCGACACGCCCTGGACAGTGCATAGATCTTGCACACTGGCGTCAGCCACACCACGCACACCACCAAAGCGTTGCAGCAACTTGGCGCGTTTTTTGGGTCCTACTCCTGGAATGTCCTCCAAGCTGCTGCCCCCTGTGCGCACCTTGGCTCGCTTGGCTCGCATACCGGTGATGGCAAAACGGTGGGCCTCGTCTCGGATTTGCGCGACCAACATCAAGGCAGCTGAGTCTGCTTGCAAGCTCAGTTTGGGGCGCTCATCGGCAAACACCAGTTCTTCCAATCCCACCTTTCGACCCTCGCCTTTTTCCACACCCACCAAGCGGGACACATCCAAATCCAGCGCCACAAACACTTCTCGTGCCATGCTAATTTGGCCTTTACCGCCATCGATCAGCACCAAGTCGGGGAACCGCGCTTCGCCCAAGCGCACAGCTTCTGCGAGCTTGCTGTAGCGACGTGTCAGCACTTGGCGCATGGCGGCGTAATCATCGCCACCCGTGATGCCCTCGATGTTGTAACGGCGGTATTCGCTGGCCTGCATTTTGTGGTGGTGAAACACCACGCAGGAGGCTTGGGTGGCTTCCCCTGCGGTGTGCGAAATATCGAAACATTCCACCCTGAGACTGTCCAAGTCATCTACGGCTATGTCCAATGCGTCGACCAAGGCGCGGGTACGCGACTGCTGCGAACCTTCCTCGGCCAGCAAGCGGGCAAGCTTTAAAGCTGCGTTTTGCTGCGCCATCTCCAGCCATACCTTGCGTTGTTCGCGGGGTTGGTGGATGACACGCAACTTCACCCCTGTCTGTGCAGACAAGGCCGTAACCAATTCTTTGTCTACCGCATGGTGGGTGATGAGCGTGGGCGGTAGCGGCACATCTAAATAGTGCTGGCTCAAAAAAGCTTCCAACACCTCCAAAGGCTCAGCCCCTTCTGCATGGGTGGGAAAATACGGGCTGTCGCCCAAGTGGCGGCCGCCGCGCACCATGGCCAAATTGACACAGGCTTTGCCAGCTTGAACCACCACCGCCAAGATATCCACATCGCGGTCGTCCACTGTGTCCACCGCTTGTTGGTGCAAGACTTTGGACAAAGCGCTGATTTGGTTGCGCACTTCAGCGGCTTGCTCGAACTCCAAGCACTCTGCATGGGCCAACATTCGCTTTTCCAGCGACTGCATCACATCATGGGTGTGGCCTTGCAAAAGCTCACAGGCACTTTGCACATCACGTTGGTAGTCCTCAAGACTGACCATGCCCACGCAGGGTGCCGAGCAGCGCTTGATCTGGTGCAGCAAACAAGGACGGTGGCGGTTGCGAAACACCGTGTCCTCGCAGGTACGCAAGCGAAATACTTTTTGAATCAATTGAATGGCTTCGCGTACCGCCCACACGCTGGGGTAAGGACCAAAGTAATCGTGGTGCTTGTCAACCGCGCCGCGGTAATACACCACCCTTGGCGCTGCTTTGGGATGCGGGTGACCCAATGCATCGGGAGCGCCCTTTTGGGCGCGGGTGATTTTCAAATAGGGGTAGCTCTTGTCGTCACGAAACAGGATGTTGTAGCGAGGCTTGAGGGTCTTGATGAGGTTGTTTTCCAGCAGCAAGGCCTCGGCTTCGGAGCGCACCACCGTGGTTTCCAGACGGGCAATCTTGCCGACCATATGGCCGATACGGGTGCCGCCGTGGTTTTTTTGGAAATAGCTGCTGACGCGTTTTTTAAGGTGGTTGGCTTTGCCCACATACAGCACTTGGCCATCGGCGTCGTAGTAACGGTAGACCCCTGGCAAAGGGGGCAAAGCGGCAACTTGCGACAGCAGTTGCGGATCGAAAACTTCGGGTTCGGTCACGGCGCTATGGCAACAGCAACCTCGCCCAGGCCAGGAAACTGTGCAGCCAGCAGCTGGCCTTCCTCAACTGGCACGGGAACCACACAGGTACCGGTGATGACCACGTCGCCAGTCTTTAGGTGCATTCCGTGGCTGATGAGTTCGTTGGCCAACCACGTGAGTGCGACCCGCGGGTCGCCTAAAGCGTTGGCGCCTTTGCCTTGCGCCGCCACTTCAGCACCTCGGCTGACCTGCACCGCTTGCGCGGCAAGGTCTATGCTGCGCCAGTCGGTCATGACAGCGGACCCAAGCACCATGTGACTGGCGCAAGCAAAGTCGGCAATCAGCTGTGCCTCACCCGCTGTGACAAAGTCTTTGTAACGCGAGTTGGGTATTTCAATGGCCAGATGCAAATCAGCAACCTGCGCCATGACATGCTGCACCGTCAAGGGCGCTGGTCCCTGCGACAGCACATCTGCACCCATGCGAAAAGCAAATTCGGCTTCGATGACATGCATGACATTGCCATGCATGGACACCGAAGCGCCATCAGGCAAACAACGCGAAGCCAGCAAACGCCCCGCCAAAGGACCGCTGACACCTATATGTTGCTGCCCCGCAATGCTGGTGGCGGCGATTTTCCAGCCCATGGCCTGGTCACCGCTGGCTGCAAACAACGCCTGCTGAACCGCGTAGCCCTCGCCTCGGCTTTGGGGCCGCACAGTTGCATCAATCGCTTCAATTTGATGCGGTTCTTGCCACGCAGGCAAGAGTTGCTGAGCAGCCGCTTGGGCCGCAAGCTCTACCATTGACCGACGTTGGGCATGGAGGCCCAAGGTTCTGAGGGAGGCAGTGGCGCGTTGGCTTGCAATAACTCGACAGAAACGCCGTCAGGGGAGCGTACAAAGGCCATATAGCCGTCCCGTGGGGGGCGCAAAATCGTCACGCCATGCTGTTGCAAGCGCTCGCAACTGGCGTAAATATTGTCCACCGCATAGGCCAAATGCCCAAAGTTGCGCCCGCCTTGCAGGGCCTCGGGGTCCCAGTTGTGGGTGAGCTCGACTTGGGCGCTGTGGTCGCCAGCGGCCGCCAAAAACACCAAGGTGAAACGCCCCGAAGGGACGTCTTTTTGGCGAATCACTTCAAGGCCTAAAGCATCGCGGTAAAACTTCAAAGAAGCATCCAAATCGGTGACACGCACCATGGTGTGCAAATAGCGCATATCAGGGCATCCTTGTCGACTGCCAAGAAATGAATTCCAAAGCATTGTCCTTTTTGTGCCAAATGCTGGTGAAGCGCAAGACGACATTGATGTCATTCTCTTTCACCCGCACGTCATAGTTGCCAATGCCGTTGATGATCGCCACACAACCGAAGGTGCGCACGGTCACTTCAGAGCGGCGCATGACCTTGTACTTAACCGTGCCCGAACGCATGGACTCAATATAGGCGGCCTTGTTGTCCAAAATTGAACTGGTATGGATGTAGACCAAGTCCTGCGAAAACAGCTTGTCCATGGCGGCAAAATCGTCGCCCATTTGGGCTGCATAACGAGCGTCTTCAGCCTTGAGGGCTTCATCGCTGCTGATGGCATTGCATGCCCCGCCTGCTGCTTGAGCCAAGCTCATGAAGGCCCACGCCATGACAAACCCAATAGATCTCAAAATAAGACGCATTGCAATCTCCCTCAGATGTTTGTCTTGAATGATACGCTTGCCACTGGCTGTAAATGAAGCCAGCACTTACCCGTAAACCCTTGAACTCGCCTTGAAACAATGACCGACTCGCCTTTCAAACAATCTGACGCCAGCGGTTTTCGCCAAGGGCTCACCTCCTACGGGGACCAAGGCTTTTCTTTGTTTCTGCGCAAAGCTTTCATCAAAGGCGCTGGCTACACCGATGCGGCCTTGGACAAACCTGTCATTGGCATTGCCAACACCGCCAGCGCCTACAACCCCTGCCACGGCAATTCGGCACAGTTGATTGAAGCCTTGGAGCGCGGCATCTTGCTCGCAGGTGGCTTACCGATGACCTTCCCGACCATTTCCTTGCACGAAAGCTTTGCTGCACCGACCAGCATGTATTTGCGCAACCTCATGGCCATGGACACCGAGGAAATGCTGCGTGCCCAACCCATGGACGCAGTGGTGCTGATTGGCGGCTGTGACAAAACTGTTCCTGCTCAGCTAATGGGGGCGGCTTCCGCTGGCTTGCCTGCGATTCAACTCATCACCGGCTCTATGTTGACGGGCTCGCACCGAGGTGAGCGCGTAGGTGCTTGCACCGACTGCAGACGCTATTGGGCACGCTACCGTGCAGGTGAGGTGGATGAAGCCGAAAAAGACGAGGTCAATGACCGATTGGTGGCCAGTGTCGGTACCTGCTCAGTCATGGGCACGGCCAGCACCATGGCTTGTATTGCCGAAGCGTTGGGTATGACAGTGCCCGGTGGTGCCTCGCCGCCTGCTGTCACCGCCGACCGGATGCGTGTGGCCGAGCTCACCGGTACACAGGCCGTGCAACTTGCGCGCACACGACTGGGTATTGACCAGATACTGACCGCCGACGCGTTTGAAAATGCCTTGCGGGTGTTGCTGGCCATTGGTGGCTCCACCAATGGTTTGGTGCATTTGGCGGCCATGGCGGGGCGGGTCGGTTTGGATTTGGACCTCGATGCGTTTGACCGCATGGGACGTGAAACACCCGTGTTGATCGACCTCAAACCCTCGGGTCAACATTACATGGAAGACTTTCACCATGCAGGGGGGATGCCTGCCTTGCTGCGTGAGTTGCGCCCCTTGCTGAAACTTGACGCACTCACTGTTAACGGCAAAACCTTGGGCGAAAACCTCGACATGGCACCAGCCCCTTTCGCGCAAACCGTTATCCGATCGGTCGACAACCCCATCTACCCGCAAGGCGGCATTGCAGTGCTCCGCGGCAACTTGGCCCCAGCGGGTGCCATCATCAAACAGTCGGCAGCTGACCCGCGTCTGATGGAGCACGAAGGCCGCGCGGTGGTGTTTGAAAACAGTGCCGACTTGGCTGCTCGCATCGACGACCCCGACTTGGATGTCCACGCCCACGACATCTTGGTGCTGAAAAACATAGGCCCCAAAGGCGCACCCGGTATGCCCGAGGCGGGCTACTTACCGATTCCACAAAAGTTGGCCCGTGCAGGCGTGAAAGACATGGTGCGCATCTCCGATGGCCGCATGAGTGGCACAGCCTTTGGCACCGTGGTGCTGCATGTCACGCCCGAAGCGGCCGTGGGTGGACCGCTGGCCTATGTGCAAACCGGCGACCGTATCCGCTTGAGCGTTTCTGAGCGCAGCCTTGAGTGGTTGGTGTCGCCTGAAGAATTGGCCCAACGCCAAAAGGCAAAACCCGTTACCCCACCTGCTGCCGCCAGAGGCTACAGGCAATTGTTTTTGAAGACTGTGAACCAAGCTGACCAAGGTGCAGATTTTGATTTTTTACGCGCTGAACAGTCTTTAGGCAAAACGCCGCGCTAAACCCTTTTACCCTTGAGAAAGCCAATCATGATGCAATGGTTCAAAGAACTTTCACCCCCTGAAAAACGCACCTTTGTCGCCGCCTTTGGCGGCTGGACGCTGGACGCGCTGGACTTCATGGTTTTCACCTTTGTCATCTCGGCGCTGATTAGCTACTTTCATATCGACAAAACCCAAGCTGGCATGTTGGGCACCGTGACCTTGCTGTTTTCGGCCTTGGGCGGTTGGATCGCCGGTATGTTGGCGGATCGTTATGGGCGGGTGCGCATTTTGCAAATCACCATTGTGTGGTTTTCGGTGTGTACTTTTCTGATCGGTTTTGCGCAAAGCTTCGAGCAGGTCTTTGTGCTGCGTGCCCTGCAAGGTTTGGGCTTTGGCGGCGAATGGGCGGTGGGCTCGGTGTTGATGGGTGAAATTGTCCGAGCCCAATACCGCGGCCGAGCGGTAGGCACGGTGCAAAGCGGTTGGGCGGTGGGCTGGGGCATTGCCGCATTGCTGTACACCTTGGCTTTCAGTTGGTTGCCTGAGGAATGGGCTTGGCGCTCGCTGTTTTGGTTCTCGGTGCTGCCCTCGGTGCTGGTGATTTACATCCGCCGCAATGTGCCTGAACCCGAGGTTTACACCCAAAGCCGCGCCGCCAACGATGACAGCATGGCAAGGGTGTCACCTTGGGCTATTTTTTCGCCTGCTTTGCTGAAAACCACCCTGCTTTCGGCCTTGCTGTGTACCGGTGTGCAGGGTGGCTACTACGCCGTCATGACTTGGTTACCGACTTTTTTAAAAACCGAGCGACACCTGAGCGTGATTGGCACAGGTGCGTATTTGTCAGTCATCATCACCGGTTCTTTCATTGGCTACATCAGCGGCGCGTATTTCACCGACCGCTTTGGCCGCAAGCCCAATTTATTTTTGTTTGCGGTACTGTCTGGGATGAGCGTCTACGCCTACACCCAAATTGAATTGACCAACACGGAAATGCTGTTCGTTGGTTTTCCACTGGGGTTTGCCGCCTCGGGCATCTTCAGCGGCATAGGTGCTTACCTGACCGAATTGTTTCCCTCCTCGGTACGTGCCAGTGGTCAAGGCTTTGCCTACAACTTTGGGCGCGGTATTGGTGCCCTGTTTCCCGCCTTGGTGGGCTATCTTTCCACCAGCCAAAGCCTAGGCATGGCTATTGGGGTTTTCGCGGGAGGTGCTTATGCACTGGTGTTGTTGACCGTGCTATTTCTTCCTGAGACCAAGGGACGTGCTTTAACGGCTACTTAGTCGGACAACTGTGCAGCCATAGCCGCCTTCATGGCCTGTGCCGCCACATCCTCCAACCAAGCAAAGTCCATGTGTTGGTGGGCTTCACAAAAAAACCAAGGCTCTCTAGAGTCGGGCTCTAGCATCACGCCTCGGTCAATCAACTGCCAACAAAACGCTCGGTACAAGCTGCTGTTGGTCTTGCGCCAGTCGCGGTAGGTCTGTGGCACAGTGGGGGTGAAATGGATCCCCAGCATGGAGGCAGGTCCAGCAAAAGTGTGTTCAATGCCCGCGTGTGTGAATACCCGTCCCAATAAATCGCGCACCTGCTCGCCCACACGGTGGACCGTGGCCAATGCGTCTGTGTGGGTCAGGATATCCAAAGTACAGTGCGCAGCGCTCAAGCCCACCAAATTGGCGGTATAGGTGCCGCCATGCACCACAGCGCCAGCGCTGGCACCCACCACGTCCATCACATCCGCACGACCGCCAAAAGCCGCCACCGGATAGCCATTGCCCATGGCTTTGGCAAAGGTCGTTAAATCTGCATAGATGCCGTACAAGGCTTGGGCTCCGCCCTTGGCCACGCGAAAACCCGACTTCACTTCATCGATGATCAGCAAGGTGCCCTGCGCTGTACACAGGTCACGCAAGCGCTCAAGCCAGGCCTGACTGGCGGCGATGCTGCCCGCATTGCCAATGATGGGCTCAAGTACCACGCATGCCAATTGGTGGTCATGGCGTTGAAACAAATCTTCCAAGGCGGCGAAATCATTCAACCCAATGATGTCCACCAAATCATGGGTTTTGGCCGGTATGCCCGAACCAAAAGGGATGACCTCAGGCGCACGAGCGCTGTGGACGTCCCAGTTTTCAATGTCTGACTTCCACATCAGTTCGTCATACAAACCGTGAAAGCCACCTTCCACCGTTGCCATGCGTTGCCTGCCGGTGAATCCCCTTGCGGTACGCACCGCACCCATCACCGCTTCTGTGCCGGAGTTGGCAAAGCGCATCTTTTGTATCTGCGGACACAAGGCCTTGATTTGCTGCACCACGATGGTGTCAAGCTCGGTGGCAAAACCTGTCAAAGTGCCACCACTTTGAATTTGCGCAATCACCGCACCGTCAACTCGCTCGTCGCCATAACCCAAAATGATGGGGCCATACCCTAACCGAAAATCGACATAGGTTTTGCCATCCACATCGAACAACTCGCAACCCTTGGCGCGTTGAATGAACACGGTTCGGTCAGGTCCCCAGAAGCGATAGTTTTCCGCCACGCCCTCGGGCATGTGACGCATCGATTCTTGCAGCAGTTCAGACTGTCGGCTCATGGTTTCACCGACTCGCCATGCGGGGGACGCAGCAACATACCCACCCGCTCTTCCAACAACTTCACCACGTGCAGTTCTGCAGCGTCATCGCCATAACGCGCTCTGGCCTCTTCAAACAAGGCTTGCGCGTGAGCGCCCATGGTGAGCGAGTAGCCCTGCGACTGGGCGATTTGGTTGACCAGTCCCAAATCTTTGCAGCACAAGGCCAGCGAAAAACTCGGGTCGTAGTGACCCGCAAAAATGGAAGGGATGTCGTGCCGCGCCACCCAGCTGTCGCCAGCGCTGGATGTGATGGCTTCTTGCACCACGTTCAGTGGCACACCTGCTTTGGCGCCTAGCATCAAGGCTTCACCGATGGTGGCAGCACCCACAAACCAAAGCAGGTTGGTTAAGAGCTTGACCGTGGCAGCATTGCCTGGCTTACCGCAATGAAAAATCTTCTCGCCAATGACTTGAAATATCGGCAAATGCTTGTCATAGCAGTCTTTGTCGCCACCCACAAAGATGGACAAGCGACCCAAGGCCGCCATGTCCACCGCGTTGGTGACTGGCGCTTCTAAAAAGTTAACACCTCTTTCGCCAGCAGTTTGTACCAAGCGTTGCACCAGTTCCACCGAACTGGTGGAGGTGTCAATCACCGTGACACCCGGGCGCACATGGGCGAGGACGCCATCAGCGCCGAGCATGACTTGGCTGACTTGTGCGGGGCCGGGCAGCGACGCCATCACCACGTCGGCTTGCGCCACAGCCTGCGCCACAGAGTGGGCTTGTTTGGCACCCAAGGCCACCAAGTTGGCTGTTTTTTCAGGCACTGAATCCAGCACAGCAAGGTCATACCCTGCGCGGACCAAATTGGCGGCCATGGGGTTGCCCATGTTGCCAACGCCGATAAAGGCCAGAGTTGGCAGATGGCTCATGATTTTTTAAAGGTCAAAAACTGAGGTTTGTCGCCTGAATAAGGCTGGTAGCTAAAGCCAAAACCTTCAAGCAATTCCAAAGCATGCGCAAACCCATAGTTACGGTATTGAATCGTCTGCGCCATCAAGGTTGAGTCGCCGTCGGCCAAATAGTAATGCTTGGTAAAACCGTGCTCACTGGATTCAATTTTTTGGGAATACATCATGCCGTTCGAAATAGGACTGGCGTAATCGTGGTGGGGGCCCTGAACGCCTAGCAGCAATTGTCCACCTGCTTTGACATGCTGCGCCACTTTGGACAAACCTAGTCGATTGGGTTCTTCTTGCGCAATATGGCTGACCAAAAATGGCTCTTTGTCTCCATCGATCACAAAGTACCACACGCCGCCATAGGAAAAAGCCAAGTCATAGTCTTGCTCCAAATGCAATTCCGTCACGTTTTGGTGTTTTAACGTCACTTGGGAAAATGTTTGCAAGCGTTGCTGTGCAATCGTCAACATGGCTTGGGTTAAATCTACCCCAGTGATAGAAACATTGGGCTGACGCTTGGCCAGAGTTTCGAGAATTAATCCAGTTCCACAACCTATCTCCAGCACATGGGTAAAAGGTAAATGCTGAACCAAGCTGTCTACAATTTTGTCGTAATCATAATAACCAGATGTCATGATTAAGTCGTAATAAGCAGACATATTCGTGTAATCGCCCATTGTCTTCCCTGGTAAACAGCTGACCTAGAGTGGAGATCGAGATTGCTTTGTAAGGCTTCTCAAAATTTGGGACAAGCATATCAGTCTTAAACGGGCACGCTTTTCTTCATCAACCATGAAATTGCTTAAGCCGCCCATCTAGAATGGGACTATGGATAAACCTCACGTCTGCAATTACTGCAATTTGTCTGAGTCGCGCATCATCGACCAAAGTCCTCTGACTTTGGTGTTTCGCGATGTCTTTCCTGTCTCGACAGGCCACACCCTGATCATCCCGCGCCGTCATGTGGAATCCTATTTCGATCTCACCGACCAAGAGCGCGAAGACCTGACTTTCATGATGATGCGCGCGAAAAATGTGCTCAAAACAGAGCTAAGTACTCAAGCCTTCAACATCGGTATCAACGAAGGTTTTGCCGCGGGTCAAACCGTGGCGCACACCGCCATGCAACTGATTCCCCGCTTCAAAGGCGATGTCACAGAACCACGCGGCGGTATCCGCTGGATTTTTCCTGAGAAAGCTGTTTTTTGGGAAAAGAAACCCACCACAGTCACCACCACAGACACAAAATGAAAAACAACTTCATCGCAAAACAACTGACCATCGCCACCCTTATTTTGTCGTTTGGCACGGCACTGCAGGCCGCAGAACTCAGCAACGACGACCGGATTTACCAAGCCACCTTTGGTGTCATCACCGCCTTTGGCTACAAAATGCAAATTGACGCTGACCCCATTTGCAAAGGCAAGGCTTACCCCGATTTCGATCTAGAGCAATTCTTGAATGCGATCCCAAAGGACTTCCTCTCCCGCCCTGGTCAGCGCGAAGGCATTGCCAACCAATTCAAAGGCTATTTCCAAAACATCGACAGCCTGCAACTGCCTTCGGGACAAACGATTCCTATGTCTTACCAAGATTTGAAGAAAGGCACGGCTCTGTTGCTTCGCAAAGAAACCGAAAGCAGTGATGTGTCTGATTTGTGCCAGAAAATTTATGACGACGCCGATAAGATTTTTAAAAAGCAAATCCAGAGCATTCAACAGCTGAACGTGAAAAAATAAGGCCTGTCTATGAAACCCCAGTTCGGCTTTTCCTCTTTGACTCGTTCCCGAGTGGCAATGGCCTTCATTGGGGCTTTGTTGCTGAGCGCTTGTACCCAAGAGCAACAAAACAAAATTGGCCGCGGAATCCAAAACTGGACAGGCACCGATGGCGTACTTGAAGTTTATGCTGGGGATAAATTGGTACGCCGCTTCATGAAGGTGGACAAGCTCAGCACGGCTTTGGGAACAGATGACGGTAAAGCCCGCGATTACCGTTACGGGTATGGGGTTTTAGACGAAAACCTGAATATGCAAGTCGACCCTGGCGAAAAACGTGTCTACTTCGAATTCAGTAGCTATTCAAATATTGTGTTCTTTGAAAACCCACACTGAACATGCTGGGGGTTTTTAACCAGCAGACCAGTTAGGTTTTCGCTTGTCCAAGAAAGCTTGAAAACCTTCTTGTGCGCTGTCTTCCATCATGTTGCAAGCCATGGTTTGACCAGCCAACTGATACGCCGCGCTCAAACCCATCTCCAACTGTTGGTAGAACAAGGCTTTACCCAATCGAACTGCAGGTTCGGGTTTGGCTGCGATCTTGAGGCACAGCTGTAAAACCGCCTCAGCCAATTCATTTGCCTTTACCACCTGGTTGATCAAACCGCGCTCTTTGGCGGTATCGGCGTCAATAAAGTCTCCGGTCAAAAGCATTTCCATGGCCTGCTTGCGGTGCATATTGCGGCTCAATCCCACGCTAGGAGTAGAACAAAACAAACCATAGTTGATACCCGACACCGCAAACCGAGCTTCTTGGCTAGCGACGGCCAAATCACACATGCTGACCAACTGGCATCCCGCAGCAGTCGCAATGCCTTGTACTTCGGCAATCACGGGTTGAGGCAGATTTTGAATGCGCAGCATCATGCGGCTGCATTGTGCAAACAATTGGGTGTAGAAATCGTGGTCGGGGTGGTTGCGCATTTCTCGTAAATCGTGCCCGGCGCTGAAGGCGCGGCCTCCTGCAGCAATCACCACCACCCGACAAGATGCGTCTTGCGCCACAGTTTGTAGAGCGTTGTCCAAGGCGCTGAGCATCTCGCTGGAAAGCGCATTGAAGCTATCGGGACGGTTGAGCACCAAACGCGTCACGCCGACTGCGGGCGATTCCCTTAAAACCCAATCGTTCATGGTGTATCTTCTCCTGTGAAACCTGTCTTTTCCCTGCACCCATGCCACTGCCACCTATACAGCCACCCTTGATTTATCTTGGGGCCAATGATCCGCTGCCAGACCCCTCAATGGCCTGGGATGGCTCCCATGGTATGGAGGGCTTACTCGCTGCAGGCGGCGGACTCTCTGTGGAACGTCTTCGGGAAGCTTACAGCAAAGGCTGCTTTCCTTGGTTTAGCGAGGGTCAGCCCGTACTTTGGTGGAGCCCTGACCCTCGAATGGTCTTGCAGGTTGCGCATTTCCGCTTCCACCGCTCACTGCGGCAATGGATGAAGCTGCATAAAAATTGGGAAATCCGCATCGACACTGCTTTTGATGCGGTCATAGAGCATTGCGCTAATGCGCCTCGGCCGGGACAAAACGGCACATGGATCGTGGCCGACATGGTCACCGCCTACAAAGCCTTGCATACAGCAGGCTTGGCCCATAGCGTGGAGACATGGATCAATGGTCAGCTTCGTGGGGGCCTCTACTGCGTCAGCATAGGGCGGGCCGTGTTTGGTGAATCCATGTTCAGCTTGGTTCCCAACGGCTCCAAAATCGCTTTAGCTGCTTTGGTCGCTTTTTGTAAAGCAAACCAAGTGAGCATGGTGGACTGCCAACAAAATACCGCTCACTTGGCTTTGATGGGCGGCGGCGAGGTGCCCAGACGTGATTTCCTTGACCATATCCTGCTTGCACAAGCACTCCCCCCATTGCGTTGGCATTTCGACCCTTTATACTGGGCTGTACTTTCAACTCCTATCGTTTTGCCGTGACCCACCTCAAGGATTTGCCGCTTCAATCGTTGCAGTTTTATGCAACAGCGCCCTACCCTTGCAGCTACTTACCCGATCGACAGGCCAGGTCTCAGGTGGCCACCCCCAGCCACCTGATTCACAACGATACCTACTCTGAATTAGTCGCTAAAGGCTTTCGCCGAAGCGGCATGTTCACCTACCGGCCCTATTGCGATGGTTGCCGAGCCTGCGTGCCTTTGCGCGTCAAGGTTAATGCGTTCAAGCCTACACGCAGCCAGCGCAGAGCTCTGAAGCAGCACGAGGATTTGCAATCGCGAATTTCAAAATTGGTTTATGCCCCCGAGCATTACCAGCTGTACCTTGCCTACCAAAATGGCCGCCATGCAGGTGGCGGCATGGACCAAGACAGCGTAGAACAGTACACCCAGTTTTTGTTGCAAAGCAGAGTCAACTCGCGCTTGGTAGAGTTTCGAAGCCCCTACGCTGAGTCGGCCGATGGTGCTTTGCGCATGGTGTCTATTCTGGATGTCCTCAACGACGGACTCTCTGCGGTTTACACCTTTTATGACCCCATGGCCGCCAAAGGCTTGGGAACCTATTGCATTCTGTGGCAAATTGAACAAGCCCGCGAGTTAGGCTTGCCTTATGTGTATTTAGGCTACTGGATCAGCCAAAGTACCAAGATGAACTACAAAGCCCAGTTTGGTCCCCACCAAGTACTGATCGAAGGTGAGTGGGAAGACGTCTGAAACCACTCTTGTAAGATATCGCCATGCGAAAAGTAACAGCAGGCCATGTCCCTTCTCCCTCCATTCAGGTTTTAGAACGTATGTTCTCCCTGATAGATGTATTGGCGGTCAAGGAAGGTTCCGCGACTCTGAAGGAAATCAGCGAAAAAACGGGCTTGCATCCTTCCACAACACACCGCATCTTGAATGATTTGGTGATCGGGCGCTATGTTGACCGCCCCGAGTCGGGGCACTACCGACTTGGAATGCGTTTGCTGGAGTTAGGCAACTGCGTCAAAGCGCGTCTCAATGTCAGAGATGTGGCGCTAGAGCCGATGCAAGATTTGCATCAACTCACCCAGCAACCGGTGAACCTCAGTGTTCGTCAGGGTGACGAAATTGTCTATATAGAACGGGCCTACAGCGAGCGCTCAGGAATGCAAGTGGTTCGTGCCATTGGGGGCAGAGCACCTTTGCACCTGACCTCGGTAGGTAAATTGTTTTTAGCCGCCGACGATAACGTGCGAGTTCGAGCCTATGCTAACCGTACTGGCTTGCCAGGGCATACCCGCAATAGCATCACCCAGTTGGCTGCTCTGGAAAAAGAGATCGCCAAATCTCGGCAGTCTGGCGTTGCCGGTGACAACGAAGAGCTTGAATTAGGGGTGAGGTGTATGGCCGCAGGTATCTACGATGACCAAGGAAAGCTGATTGCCGGTTTATCTATATCAGCGCCTGCGGATCGCCTAGATGAATCGTGGTTGCCCAAATTGCAGGACACCGCCCAGCAAATTTCCCTTCAGCTCGGTCATCCCACCAAGAATTAAGAAGCAAGCGACTGGCGGGTCTCTAGCCAGCGCCGAACACGCTCTGCATCTGCGGTACGGCTGAACTTGCCAGCAGAGTCCAAAAAGACCATGATCAATTTACGACCAGCCACCTTGACTTGCATCACCAAACACTGACCTGCCTCGGAGATGTAGCCGGTTTTTTGCAAGTCGATATCCCAATTGGGATTGGAGACCAATCGATTGGTAGAGCGGTATTTCAAAGTTTTCCTACCTACTTCGACTTGGAAACCGTTAGAGGTTGATAACTCACGCAAGGTGGAGTCATTTGCAGCAAAGGCTACCAAGGTAGCCAAGTCTTTGGCGCTGGATTGATTGCGGCTTGACAAGCCCGTGGGCTCTGCGTAGCGGGTGTCACGCATTCCCAGTTGCGCAGCTTTGGCGTTCATTTGATTAATGAAGGCATCCAAGCCGGCGGGGTAAGTGCGTCCCAAGGCATGGGCCGCACGGTTTTCACTCGACATCAATGCCAAATGCAGCAACTCGCCACGCGTCAAGGTGGTGCCTGGGCGTAAACGTGAACCGCTGCCCTTTTCGGTATCGATGTCATCTACCGAAATCACGATGGACTCGTCCATGTCGAGATTGGCTTCCCGCACAACCAAAGCAGTCATCAATTTGGTGATAGAGGCAATAGGCAAAATAGCCTGGTCATTTTTACTGAGCAAGACTTCCTGCGTATCTTGGTCTATCACGTAGGCAACGCTTGATTTCAGGGTGATTTGATCGTCAATGGAAGAGTGCAAACCAGCCAGCATGCCAAACGAAGGGCGATGCGCAATAGCCTTGTGCGAACGCGGGTTTTTCTTGGCAACTGCAACCGATTTTGTTTTCAGTTTTTTCTTTGCTGTTCGCGCCTGCGAGGCAGGTGCCCAAGCCATCAATACTGCAACGCAAAGCGCAACAAAAAAACGTGAGTTCATACTTTTCAACATGGTGTCCCAGTGAAGGCCCTGAGGAGCCTCGATGCATTAGTGTAGTGCGATTTAAAAATACACGCAAGATCAAAGACTTGCGTGTATTTTTTCAGGTAACCAAGAGGCATTTTCCAAGATGTTTTAGCCTTGCGCCGCTACGCGTTCAGCTTTACTCTGCAATTTATTCAAAGCACTTAAGTATGCTTTTGCAGAGGCCACTACGATATCAGGGTCAGCCCCTACACCGTTGACAATCCGTCCGTTGTTTTGAAGCCTCACCGTGACTTCACCCTGACTTTCCGTTGAGCCGCTGATGGCGTTCACAGAGTAAAGCACCATCTCGGCCCCGCTTTGAACATGCTTTTCAATGGCTTTCAAGGAGGCGTCCACAGGACCGTTGCCATGCGCTTCACAAGCGAATTCTTTGCCTTTGTCAGTGATGACGATAGAGGCAAAAGGCATCTCACCTGTTTCACTGTGCTGCGACAACTTCACAAATGAAAACACATCGTTGTCATGCGAAATACTTTCTTCGCTGACCAAGGCCAAAATATCCTCATCGAAAATTTCACTTTTTCGATCTGCCAATTCTTTAAAACGACCAAAAGCCGCATTGGTTTCGGCTTCGCTGTCGAGCTCTACACCCAAATCTTGCAAGCGTTGTTTGAAGGCATTTCGTCCACTCAGCTTTCCCAACACAATTTTGTTGGAACCCCAGCCCACATCTTCTGCCCGCATGATTTCGTAGGTGTCACGCGCTTTCAAAACCCCATCTTGGTGAATGCCTGAGGCATGGGCAAAGGCATTGGCACCCACCACTGCTTTGTTGGGTTGAACCACGAAACCCGTGGTTTGACTGACCATGCGGCTTGCAGCCAAGATATGTTTGGTGTCTATGCCAAGTTCAAGTCCGAAGTAGTCCTTGCGGGTTTTCACAGCCATGACAATTTCTTCTAACGAGCAGTTGCCAGCCCGCTCTCCCAAACCATTGATGGTGCACTCAACCTGCCTTGCGCCTCCAATTTGTACGCCAGCCAAAGAATTGGCAACTGCCATGCCCAAGTCGTTATGGCAATGCACCGACCAAATGGCCTTGTCGGAATTCGGTATGCGCTCTCTTAATGTCTTGATAAAGATACCGTACAGCTCGGGGACGGCATAGCCCACGGTATCTGGCACATTGATAGTGGTTGCGCCCTCATCTATGACCGCTTCCAAAATGCGACATAAAAAATCCATATCGCTTCGGTAGCCGTCTTCTGGACTGAACTCCACATCTGCCACCAAGTTGCGGGCAAACCGAACAGACTGTTTGGCTTGCTCAAACACTTGGTCTGGCGTCATGCGAAGCTTCTTTTCCATATGCAAAGCAGAGGTGGCAATGAAGGTATGAATACGCGACTGTTTCGCGCCTTTCAGCGCCTCAGCGGCACGTGAAATGTCTCTGTCGTTAGCGCGTGACAAAGAACATACGGTGGATTCGGTGATGGCGTTGGCAATGGCCTTCACAGCTTCGAAATCGCCATCGGAACTGGCGGCAAAGCCCGCTTCGATCACATCGACTCGCAACCGTTCGAGCTGTCTGGCGATTCGCAACTTTTCGTCGCGTGTCATGGAGGCGCCGGGGGACTGCTCACCATCACGCAAAGTGGTATCAAAAATAATCAATTTATCAGCCATATTTAAGCTCCTGAAAATTCAATCTTCCGATGCAAACCGTTCAGCCCCAATGAAAAAGGCCCGATGCGGTAAGCAAACGGGCCTTGAGGAAAATTGCGCAAACGCTACTGATCCAGCCCGTGAAAGCTCTGAAGGAGTAGTAGTAGCGACAAGTTCATGAACGAAATGTATCACAGGCTCATGGATAAAAACATTGCTAGGGCTGTAATGCTCAATGCAAGCCTTTTTCATCTGGCTCGTCTGTCGAGGTACTGATGACACTTGTGGGCAGGCCGTTGTACTTTCGCCATGCATACACCACATAACCGCTGACCCCATAGAAAAGAAAAAGACTGAAAAGCACTGTCGGTGGGTGAATATTGATCAAGGCGATGACCAGAGCGATTGAAACGATAACGGTAAAAGGAACACTTTTACGCATTTGAAAATCTTTGAAGCTGTAAAACGGAACATTGCTGACCATGGTCAAGCCTGCATACAGACAAACCACAAACATCAGCCAACGGTTATCTAAAGGTGCAAAACCAAGATCGGTCATGAGCCAAATAAAACCCATCACCAAGGCCGCTGCAGCAGGGGAAGGCAAGCCTTGAAAGAACCGTTTATCGACCGCCGTGGTGTTCACATTGAAGCGAGCCAAGCGCAGAGCAGCACAGGCACAATACACAAAGGCCGCAAACCAACCCCAACGACCCAAGTCTTTCAAAGCCCACTCGTAAGTGATAAGGGCAGGCGCAGCGCCAAAGGACACCATGTCTGCCAAGGAGTCCATTTGCGCACCAAATTCTGTTTGGGTATTGGTCATACGCGCAACCCGTCCGTCCAAGCTGTCCAACACGATGGAACAAAAAATGGCAATGGCAGACGCCTCAAAGTGGTTGTTCATGGCCATCACGATGGCATAGAACCCACCAAACAAAGCAGCCAAAGTGAAGAGGTTGGGCAATACATAAATGCCCTTTCGCAAGCGACTGCGAGGTTGTTCGTCGATGAGGTCCTCTGAATCTGGCAAAGACATGGTGTTAAAGGGTTGCCAGCACGGTGGTGGTGGCGCTGACTTTGTCACCAGGCGCCACTTTGGGAATGGCACTCAAAGGTAAATACACATCCACACGAGAGCCAAATCGAATGAAGCCATAGCGCTCGCCTTTGGCAAGCACATCTGTGGGATGCACATAGCAAAGAATGCGTCTGGCAATCAAGCCTGCAACCTGAACCAAAGTAACCACATGCTGCTGACCGTTGACAGTAGCGTCAATCACAACCGCATTGCGCTCATTCTCTGATGATGCTTTGTCAAGATCAGCGTTGACAAACAGACCAGGGAAATATTGAACAGCACGAACAACACCATCGACACTGGCACGGTTGCTGTGAACATTGAAAACATTCATGAACACGCTGATGAGCAAGGCGTCACGGTCTGCATACGGGTCACGCACCTTTTCAATCTTGACAATTCGCCCATCAGCAGGTGACAAGACCGCATTGGCTTGTTGCGGAACTGCACGCGGTGGATCGCGAAAGAACTGCAGCACAAACACCAACACAATGTAGAAAGGAATGGCTACAACACCGCCCCAAAGAACGGTCACCAACAGACTCAGCACCAGTGCCAAGCCTATGAACGGCCATCCTTCACGCGCCAACATAGGATGAGGATAGTGGATCATCAGTTACGGGTCTGATCGACCAATTTGTTCTTGGCAATCCAAGGCATCATGGCACGCAATTGAGCGCCTACAACCTCAATGGAGTGTTCGGCGGTCAAACGGCGACGCGCTGTCATGCTCGGGTAGCCAGTGCGGCCTTCCAAAATGAACATCTTGGCGTATTCGCCGGTTTGAATGCGCTTTAAGGCGTTACGCATGGCCACACGTGACTCTTCGTTGATGACTTCTGGGCCGGTGACGTATTCGCCGTACTCTGCATTGTTGGAGATGGAGTAATTCATGTTGGCAATACCGCCTTCATAAATCAGATCAACGATCAATTTCAGCTCGTGCAAGCATTCAAAGTAAGCCATTTCGGGGGCGTAACCAGCTTCAACCAAAGTCTCATAGCCCATCTTGATCAATTCAACCGCGCCACCGCACAACACGGTTTGCTCGCCGAACAAATCAGTTTCGGTTTCTTCACGGAAATTGGTTTCAATGATGCCGGCTTTGCCGCCGCCATTGGCCATGGCATAGCTGAGAGCCAAATCACGGGCTTTGCCACTCTTGTCTTGGTGAATCGCCACCAAATGGGGAACACCACCGCCTTGGGTGTAAGTAGAGCGCACGGTGTGACCAGGCGCCTTGGGCGCGACCATCCACACATCCAAGTCGGCACGGGGAACCACTTGGTTGTAATGCACGTTAAAACCATGCGCAAAGGCAAGTGATGCACCTTGCTTCATATGGGGTGCCACATTGTTGGTGTAGACCTCAGAAATTTGCTCATCGGGCAACAAAATCATCACCACGTCAGCAATCTTGACTGCATCGTTGACTTCCATCACATTCAAGCCAGCTTTGCCCACTTTGTCCCAAGATGCGCCGCCTTTGCGCAGTCCGACCACGACTTTGACGCCACTGTCGTTGAGGTTTTGAGCGTGGGCGTGTCCTTGTGAGCCATAGCCAATGATGGCCACGGTTTTGCCCTTGATGAGGCTCAGATCACAGTCTTTGTCGTAATAGACTTTCATGGGGTTCTCCTAAAAAATGGGGGTCGTTAAACACGCAAAACGCGTTCGCCACGGCCAATGCCGCAAGCGCCGGTGCGCACTGTTTCCAATATAGCGCTGTGTTCGATTGCCTCTAAGAAAGCATCGTTTTTGGCCACATCGCCAGTCAGTTCAATGGTGTAACTTTTGTCAGTTACATCAATCACGCGGCCACGAAAAATATCGGCCATGCGTTTCATTTCTTCACGCTCTTTACCTACAGCACGCACTTTGACCATCATCAACTCACGCTCGGTGTAAGCGCCTTCGGTTAAGTCAACCACCTTGACCACTTCAATCAGACGGTTCAAGTGTTTGGTGATTTGCTCAATCACATCGTCTGAGCCAGAAGTCTGCAAAGTGATGCGCGACAAGCTGGAGTCTTCGGTGGGGGCAACTGTCAGCGATTCGATGTTGTATCCCCGCGCAGAGAACAAGCCAACCACTCTGGACAAGGCGCCAGCTTCGTTTTCAATCAGTACTGCAATGATGTGTTTCATAGTGGATTCCTCTTTTCGCAACCCTCCCCTACAGGCGGTAACCTGCAGGCTTGGTTATCAATAGATTCGTCTGGAAAAAAAATTCAAAGTTAAAGATCTTCGCTACCCAAAAGCATTTCAGTGATGCCTTTGCCAGCTTGAACCATGGGGAAGACATTCTCGGTAGGGTCAGTGCGGAAGTCCATGAAGACGGTTCGGTCCTTGAGTCTTCTCGCCTCGCGAAGTGCAGGTTCGACATCCTCAGGTCGTTCAATCAGCATTCCCACATGGCCATAGGCCTCAGCCAATTTGACAAAGTCGGGCAAGGCATCCATGTAGCTGTGGCTGTAGCGGCCTGAGTATTCAATCTCTTGCCATTGCCTGACCATACCCAAATAACGGTTGTTCAGCGCCACGATTTTGATAGGCGTGTTGTATTGCAAACAAGTGGAGAGTTCTTGAATGCACATTTGCACCGACCCCTCACCTGTGACGCAATACACCTCGCTGTCTGGCTTGGCCAATTTGATGCCCATGGCGTAGGGGATGCCTACACCCATGGTGCCTAAACCGCCAGAGTTGATCCAGCGGCGAGGTTGGTCAAAACGGTAGTACTGCGCTGCCCACATCTGGTGCTGACCCACATCGGAGGTGATGTAGGCATCGGCATCTTTGGTCATGTTCCATAAAGTCTCAACTACATATTGAGGTTTGATGACATCGGGACTGCCATGATCGTACTTGAGGCAATCGCGTGAGCGCCAAGCTTCAATGGTTTCCCACCAAGCCGCCAAACTTTGCGGGTCGGGCTTAGCAGGCAACTCGCGCAACATACCGATCATTTCTGTCAGCACTTCTTTGACATCGCCAACGATGGGAATATCGACCTTGACACGCTTAGAAATACTGGAAGGATCTATATCAATGTGAATGATCTTGCGTTCGTTTTGTGCAAAATGCTTGGGGTTACCAATAACCCTGTCATCAAAACGAGCACCCACAGCCAAAAGCACATCGCAGTTTTGCATGGCGTTATTGGCTTCAATGGTGCCATGCATGCCCAGCATGCCTAAGAATTTTCTGTCGCTGGCCGGATAAGCCCCAAGACCCATCAAGGTGTTGGTACAAGGGTAACCCAACATATCAACCAAGGTGCGCAACTCGGCAGACGCTTCACTCAGGAGCACGCCGCCGCCTGTGTAAATAAAGGGTCTTTTAGCACCGACCAACAGCTGCAAGGCTTTGCGGATTTGACCGCTATGGCCTTTGCGAACAGGGTTATAGGACCGCATTTCTACTGAGGTCGGATAGCCGGTGTAAAGAGTTCTTTTAAAGGACACATCTTTCGGGATATCGACCACCACCGGACCAGGACGGCCGGTACGCGCAATGTGAAAGGCCTTTTTCATGATGTCGGCCATTTCTCGCACATCTTTGACCAAAAAATTGTGCTTCACGATGGGGCGGGTGATGCCCACGGTATCGCATTCTTGGAAGGCATCAAGACCAATCGCATGGGTAGGCACTTGCCCCGTGATGATGACCATGGGAATGCTGTCCATATAAGCTGTCGCAATACCTGTCACTGCATTGGTAACGCCAGGCCCTGAAGTGACCAGCGCAACACCGACTTCGCCGGTTGCTCGGGCATAGCCGTCAGCTGCATGAACCGCCGCCTGCTCATGTCGAACAAGCACATGCTCTATGGTGTTTTGTTTGTATAGGGCATCGTAAATATGCAAAACGGCGCCACCAGGGTAACCCCACACAAATTGGACACCTTCGGCCTGCAAAGATTTGACCAAGATATCGGAGCCATTGATTTCGATGGGAGTTTGACTCAGCGCACTGGCCTGAGCAGCGGATTGAAGTTCCGCCTTAGAGATTTCCATGATGTAACCTTTGTGAATTTCGCAAACGAAAAAACTAGGGTGCCTTTTTACAACTTCTTTTGAAAGTGCATCAAGACTTTGGATTTCAAGCTACAGGCGTTTCACACCAAACCTGAATCCTTTTAGTTTGACAACCCATTATTATGACATTGAATTTCACGTGATAGCCCCTAATCACCAAAGTCAATGCCCAATGCCATAATGAAAAAAGTGTTTTTAGTGTTCCCCCAACCCTCTTTTCTCACTTGTTGCAATAAAGTTTCACAACATCCTTGGCTTCTGACAAAGAACTTTCAGACTTTCTGATTGGCATTGAAAAACGTGCGTTCAAACGAACAGTCTTTCATGTCCGTGATGACGAGTCGGCGCTTGATATTGTTCAAGACAGCATGATGAAATTGGCTGAGCATTACGGAGACAAACCTGTCACAGAGTTGCCAATGTTGTTTCAAAGAATCTTGTCAAATACGACATTGGACTGGTTCAGGCGCCAAAAAACGCGCAAAGCCCTTTTTTCCAATTTCAGCGACTTTGGAACTGAGCAAGGGGATGATGAATTTGACGTTTTGGACGTCTTAACTTCTCATTTAAGCAGAGAAAGCGCCTTAGATGAATTCATTAGAACCAAAACATTTGAAGAAATTGAGAAAGAAATACAAAATTTACCCGGACGTCAACGAGAAGCCTTTCTGTTGCGTTATTGGGAGGACTTGGATGTGGCTGAAACTGCAGCAGCCATGGGTTGCTCTGAGGGAAGTGTCAAAACACATTGCTCTAGAGCCATACAGTCCTTGTTCAAAGCTTTGAATTCCAAGGGAATACGACCATGAAACATTTACCCTCCGCCTCATCGGCGCAAGACCTGCTGGGCAAGCGCATCGCCAAAATGCTCGATGACAACACCGATTTGTCTTACGAGGTCACTGAGCGCTTGCGCGCCGCGCGTACCCGCGCTTTGTCGCTCAGACGCATAGCCCAACCACAGCTTCAAACTGCGCAGGAAATTCAAACCCAAAACGGTTCCGCCCTGCTGAAATTCCCCAGCCAAATTCTGTTGTTTTTGCAAACTTTTGGCTCCATCATTCCCTTGTTAGGCTTGGTGGCAGGATTGGTTTTGATTCATGAGTTCCACAACGACCAATCTGCACTTGAATTAGCAGAAATCGATTCAGCTCTTTTGATCGATGATTTGCCCCCGAATGCCTATACCGACTCTTCGTTTCTAGACTACCTCAAATACGAAGTCAATTCACCGCAAAATTGATGTTTGAATCCATGTGCCGCGACAATTACCCAAGCCTTCTCAGCGTCAAATCATGGATTACTTGTGCCTTGTTGATGTTTTCTTTTAACTTCCCATCTGCACATGCTGCCGAAGCTGTTGAAAGAGCAGAAAATAAGGTGAACTCTATTGAAACCTCGCCTCGCTGGTCGGAACTTAGCGAGGCGCAGCAAAAAGCACTGCTTCCTTTACAAAACCTTTGGTCGACACTTGAAGCCAACCGTAAACGCAAATGGTTGCTCATCGCTCAAAATTTTTCCGATATGAGCGAATCCTCCCAACTTTTGGCTCAAGAGCGTATGCGTGAGTGGGCTGCCCTCAGTCCGCTTCAACGCTCACAAGCCCGTTTGAATTTTGCCCAAACAAAGCAACTCTCCCCTGACGAAAAATTGGCCAAATGGGAGGCCTACCAAGCCCTGAACGACGAAGAGAAGCAAAAATTGCCCTCTTCTCGCCTACCCTCGCCAAAAGGTGCTGCCTTGGCTGTCAAGCCTATTTCAGCTGCAAAGTTAACCATGCCTCCAACGAAAAAAGAAGGTCAAAGTTCATCACCTCGCATTGACACGGGTCAACTGAACCCTTTCACTTTATTACCAGCAAATCTGCCGTCCACTAACAGGCCTACAGCGGTCCAATGATTCTGCAAGTTGATCCTGTTTTTGACCTTCCCAATTTAAGATTGCCAAGCGCTTCAATGCTGAGGCGAATGAGTTGTTTGTTTTATGAAGGCATGCTGCTTTTTGGTGTGATATTCATTGCAGGCTATCTTTTTGGCACGCTGACACAAACACGGCACGCCATGAATAACCGCCTCGGCCTTCAAGTATTTGTTTTTTTGGTTCTGGGGCTTTATTTCAGCTTTTTTTGGCATAAAGGCCAAACCCTTGCCATGAAAACTTGGCATTTAAAAATCACGCGACTCGATGGTCAAGCCCTTTCCCAAAAACAAGCTCTCATAAGGTATGTATTCGCTTGGATTTGGTTTGTCCCCCCACTGACGCTGACATGGCTATTGAATGGCTCTAGCCTGCTAGGGTTGTTGGCAGTGTGCGTTTGGGTGGTCTTCTGGGCGCTGCTGAGCAAGCTCCACCCTGACAAACAGTTTTGGCATGACTATTGGTCACAGACTCGGGTGGTGGATACTCGACAAGAAACTTCCTCCCATCCAACACCCGCGAGTCCATGAAACCTGCTTTTTCTTTGTGTGTGTATTGCGGTTCACGCTCAGGCAGACTTGAAGCATTCACCCAAACGGCAAAAGCGGTCGGTGAATGGATAGGCCGACACCAAGGCCAGTTGGTTTACGGTGGAGGCAACAACGGCTTGATGGGCATAGTAGCGGCAGCTACGCAACAAGCTGGCGGCAGAGTAGTTGGCATCATTCCTCATGCCTTGGCTGAAAAGGAGCTTGCTCGCGACGATTGCGACGAGTTCTACTTGGTTGACAACATGCACCAACGCAAGCAAATGATGGCTGAGCGAGCTGACGCTTTTCTTGCCCTGCCTGGTGGCATAGGCACGTTTGAAGAATTTTTTGAAGTCTGGACATGGCGCCAGCTGGGCTACCACAACAAACCTATTGGACTACTCAATGTAAACGGCTATTACGACAGCTTATTGGCGTTCATGCGTACCACCGTCAATGATGGTTTTGTATCCGACTGGCAGATGAATTTGATTCAACAGTCATCAAACTTAGAGCAACTTTTGCCCCTATTGATTCAAGAAGCAGGCTTGTCTAAGGGCAAGGGCTTGGACACGATTTAAACCGCAGATTCGTCTGTCTCGCCGGTTCGAATTCGCACCACACGCTCAACAGGCGTGACAAAGATTTTTCCATCCCCTATCTTGCCTGTACGCGCCGCAGTAACGATGGCGTCGACACAGCGATCAACGTCGACTGACTTAACCACCACTTCAACTTTGACCTTGGGTAAAAAATCCACCACATATTCGGCACCGCGGTACAACTCGGTATGCCCTTTTTGACGGCCAAAGCCTTTGACTTCGGTGACGGTCAGGCCGGTGACGCCGCATTCGGCCAAAGCCTCACGGACCTCTTCGAGCTTGAAGGGTTTGATGACGGCAGTGATTTGTTTCATATTGAATTTCCTTGATCTCACAGAAAAAAATGGTTTGTTAGGAACGGAAATGACTGGTTATAGGATAACGCCAATCTTTGCCGAAACCTCTGTGGGTGATGCGGATGCCAATGGGTGCTTGGCGGCGCTTGTATTCATTGATGCGAATCAATCGCGTCACTTTTTCCACATCCGCTAGCGCAAATCCCGCATTGACAATATCTTGGGCGCTTTGGTCTTGCTCCATGTAGCGAGCCAAAATCGCGTCAAGTACCTCGTAGGTGGGCAAACTGTCTTGGTCGGTTTGGTCGGGGCGAAGTTCCGCGCTGGGAGGACGGGTGATGATGCGCTCGGGAATGGGGGAGACACCCCTGCCATAAGGGTCGTGCTGATTGCGCCAACTTGCCAATTGATAGACAAGCGTCTTGGCCACATCCTTGATGACAGCAAAGCCACCAGCCATATCCCCATACAAAGTGCAATAGCCGGTAGCCATTTCGCTTTTGTTGCCCGTGGTTAAAACGATAGCGCCATGCTTGTTCGATAAGGCCATCAGCAAGGTGCCGCGGATACGCGCTTGGATGTTTTCCTCGGTCGCGTCCAATGGCAGACCCGCAAAATCGGCTTCAAGCGTTTGCAAAAAAGCGTCAAACATAGGCACGATAGTTTTTTCGTCATACCGCACCCCCATTCGTTGCGCCATGTCTCTGGCATCGGTCAAACTGATGTCTGCGGTGTAGGGCGAAGGCATCATGACGCAGCGCACATGCTCAGGACCCAGTGCATCCACCGCAATCGCCAACACCAAAGCGGAGTCGATACCCCCCGACAAACCAATCAACGCGCCTGTAAAGCGGTTCTTGCCAAGGTAATCTCGAACGCCCAATACCAGCGCATCCCAGACTTCGGCCAGTTCGGTTTGCAAAGGTACGGTGACGGCTTGCAACACGGATTGACCATCGGTTGATTGAACTGACACATGGAAATCTGCCTCTACAAACCCCTGGGCCCTGCCTGCCAATTCACCCGTGGCTTGAAGCGCAAATGACCGCCCTTCAAACACGACCTCATCTTGCCCGCCGACTAAATGTGCATAGACCAATGGCAAACCGGTAGCCAAGCAGCGCTCTCGCATTTTGTGTTCGCGTTCTTGCGCTTTTCCCATGTGAAAAGGAGATGCATTGATGACGGCTAACACCTGCGCTCCAGCGGCTTTGACGTCTGCTGCGGGTTGCTCGAACCAAGCATCTTCACAAATGAGCAAGCCGACTTTCACACCTTGCACCTCAAATACACAAGGCTGTGTACCTGGTTTGAAATAGCGACGCTCATCGAACACTTGGTAATTGGGTAACTCGCGCTTGGCATAGCTTGCAACCACCTTGCCTTCGCAAAGCACAGAAGCCATGTTGAAACGTAAACTGACAGCCACCGAGCGTGTGCGCTCATCATGGCCGCTGGGGTGGCCCACCACCACGTGCATACCTTTTAAATCAGCCAGCGACATTTTGATTGTGTCAACGGCTTGCTCACAAGCCGTGATGAACGAGGCGCGTAAAAACAAGTCTTCTGCGGCATAGCCACAAATAGACAATTCTGGCGTGATCAACAGCCTCCCCCCTTTGGCATAGGAGCGACGTGCCGCATCCATGATTTTTTGGGCATTACCCGCCATGTCACCTACGGTGAAATTGAGCTGGGCTACACTGAGTTCAAGCGTCATAGGTTATATGCAAAAAGAGCTAAACGATTATGGCATCCGGGTGCATCCGCATTTGAAAGAGATTGCCGCCAAAGACTGGGATGGTTTGCTTTTCCAGCAACACAGTCCTACCCCTTTTATGCGATACGCCTATTTGCTGGCCTTGCAAGAAAGCGCCAGCGCCATTGCCGCAACGGGATGGCAAGCGCAGTTCATCAGCTTGTGGCGGGGCGAGGAATTGGTGGGAGCTTGCCCCCTTTATTTGAAAGACCACTCCTATGGGGAGTATGTTTTTGACTGGGCTTGGGCCAACGCCTACCACCAACACGGCCTGAACTACTACCCCAAGGCACTGATTGCAGTGCCTTTTACGCCGGTACCAGGCTCACGTTTACTGGCAAAAGACGCCGCGAGCCGTGCGCTTTTGCTGCAAGCTGTGATTGGCTGGTGTCAGCAAGAAAAGCTGTCTTCATTGCACATGCTGTTCGGCAGCGAAGAAGACATGGCAGCAGCCCAAACGCTGGGCTTGCTGCAAAGACAGACGGTGCAATTTCACTGGCAAAACCAAGCATGGCCAGATTTCGATGCTTTTTTAGCAAGTCTCACCCAAGAAAAGCGCAAAAAAATCCGACAAGAGCGACGCCGAGTGACGGATGCAGGCGTAGGCTTTCGCTGGTCTTTGGGTGCCGATATCAGCGCAGAAGACTGGCGTTTTTTTTACCACTGCTATGAACGAACCTACCTTGAGCATGGCAATGCGCCCTATTTGACGCCTGACTTTTTCCATCGCATGAAAGCGGATATGTCGGAGAACTGGTTGATGTTCATAGCGGAGCGCGAGGGCAGCCCCATCGCTAGCAGTTTGATTGGGGTACATGGGCTGGGCAGCACCCATGCGGTGGCTTATGGCCGTTATTGGGGCGCTTTGGAGCGAGTGGATTGTTTGCACTTTGAGGCTTGCTATTACCAACCCCTGCAATGGTGCATGGCGAATGGTGTGCAGCGATTTGAAGGGGGCGCACAAGGTGAGCACAAAATGGCCCGCGCCTTGATGCCCGTAAGCACGCACAGTGCGCACTGGTTGGCAGACCCGCGATTTGCCAACGCAGTGGAACAATTTTTAGAGAGAGAAGGTGCAGGGGTTGACAACTATTTGGCTCACCTTGATGAGCGCAACCCGTTCAAACGGAGCCCCTAAAGTTTCAGCCCTTGGCTTTTTTGTAGTTGTTTAAACCGTCTTGCACTTCTTGACGTGCGGCTTCAGGTCCATCCCACCCCAAAATCTTCACCCATTTGCCTTGTTCTAAGTCTTTGTAATGTTCAAAGAAGTGGGCAATGGTTTTCAAGCGCATGGGGTTCAAGTCTTCGGGCTTTTGCCACTGGGTGTAGATAGACAAAATTTTGTCGGTAGGCACAGCCAGCACCTTGCCGTCCATGCCGGCTTCGTCTTCCATTTTCAAAATGCCAATGGGGCGGCAAGGGACGACCACGCCTGGAATCAAGGGTACGGGGGTGATGACCAACACATCCACAGGGTCACCGTCGCCACTGATGGTCTTGGGGACATAGCCATAGTTGGTCGGGTAGTGCATGGACGTGCTCATGAAGCGGTCCACAAAAATCGCGCCGGTTTCTTTGTCAACTTCGTACTTAATGGGGTCGGCGTTCATCGGAATTTCGATGATCACATTGAACTCGTGGGGGGCGTTTTTTCCGGCGGTGACGTTATCGAGGGACATATTGATTTGTAAGTGTTGAAAAAAGCTTGGGATTAAGCGTTAACCCTAAGTTTAACTTGCTCTGTCTAGAAAACACTCATCTGAATCACTTACATTCTCGGGGTTGGCCAATCACTGTGCTGTGCTCAGCGAGTGAGGAAGCAACGCGATGGTGGTGTTTAAGCGAACCGAATGCGTGGCACCACCCTTCATGCGAAACAACTCAAGGAGAATTTATGTCAGCCAATTCAGCGCTTTTATTTGCGCTAGCCTGCGGCCTCATCGCAGTGATTTATGGTTTCTGGGCCCGCAGCTGGATTCTTTCCCAAGACGCAGGCAATGCCCGTATGCAAGAAATTGCGGCAGCCATTCAAACCGGTGCATCTGCCTATTTGGCACGGCAATACAAAACCATCGCCATGGTCGGCGTGGTCCTGGCCGGACTCATTGCTTGGTTCTTAGACCCCTTGAGCGCCGTCGGTTTTGTGCTTGGTGCTGTTCTCTCTGGTGCCTGCGGTTTTATCGGCATGAACGTGTCGGTCAAGGCCAATGTGCGTACTGCCCAAGCAGCTACCAAAGGCATTGGCCCAGCGCTGGATGTTGCTTTTCGAGGCGGCGCCATCACCGGTATGCTGGTGGTCGGTCTCGGCCTCTTGGGCGTAACAGGTTTTTACTGGTACCTCACCTCAGCAGGTGTGCCTGCTGACGGTAAAGCGTTGGCTGTCATGCTCAATCCCCTGATAGGTTTTGCCTTCGGTTCTTCGCTGATTTCCATTTTCGCCCGTCTGGGTGGCGGTATCTTCACCAAAGGCGCTGATGTAGGTGCCGACCTGGTGGGCAAAGTCGAAGCGGGTATTCCTGAAGATGATCCACGTAACCCTGCTGTGATCGCTGACAACGTTGGTGACAACGTGGGTGACTGCGCCGGTATGGCCGCTGACTTATTTGAAACCTACGCCGTGACCCTGATCGCCACCATGGTGCTGGGTGCGTTGTTGGCAGGTACCGCAGGTCCCAATATGGTGCTCTACCCGCTCGTACTGGGTGGCGTGTCCATCGTGGCATCCATCATCGGTTGCTTCTTTGTGAAGGCAAGTCCTGGCATGACCAATGTGATGCCTGCGCTCTACAAAGGTCTGGCAGTCGCTGGCATCTTGTCATTGATCGCGTTTTACTTTGTGACGCAGTCGTTCTTTCCCGCGCCGGTGGCATTGCCCGATGGCACAGCCTTGAGCGCCATTGGACTGTTCGGCGCCTGTGCCGTTGGTTTGATCCTGACCGGTGCTTTGGTTTGGATTACCGAGTACTACACCGGCACCCAATACGCGCCTGTGCAGCATATTGCTCAAGCATCAACCACCGGTCACGGCACCAACATCATTGCCGGCTTGGGCGTGTCCATGCGCTCCACCGCTTGGCCGGTGCTGTTTGTGTGTGCTGCGATTTACAGCGCCTTTGACCTCGGAGGCCTTTACGGCATCGCCATCGCTGCCACCTCCATGCTAAGCATGGCCGGTATCGTGGTCGCTTTGGACGCCTACGGCCCCATCACCGATAACGCCGGTGGCATTGCCGAAATGGCAGAACTGCCAGACAGCGTGCGCGACATCACTGATCCGCTGGACGCTGTGGGCAACACCACCAAGGCCGTAACCAAAGGCTATGCCATCGGCTCGGCCGGTTTGGCTGCACTGGTGCTGTTTGCCGATTACACCCACAAGCTAGAAGGTTTGGGCGCACACATCAAGTTCGACTTGAGCGACCCTAAAGTCATCATCGGCCTGTTCATCGGCGGACTGATTCCTTACCTTTTCGGTGCGATGGCGATGGAGGCTGTAGGTCGCGCCGCCGGTGCTGTGGTGGTTGAAGTGCGTCGCCAATTCAGGGAAATCAAAGGCATCATGGACGGTACCGGCAAGCCCGAGTACGACACGGCGGTAGACATGTTGACTACAGCAGCCATCAAAGAAATGATGATCCCCAGCCTGTTGCCGGTGGTAGCGCCGATCGTGGTCGGCTTGGTTCTTGGACCAGCAGCTTTGGGCGGCTTGCTGATGGGCACCATCGTGACAGGTCTGTTCGTGGCGATTTCCATGTGTACCGGTGGCGGTGCGTGGGACAACGCCAAGAAATACATCGAAGACGGAAACCATGGCGGCAAGGGCTCTGAAACCCACAAGGCTGCAGTGACCGGCGACACCGTGGGTGACCCCTATAAGGACACAGCCGGCCCTGCGATCAACCCCTTGATCAAGATCATCAACATCGTAGCCTTGCTGATCGTGCCGTTGATGATGTCTATTCACGCCGGTTAAGTCAGAACTGGTCTGATGAACTGCAGAAAGCCCGCTTCGGCGGG
>CAMATW010000016.1 GCA_945861305.1 Bordetella parapertussis | reverse complement strand
CGCTTTGGTTGGCTTGGACGCCAGATCTCGCCCGCGAGCGCTTGCTGCAAAGCTACGCAAGGGCTGGCACTGCGCAGTTGATGGTTGGAGCGCAGCCTTATTTCATTCAAGACGCTGGCCCACGCGACGCGCCCACCCTTGTTTTATTGCATGGCTTTGGCGCCAGCTTGCAGACATGGGACGCTTGGTCGCAAGCGCTGGAAACACAGTGGCGGGTGGTGCGTATCGATGTGCCGGCCTTCGGTTTGACGGGGCCGGCAGTGAACAACGATTACTCGGACGAAGCGGATGTGGCCCGTTTGCTGGCGCTGCTGGATCACTTAGGTTTGCAGCGCGTGGCGGTGGGCGGGCATTCCATGGGCGGGCGCATCGCGTGGAATTTTGCGGCGGCTCATCCTGAGCGCGTGAGCCACTTGGTGTTGGTCGCCCCCGATGGTTTCCCAGACCCTCGCTCGACCACAGAGTTCACTTACCAAGTCTCGCCTTGGCTGGGTTTGATGCAATACAGCTTGCCCGCTTGGGCTTTGAAAATCGGCGTGGCACCCGCCTATGGCGATGCCAAATTGCTCAAGCCCGAGACCCTGCGCCGCTACCAAGACATGATGCGAGCGCCTGGGGTTCGCACGGCCTTGATAGAGCGTATGCGCCAAAGCCGCAACAGCGACCCCGTGCCGCGTTTGCAAAGCCTGAAGATGCCGGTCTTGTTGGTGTGGGGCGACAAAGATGCCTTCATTCCCATCAGCAATGCACAGGATTACCTCAAGGCCATTCCCCACGCCACCTTGGCCAGCATCCCGCTGGCAGGCCATGTGGTGCATGAAGAGGCGCCGCTGCCGTCGGCGCAAGCGGTGATGGAATTTTTGCAATGAAACTCTATATCGCTTGGCACCAAGACGCCCTGAAATAACTTTGGCTTGAGTGTGCGCACGATGCCAATGTGTTGGCGTGTGGGGAGTTACAAAAAGATAACCGTTTGTCTGAGTAGTTTTCAAACCCCCCTCGCCCTGTCCCCCTTAAACCTCGCCACAAACCCCGCAAAATCCCCCGCGTCCAGCGCATCGCGTACTTCTTGCATGAGGTTCAGGTAGTAGTGCAGGTGGTGGATGGTGGCCAGCATGGGGCCGAGCATTTCGCCGCAGCGGTCCAGGTGGTGCATATAGGCGCGGCTGAAACCTTCGCGGCCGCCATCGTTCCACGACACCCCCGATGTACCCGCACACGCATGGCAAGTGCAACTGGGGTCAATCGGTTCCGGGTCGGCTTTGTGGCGGGCATTGCGCAGCTTCAAGTCGCCATAGCGGGTGAACAGCGTGCCGTTGCGGGCATTGCGGGTGGGCATCACACAGTCAAACATGTCCACACCGCAGCGCACGCCTTCGACCAAATCTTCCGGCGTGCCCACCCCCATCAGGTAGCGCGGTTTGTGCGCTGGCAGGCGGTGCGGGGTGTGCGCCATGATGTGCAGCATTTCTTCTTTGGGCTCGCCCACGCTCACGCCGCCCACCGCGTAGCCGGGAAAGTCCATGGCCACCAGTTGTTCCAGCGAGGCAACGCGCAGGTTCTCGAACATGCCGCCTTGCAAAATGCCAAACAAGGCGTTGGGGTTGTTCAGCCGTGCAAATTCGTCTTGGCTGCGCTTGGCCCAGCGCAAGCTCATCTCCATGCTTTTGGCGGCCTCGGCTTCGGTGGTGAGTTGGCCGTTGGTCTCGTAAGGCGTGCATTCGTCCAACTGCATGACGATGTCGCTGTTCAATATGGTTTGGATTTGCATGCTCACTTCAGGCGACATGAACAGCTTGTCGCCATTCACCGGCGAGGCGAAATGCACGCCTTCTTCGGTGATCTTGCGCATCGCACCCAAGCTCCACACCTGAAAGCCGCCACTGTCTGTGAGTATGGGTTTGTCCCATTTCTCAAACCCATGCAAGCCGCCAAAGCTTTGCATGATGTCCAGCCCCGGGCGCATCCACAAATGAAAGGTGTTGCCCAAAATGATTTGCGCGCCCATTTCGTGCAGGCTGCGGGGCATCACGCCCTTGACCGTGCCGTAGGTGCCCACCGGCATGAAGATGGGCGTTTGCACCACGCCGTGGTTGAGGGTGAGGCGGCCACGGCGGGCCAGGCCTTCGGTTTTCAGGAGGTCGAATGTCAGCATCGGGGCAGTTTAAGTGGCGCTGGACAGTCGCAAGGCTTTACTTCATAATTTGCTTTACTTTTTAGATTAGGTAAAGCGAGGTAAAAATGTCAAGCAATGCGGTGGTTTCAAGCAAAGGGCAGGTCACCTTGCCAGTGGCCATGCGGGCGCAGTTGGGCATAGAGCCGGGTTCGCAAATTCAGTTTGAAGTGCGGGGCAAAGAATTAGTGATCACGCCTTTACTGCCCATGAGTGCATATTACGGCATCCTCAAAGGCTACGACTTGGGCGACATCGAGCCGCCCAAAGAGCCCGACAAGGACTATGAATGAATATTGTGGACGCATCTGGCTGGATTGAGTTCTTTTTGGCTGGCCCGAATGGTCCCAAGTTCAAGCCTGTCATAGAAAAAACGGACGAGCTACTGGTCACCAGCATCAATATTTATGAAGTTCACCGTGTGCTGTCGCGCAAACTGCCCGCTGAATTGCGTGACACCTGTTTGAACCTGATGCGCCGAGCGCCCATCATCGATTTCACCGATGCACTGGCTATTGCAGCAGCCGAGTTGTCCCTCAAGCACCAACTCACCATGGCCGACGCTGCGATGTACTCCATGGCTTTGGCGCACCAAGCCACCCTGTGGACGCAGGATGCGGATTACCAAGGCTTGCTGGGTGTTAGCTATGTTTCGGTGTCGTTGCGAGGGGCTTAGCCCCGAAGCAATCCCCCGTCTTTGCGAGACCTAAGGTCGAAGCAATCGACCAGACCCGTGTCGCAGGTCGGCCGTAGCCGACGTTGTGTCAGCATGGAGGCGAGGCCGAGCCTGCGGCGCGGGGCTTGTGGGGTGCTCAATTGCGACGCTCCAACAGCATCGCATCGCCATAACTGAAAAACCGATAACGCTGCGTAATGGCATGGCGATAAAGCGCCTGCATGGGCTCAAAGCCGGCGAACGCAGCCACCAGCATCAGCAGGGTGGATTTTGGCAGGTGAAAGTTGGTGATCAACACATTCACCACTTGGAACGCAAAACCCGGCGTGATGAAGATGTCGGTGTCACCCTCCACGCATCCGCTGCGTGCCCAGCTCTCCAAGGTGCGAATCGATGTCGTGCCCACCGCCACCACCCGTCCCCCTCGGGCTTGGCAATCGGCGATGGCTTGCAAGGTGTTGGGGGGAATGCTGTACCACTCGCTGTGCATGCGGTGCTCTGCGATGTTCTCGGTTTTCACGGGCGAAAACGTCCCCGCACCCACATGCAAGGTGACGCTGGCCCGTTGCACACCCATGGCTTGCAATTCGTCCAGCAAGGCTTGATCGAAATGCAGTGCCGCCGTGGGTGCGGCCGCTGCTCCTGGGTGCTTGGCAAACACGGTTTGGTAACGCTGGGCGTCCTGCGCGTTCTGGCTGTGTTTGTCCCGCGCAATATAGGGTGGCAGGGGAATGTGGCCATGGGTTTGCATCAGGCGCAGCGGCTCATCGCTCAAGCTGAAACGAAATAAGGGCCCATCGACATCGGGCCAACGGCCCAAAAGTGTGGCTTCAAAGGCGACAGCGGTACCCGCTTGGTTGAACATGCGCAGCACCGCACCCACAGCCGGTTTTTTGCTGACCTTCATATGCGCCACCACTTGGTGCGGCGGCTCGCCCTCTGCCAAGGGCAATACCCGTTCCACCAAGAGTTCCAGTTGCCCACCGCTGGCTTTTTCACCGAACAAGCGTGCAGGCATCACCTGCGTGTCGTTGAACACCAGTAAGTCGCCAGGCATCAGCAAGGAGGGCAGGTCTTTGAAGATGCGGTCCACCGGGACAGCGCCACGGCCGTCCAGCAAACGCGAGGCACTGCGCTCAGTGGCAGGCGTTTGGGCGATCAAATCAGTGGGGAGGTGAAAGTCGAAATCGCTTAAGCGAAATGGGCGGGAGGGAGCGCTAGAGGTCATGGTCTTGAGGGCTGAACAGGCCCGTTCCAAGGTAAGGGAGGCAGATTCTCGCACCCGCTTGGTGGGTATGGTGCAATACAGCATGAAAAGAAAGTCCAAGCCATGGTGAATTCGATTGTTGTGATGGTGGTGCAAACCATCGCCAGCCTGCTGGCGGGCATGTGTTTGCTTCGGGCCTATATGTTGTGGCTGGGCCTGCGTGTGGGCTTAGGCAACAGTGCAGGTGCCTGGGTGGTGGGTTTGACCGATTGGTTGGTGCTGCCCCTGCGGCGTGTTTTGCCCAAAGTGGGTCGCGTCGATCTGGGCAGTTTGGTGGCAGCATTCTTGGTGATGCTGTTGCAAGCCGCCGTGATTGCTTTGCTGTTTGGCGCGAGCTTGGACCCAGTGTCTGTGTTGATGGGCGCTTTGTTGGACCTGCTGGGCTTGGTGTTGTCAGGCATGTTTTGGTTGGTGGTGGTGTCTATCTTTGTATCGTGGCTTAGGGTGGATGACGCCACGGTCTACTGGTTGCAAAGCTTGGTCGAACCTCTGCTGCGCCCGGTTCGACGCTTTTTGCCCACGGTGGCTGGCTTGGACTTGTCGCCCATGGTGGTGATCTTGCTCATCAAGGTGTTCGAAATGGTCTTGCATGGCTGGCGCGGGAACTTCTGAGCCCACAGCGCCAGCAGCGGCCAAGCCCCTGAGCGCACCGCAAAAAGCCTTGCGAAAAATGGGCTTGCTGCGCCCCATCGATTTAGCGCTGCACCTACCGTTTCGCTACGAAGACGAAACCCAGCTGGTGAAGCTGGCCGAGGCCCGCGACGGCGAGGTGGTGCAAATCGAAGCGGTGGTGAAAAGCTGCAATGTGGTGTTCAAGCCGCGTCGCCAATTGCAAGCGGTAGTGGACGATGGCAGCGATACCTGCACCCTGCGCTTTTTCAATTTCTACCCCAATATGCAAAAGGCCTTGGAAGTGGGTCGCCAAGTGCGTTTGCGCGGCGAGGTACGTGGCGGCTTCATGGGCCGCACCATGATGCACCCCACCGTCCAAGCCGCAGGGGGCGTGTTGGCCACCGCCTTGACGCCTGTGTACCCCAGCAGTGCCGAGCTGCCCCAAGCCTATATTCGCAAAGCGGTGCAAGGCGGTTTGGCGCAGGCCTTGCGAGGCGCGGCATTCAACGAAACCATTCCCGCGCAGCACTTGCCACCGCACAGCTGGGGCTTGGCGCAAGCATTGCAGTTTTTGCACCACCCCACGCCCAGCGTGTCCTTGGCGCAGTTGGAAGACCACACCCACGCGGCTTGGCAGCGTTTGAAAGCCGAGGAGCTGCTGGCGCAGCAGCTCTCGCAGTTGCAGGCTAAACGCGAGCGACAGTTGCTGAATGCCCCGCTGCTACAGCACAGCCACAAGCCCACAGGTGTGTTGGCGCAACTTCATGCGGCGCTGCCGTTTCAGCTAACCCAAGCACAACAACGGGTGGTGCAAGAAATTGCCAACGATGTGGCCCGCGCCGTGCCCATGCACCGCTTGCTGCAAGGCGATGTGGGCTCGGGCAAAACCGTGGTGGCGGCCTTAGCTGCCGCGCAGTGCATAGACGCTGGTTGGCAATGCGCTTTGATGGCACCTACCGAAATTTTGGCTGAGCAGCATTTTCGAAAACTGATAGGCTGGCTAGAACCCGTGCTGACACCGCTGGGCTTGCAAGTGGCGTGGTTGACGGGCAGCCAAAAGAAAAAGGAACGAGACGCCATGCTGGCGCTGGTGGCCAGTGGCGAGGCCGCGCTGGTGGTGGGCACCCATGCCGTGATTCAAGACAAGGTGCAGTTCAAAGCGCTGGCCTTGGCCATCATCGATGAGCAACACCGCTTTGGCGTGGCCCAGCGCTTGGCCCTGCGGCAAAAACTCTCGGATGCAGACACCTTTGGCTCGCCGAGCGCACAGGCACAAGAGCCGCATTTGCTGATGATGAGCGCCACGCCCATCCCCCGCACCTTGGCCATGAGCTATTACGCCGATTTGGATGTATCAACCATCGACGAATTGCCCCCAGGCCGCACACCCATCGTCACCAAGCTGGTGGCCGATACCCGCCGCGACGAAATCGTCGAGCGCATCCGGGTGCAGTTGCAAGAGGGGCGTCAAATTTACTGGGTCTGCCCCTTGATTGAAGAAAGCGAAGCGCTCGATTTGCGCAACGCCACCGACACCCACCAAGCCTTGTGCGAGGCGCTGCCGGGTGTGATGGTGGGCTTGCTGCATTCGCGCATGGCGCAAGCTGAAAAGAAGGCGGTGATGTCACTCTTCGTGCAGGGGCAAATGGGCGTGTTGGTCAGCACCACGGTGATTGAAGTGGGGGTGGATGTACCCAATGCCTCGCTGATGGTGATTGAACACGCCGAGCGTTTTGGCCTGAGCCAGTTGCACCAGCTGCGTGGACGGGTGGGGCGCGGTGCTGCGGCATCTGCGTGTGTGTTGCTGTATTCACTGGGTGAGCATGGCCGCTTGAGCGACACCGCCCGTGAGCGCTTGCGCGCCATGGCCGAGACAAATGACGGTTTTGAAATCGCAAGGCGTGACCTTGACATTCGAGGCCCCGGCGAGTTTTTGGGTTCGCGCCAGTCGGGGGCGGCCTTGCTTCGGTTTGCTGACTTGAGCGTAGACACCGATCTCTTAGCCTGGGCCCAGCAACTCGCCCCGCTGATGCTGGACCAGTACCCTGAACAAGCAGAGCGCCATGTGCAGCGCTGGTTGGGTGGAAAATCTGACTTCTTGAAGGCCTGAACCCCATGACACTGACCGAACTCAAATACATCGTCGCCGTGGCCCGCGAAAAACATTTTGGCCGCGCTGCCGAGGCCTGCTTTGTCTCGCAGCCCACGCTGTCGGTGGGCATCAAAAACTTGGAAGAAGAGTTGCAGGTCAAACTGTTTGAACGCAATGCCAATGAAGTGACGGTCACGCCCTTGGGTGAAGAAATTGTGCGCCAAGCGCAAAACGTGCTGGACCAAACCGCCAGCATCAAAGAAACCGCCAAGCGCGGCAAAGACCCTTTGTCGGGTCCTTTGCGTTTGGGCGTGATCTACACCATCGCACCGTATTTGCTGCCCGAGTTGGTACGCCACAGCATCGATATGACGCCGCAAATGCCACTGATGCTGCAAGAAAATTTCACGGTGAAGTTGCTTGAGATGCTGCGCACCGGCGAGATCGATTGCGCCATCATGGCCGAGCCTTTTCCCGACGCTGGTTTGGCGGTGGCGCAGCTCTACGACGAACCCTTCATGGCCGCTTTGCCCAGCAACCACCCGCTGTCCACGCGCGAAAGCATCAGCGCCACCGAGTTGAAAGCTGAGACCATGTTGCTCTTGGGCAATGGCCACTGCTTTCGCGACCATGTGCTGGAGGTGTGCCCCGAATTCGCCCGCTTCTCCAGCGACGCCGAGGGCATACGCAAAAGCTTTGAAGGCTCATCGCTGGAAACCATCAAACACATGGTGGCCGCGGGCATGGGTGTAACGGTAGTGCCGCGCTTGAGCGTCCCCAAAGACGCTTTGACCTCGCCAATAAAAAAGAAAAAAACCCTCGACACCTATGTGCGCTACTTGCCCATCGTCGAAGGCGACGACGCACCCCCCACGCGCCGTGTGGTGTTGGCGTGGCGGCGCAGTTTCACCCGCTATGAAGCCATCGCCGCCCTGCGCAACGCCATCGTCGCCAGCGAGTTGCCAGGCGTGCATCGACTCACCTGAAGCGGTTTGCCATTTTCATGAACGACGCCACACCGCTTGAACCGCCGCGCTCTGCGCTGGCGCTTTACCTTGACCTGATTCGCTTCAACCGTCCCGCTGGCTGGTTGTTGTTGCTGTGGCCCACCCTTAGTGCATTGTGGTTGGCCAGTGGCGGTTTTCCGGGATGGCATTTGTTGGTGGTGTTTGTGCTGGGCACTTTTCTGATGCGCAGCGCGGGGTGTTGCGTGAATGATGTGGCGGACCGCGAATTCGATAAGCACGTCAAACGCACCGCCCAGCGGCCCGTCACCTCGGGGGCTTTGTCGGTCAAACAGGCGCTGACAGCGGGTGCGGTCTTGGCCATGTGTGCGTTTGGTTTGGTGCTCAGCACCAACACGGTGACGGTAGCGTGGTCGTTCGTGGCTTTGGCGGTCACGCTCATCTATCCTTATGCCAAGCGTTTCGTCGCTATGCCCCAGGCGGTGCTGGGCGTGGCTTTCAGCTTTGGCATTCCCATGGCGTTTGCCGCTGTCAACGGTGGCCCTCTTACCCTACAAGGTGTGTGGCAAGCGGTGCCGCCCATGGCTTGGGGCTTGTTGGCAGTCAACCTGTTTTGGGTGTTGGCTTACGACACCGAATACGCCATGGTTGACCGCGATGACGATTTGCGCATCGGCATGAAAACCTCGGCCATTACTTTAGGTCGCTTTGATGTGTGGGGAGTGTTGCTGTTTTATGCGGCGTACTTGTTGGGCAGTTTGGTGCTGTTGCAAAGCTTTGGCTTGGCTTGGCCGCTGTGGTTTGCCATGGAGATTGCCGCATTTCAAGCCATGTGGCATTTCGGCATGATTTACAAGCGCGAACGCGAGGGCTGCTTCAAGGCCTTTCGCATGAACCATTGGCTGGGTGCCACGGTGTTTGCAGGTGTGGCTTGGGGCTTGCATTTGCGCGTGGTGACCAGCGCATGAAAAAAGCCACCCGAGGGTGGCTTTTCAAAAGCGGGGATGGATTAACCGGCCTTGTGCTTTTTGGCTTTCTTGTGTGACTTGCCTTTTTTCTTGGTCATCAGCAGGTGGTCTGTGACAGAGGAGGCCGCAGAGACCATGCTGGTTTCAGAAGAAGGCGTTGCAAAGCTGGGGGTTGCTGAGAAAGCCAGAGCGCTGATCAGGACCAACAAAAGCTTGTTCATGTGTAAAACCCTAAAAAGTGAAGACATCTTCATTGTGACATTAACTTTTGACCATCCGCAATAGCCAAGGTAACGGTAGTTACCCGCCCAACTCTTTGCCCAGACTTAGCGCTCTGTCGCGAGCGGCGTGCATGGCCTCAACCAAGCTGTCGTGTACGCCATGGTTTTGCATGACTGTCAAAGCCGCGAAGGTGGTGCCCCCTTTGGAGGTGACCTTCTCACGCAAAACCGCTGGTGTGTCAGTGCTGCTGCGCGCCAATTCTGCGGCGCCCACCAAAGTACCTAAGGCCAGCTGGTGCGATTGCTCGGGCGTCAGGCCCATGTTTACGCCAGCGTCGACCATGGCTTCCAAAAAATAAAACACATAAGCGGGTCCGGACCCCGACACAGCGGTGACGGCGTCAAGCAAAGCCTCTTTTTCCACCCAAAGCGATTCACCCACCAAAGCCAACATGCCGCTGATGGCTTGTTTCTCTGCTTCGCTGACGGTATTTCGGGCAAACAAACCAGTTTGCCCCAGACCCACCAAGGCAGGGGTGTTGGGCATGGCGCGCACCACCCGCTCGGTCTGCAACCATGCCGCGATGCTGTCGCTGCCAATACCAGCAGCCACGCTCAGATGCAAGGCATTAGACACATGCGCTTGCGTGAGCAAAGCCGCTTCTTTGAAGACCTGCGGCTTGACCGCCCAGACCACCAAGGCGCAGTCTTTCAGCGAAGCATCGACGGCGGGCAGCACATGCACACCATGTTGCGCCTGTAAAGCTTCGCGGGTGGCTTGCAGTGGTTCCACCACATGAATGGCAGATGGTGGTGTGCCGTTTTTGACCAAGCCCCCAATCAAGGCGCTGGCCATATTGCCTCCGCCAATAAAGGCCATGGGCAGCAAAAGAGAAGAAAGCGGCGTCATGCAGTCCCTGCCAAAAACAAAGACATCAGTTTGCCACTGTTTGCCGGACCGCTTTTTCCCAACCAGCCATCAAAGCCTGCGCTTGGTCACGCGATATACGTGGCTCAAAGCAGCGCTCGACCCGCCACTGGCGTGACAGCTCAGCGGTGCTGAGGTAAATGCCCGAACTCAAGCCCGCCAAATAGGCCGCACCCAAAGCCGTGGTTTCTACCACCACCGGGCGCAAAACAGGAATGCCCAGCAAATCGGCTTGGAACTGCATGAGCAAATCGTTGACACAAGCGCCACCGTCGACCCGTAACTCGGTCACTGCTTGCGTCGCATCGCGGTTCATGGCTTGCAGCAAGGCCGTGCTTTGAAAAGCGATGCTCTCAAGCGCTGCGCGGGCAATATGGGCCATGGTGATGCCACGCGACAAACCCACCATGGCACCCCGCGCATCTGCTTGCCAATAAGGCGCACCCAAGCCGGTGAAGGCGGGCACCAGAACCACGCCGCCCGAATCAGGCACGCTCTCGGCCAAGGCTTGTACATCAGCGCTTTTGTCAAAGGCACGTAAGCCATCACGCAACCACTGCACCACCGCACCACCTATAAACACGCTGCCCTCCAAGGCAAAGGCGGGCGTGTTGTCGGCCTGGGCGGCGCTGGTGGTGATCAAACCGTTGTTGCTGGTTTGAAATTCACTGCCGGTGTGCATCAGCATGAAGCAGCCAGTGCCGTAGGTGTTTTTGGCTTGGCCCGCTTGAAAGCAGGCTTGGCCAAACAAGGCGCTTTGCTGGTCACCGGCCACGCCGCCTATAGGTATTTCGCTACCCAGCCACTGCGCTTGGGTATTACCAAAATCGCTGGTCGATGGGTGAACCTCGGGCAGCACAGACGCGGGGATGCGAAACAGCGCCAGCAACTCATCATCCCAGCGGTTGGTGTGCACATTCAAGAGCATGGTCCGAGCGGCATTGCTGACGTCGGTAGCATGAATACGTCCGCCACTGAGTTGCCACATCAGCCAACTGTCCACCGTGCCAAAGGCCAGTTGCCCCGCTTCGGCCATGGCGCGAGCGCCGCTTACGTTGTCCAAAATCCATTGCAACTTGGTGGCCGAAAAATAGGCGTCGATCAGCAAACCGGTTTTCTGTTGCACCATGGGTGCAAAACCCGCCTCACGCAAGCGCAGGCACTCGGGTTCTGCTCGGCGGTCTTGCCAAACAATGGCGTTGTAGATGGCTTGGCCAGTGTCGCGCCGCCACACCAGCGTGGTTTCGCGTTGGTTGGTGATGCCCATGGAGGCGATTTGATTGGCACTAAGCCCCGCTTGCTGCAAGACTTGTCTTGCGGTGGCGAGCTGGCTGGACCAGATTTCTTCGGGGTCGTGCTCGACCCAACCCGGCTGGGGGTAGATTTGGCGAAACTCTTGTTGGACTGACGTCAAAACACTGCCGTCTTCTTTGAAAACAATGCTGCGTGAGCTGGAAGTCCCTTGGTCTAAAGCTAGTAAATAAGTGTTATTTGACATTTGATCTCGGCAAAATTTAGAAAGAGCACACCTGCAAGCGCTAAAACTGTGCCATAATAGCCGGCTCTGCTTTTCAAACAGCAGGGCAATGACAGAAGACAGCCCCAAGCAAAAGCGCCGCGAAATGGTTCGAGGCGCAGATGACGGGCCCAAGACTGATCGGGCACAAGTGGTTGAGTTTTTCGGCCATATACCCGGTACAAGTTGGGAATTGAAATGATCCAAACTGAATCCAGATTAGAAGTAGCCGACAACACCGGCGCAAAATCCGTTTTGTGCATCAAGGTGCTGGGCGGCTCAAAGCGTCGTTACGCCAGCGTTGGCGACGTTATCAAGGTGAGCATCAAAGAAGCTGCGCCTCGTGGCCGCGTCAAAAAAGGCGAGATTTACAGCGCAGTGGTGGTTCGCACTGCCAAGGGCATCCGTCGCAGCGATGGCTCCTTGGTCAAGTTCGACAGCAACGCAGCAGTGTTGCTCAACGCCAAACTCGAGCCTATCGGCACCCGTATCTTCGGCCCGGTTACGCGTGAACTGCGTACCGAGAAGTTCATGAAGATCGTGTCCTTGGCGCCTGAAGTACTTTAAGGACTCCGAGCATGAACAAAATTCGCAAAGGCGACGAGGTCATCGTCATCACAGGGCGCGACAAAGGCAAGCGCGGCAACGTTGCTGTTCGCGCCGACGATTCCCACCTCTTGATCGACGGCATCAATGTGGTGAAAAAGCACACCAAACCCAATCCCATGGCGGGCACCACTGGCGGCGTGATTGAAAAAAGCATGCCTATTCATCAGTCCAATGTCGCCATTTACAACGCCACCACCGGCAAAGCCGATCGCGTGGGCATCAAGGTCAATACCGATGGCTCGAAGGTTCGCATCTTCAAGTCCAGTGGTGAAGTCATCAAGGCGGCATAAAAATGGCAAGACTCCAACAACACTATCGCGAAAAAGTGGTCCCCGATTTGACCGCTAAGTTTGGCTACAAGTCACCCATGGAGGTGCCACGTCTGACCAAAATCACCCTGAACATGGGTGTCTCAGAAGCCGTTGCCGACAAAAAAGTCATGGACCATGCGGTGGGCGACCTCACCAAAATTTCCGGCCAAAAGCCTGTGGTGACCAAGGCGCGTAAAGCGATTGCGGGTTTCAAAATCCGTGAGCAGCAAGCCATTGGTTGCATGGTCACTTTGCGCGGTGTTCGCATGTACGAATTCCTCGACCGTTTCGTAACCGTGGCCTTGCCCCGTGTGCGTGACTTTCGCGGTATCTCCGGCCGTGCTTTTGACGGTCGCGGCAACTACAACATCGGCGTGAAAGAACAGATCATCTTTCCCGAGATCGAGTACGACAAGGTTGATGCTCTGCGCGGCATGAACATCAGCATCACCACCACGGCCAAGAGTGACGACGAGTGCAAAGCACTTCTTGCCGCCTTCCGTTTCCCCTTCAAGAACTGAGGTGCCCTTTGGCTAAAGTAGCTTTGATTGAACGCGAACTCAAGCGCGACAAACTGGTCGCTAAGTACGCAAAAAAGTACGCTGAACTGAAGGCCGTGGCAAATGATGCCAAGCACAGTGAAGAAGAGCGCACCGCCGCACGTTTGGGATTGCAAAAGTTGCCCCGCAACGCCAACCCCACCCGTCAACGCAACCGTTGCGCAATCACTGGCCGCCCCCGTGGCACCTTCCGTCAATTTGGTTTGGGTCGCGCCAAGATTCGCGAAATGGCCTTTGCGGGCAATATTCCTGGCATCACCAAGGCCAGCTGGTAAGACAGCAGGAGATATTCAATATGAGCATGAGTGACCCCATTGCCGACCTGCTGACGCGAATTCGTAATGCGCAGATGGTGGCCAAGCCGACCGTGTCGGTTCCTTCCTCCAAAGTCAAGCTGGCCATCGTCCAGGTGTTGAAAGACGAGGGCTACATCGATGGCTTTCACGTCAAAACCGAAGCCGGCAAGCACGAGTTGGAAATCGCCTTGAAATACTACGCAGGCCGCCCTGTGATTGAGCGCATTGAGCGCGTCTCTCGCCCTGGCTTGCGTGTTTACAAAGGCCACAACGCTATTCCCCAAGTCATGAACGGACTGGGTGTGGCCATTGTCACCACCCCCCAAGGCGTGATGACCGATCGCAAAGCCCGCGCCACAGGCGTAGGTGGCGAAGTTTTGTGTTACGTGGCTTAAGGGAGAAACGAAGATGTCCCGAGTCGGAAAAATGCCAGTCACCGTGCCCCAAGGCGTGGATGTGGCTATCAACGAAGCGCACATCAGTGTCAAAGGCACTGGTGGCAATCTCTCTATCGCCAACAACGCTTTGGTCAAAGTGGTCCACAGCGCAGACAGTTTGAGTTTTACGCCCGCCAATGAAAGCCGCGAAGCCAACGCCATGAGTGGCACTTTGCGTCAATTGGTCAACAACATGGTCATTGGTGTCACCAAAGGCTTTGAGAAAAAGCTCAACTTGGTAGGCGTCGGTTACAAAGCTGCTGCCCAAGGCAACAAACTCAACTTGGCTGTGGGCTATTCCCACCCTGTCAACTTTGACATGCCCTCTGGCATCAAGGTGGAAACACCTGCACCAACTGAGATCATCATCAAAGGCGCAGACCGTCAACGAGTGGGTCAAATCGCTGCTGAAATTCGTGCAGTGCGTCCTCCCGAGCCTTACAAAGGCAAGGGCATTCGCTACTCTGACGAAAAAATCGTCATCAAAGAAACCAAGAAGAAATAAGGAGCTGCCACATGCTAAGCAAAAAACAGCAGCGTATCCGCCGCTCCCGCCAGACCCGTATTCGCATTGCCACGCAAGGCGTTGCACGTTTGACTGTCAACCGTACCAATTTGCACATTTACGCCAGCGTTATCTCTGGCGATGGCACCAAGGTGCTGGCAACTGCTTCAACTGCTGAGGCCGATATTCGCAAAAGCTTGGGCGCGACCGGCAAAGGCGGCAACCAAGCTGCAGCTGAAGTGGTGGGCAAGCGCATCGCTGAAAAAGCCAAAGCAGCGGGTGTTGAAAAAGTCGCCTTCGATCGTGCTGGCTTCGCTTACCACGGTCGTGTCAAAACATTGGCCGATGCCGCACGCGCTGCCGGCTTGCAGTTCTAACCCAGGACGGATACACACATGGCAAAAGTTCAAGCAAAAATGCAAGACGACAGTCGTGACGACGGTCTGAAGGAAAAAATGATCGCGGTCAACCGTGTGACCAAAGTGGTCAAGGGTGGTCGTATTTTGGGTTTTGCAGCACTGACGGTTGTTGGTGATGGCGATGGCCGCGTTGGCATGGGAAAAGGCAAATCCAAAGAAGTGCCTGCTGCTGTGCAAAAGGCGATGGAAGAAGCCCGCCGCAATATGCACAAAGTGTCCTTGAAAAACGGCACCATTCACCACAACGTCACGGGTCACCACGGCGCAGCCAACGTTCAAATGGCGCCTGCGCCCAAGGGTACCGGCATCATTGCTGGCGGCCCAATGCGCGCAGTATTTGAAGTCATGGGCATCACTGACATCGTGGCCAAAAGCCATGGTTCATCCAATCCCTACAACATGGTTCGCGCAACATTAGATGCGTTGATCAAATCCACCACCGCTGCAGAAGTTGCAGCCAAGCGTGGCAAGAGCGTCGAAGAACTCTTCGTCTAATCCGGAGCAACGGCATGTCTACATCTTCTTCAACGGTCAAAGTGCAATTGGTGCGCAGTCCTATCGGCACCAAAGAAACTCACCGCGCCACTGTGCGTGGTTTGGGCTTGCGCAAAATCGGCAGCACCAGCGAACTGCAAGATACACCTGCAGTGCGCGGCATGATCAACAAGATCAGTTATCTGGTCAAAGTACTCTAAGGTTTCGCCATGCAACTCAATGAAATCAAACCCGCAGATGGTTCGCGCAAAAACCGTCGCCGTGTAGGTCGCGGTATTGGTTCTGGTCTGGGTAAAACCGCAGGACGTGGCCACAAGGGTCAAAAATCTCGCTCAGGCGGCTATCACAAGGTGGGTTTTGAGGGCGGTCAAATGCCTTTGCAACGCCGTTTGCCCAAGCGTGGTTTCAAGTCACAAACCTTGAAATACAACGAAGAAGTCACACTCACTTCTTTGCAATTACTTGAAATCACCGACATTGACGTGTTGGCATTGAAAACCGCTGGTTTGGTCAGCCAAATGGCCAAAGTGGTCAAGATCATCAAGACCGGTGAGATTTCACGTGCTGTCAAACTCAATGGCATTGGTGCCACTGCCGGTGCCAAAGCCGCAATCGAAGCCGCTGGCGGCTCTGTCGCTTAAGCGCTGAAGAAAGAACACAGATACCGTGGCCACCAGCGCTTTGCCCAAAACAGATAAGTATGGCGACTTGCGTCGTCGGCTTATCTTTTTGCTGCTCGCACTGATTGTTTACCGCATCGGCACACATATTCCTGTGCCCGGTATCAACCCAGATCAGCTCACCCAACTCTTCAATGGTCAGCAAGGCGGCATTCTCAGCCTATTCAATATGTTCTCGGGTGGCGCACTATCGCGCTTTAGTATTTTTGCTTTGGGCATCATGCCTTACATCTCGGCCTCCATCATCATGCAACTCATGTCCTATGTGGTGCCCAGCATGGAAGCATTGAAAAAAGAAGGTGAATCAGGCCGTCGCAAAATCACCCAATACACCCGCTACGGCACCTTGGGCTTGGCCATTTTCCAGTCCATGGGCATTGCTTTGGCTTTAGAGTCCTCAGCAGGTTTGGTAAACGACCCAGGCATTGTCTTTCGTGTCACTTCCATGGTGTCTTTGACTGCTGGCACCATGTTTTTGATGTGGTTGGGCGAACAAATCACAGAGCGTGGCTTAGGCAACGGTATTTCCATCATCATCTTCTCTGGTATTGCAGCCGGGTTGCCCAGCTCTATTGGTGGATTACTCGAGCTTGTTCGCACGGGCGCCATGAGCATCATCATCGCCTTGTTGATTGTGGTTTTGGTCGGTTTGGTGACCTACTTCGTTGTGTTCGTTGAGCGTGGTCAGCGCAAAATTTTGGTCAACTACGCACGTCGTCAGGTGGGCAACAAGGTTTACGGCGGTCAGTCCTCTCACTTGCCTTTGAAGCTCAATATGGCAGGTGTCATACCGCCCATTTTTGCCTCTTCCATCATTTTGTTGCCCTCTACCGTGGTGAGTTGGTTCAGCAAGGGCGAGAGCATGAATTGGCTTAAAGACATCTCTGCTGCGCTCTCCCCAGGCCAGCCCATCTACGTGATGCTGTATGCCTTGGCCATCATCTTCTTCTGTTTTTTCTACACAGCGTTGGTGTTCAACAGCCGCGAAACCGCAGACAACCTGAAAAAGAGTGGCGGCTTTATCCCCGGCATTCGCCCTGGCGACCAAACCGCTCGTTTCATTGACAAAATTTTGTTGCGTCTGACGTTTGCAGGTGCCATCTACATCACCTTTGTTTGTTTGTTGCCTGAGTTTCTCATCCTCAAGTACAACGTGCCTTTCTACTTTGGCGGCACTTCGTTGCTGATCATTGTGGTGGTCACGATGGACTTCATGGCCCAAGTGCAGAACTACCTCATGAGTCAGCAGTACGAATCGCTGCTTAAAAAGGCCAACTTCAAGATGGCACCAGGTGGCTGATTGGGCGCATGGCAAAGGACGATGTCATCCAGATGCAAGGAGAGGTTGTTGAAAACCTCCCCAATGCCACTTTCAGAGTCAAACTGGAAAATGGTCATGTGGTGCTCGGACACATTTCCGGCAAGATGCGGATGCACTACATCCGAATCCTGCCAGGGGACAAGGTAACGGTTGAGATGACGCCCTACGATTTGAGTCGGGCAAGAATTGTGTTCAGGGCCAAGTAAGGCACTGAACACGCAGAGTTAACAAGGAATACGCAGGGCGTGTTTCAGGATTTTTTGGAGAATGAAATGAAAGTTTCGGCTTCGGTCAAAACAATTTGCCGCAATTGCAAAATCATCCGCCGCAAGGGCGTGGTGCGAGTCATCTGTACAGACCCGCGTCACAAACAGCGTCAAGGCTGATCTTTCACCGCATTAAAGAGGTCACAACATGGCACGTATCGCTGGTATCAACATCCCACCGCACAAGCACACCGAAATCGGTTTGACATCGATTTTTGGCATTGGCCGCACACGTGCTCGCAAAATTTGCGAAGCCACCGGCATTGCTTACAGTAAAAAAATCAAAGATCTGACTGACGCCGATTTGGAAAAAATTCGCGACCAGATTGCACTGTTTACCATCGAAGGTGACTTGCGCCGCGAGACCACCATGAACATCAAGCGTTTGATGGACATCGGTTGCTACCGCGGTTTCCGTCATCGCCGTGGTTTGCCCATGCGAGGTCAGCGCACACGCACCAATGCACGCACACGCAAAGGCCCCCGCAAGGCGGCTCAATCGCTGAAGAAATAAAGAGGGATATTCATGGCAAAAGCACCCGTCAACTCAGCAGCACAACGTGTTCGCAAGAAGGTCCGCAAAAACGTTGCGGATGGTATTGCGCACGTGCACGCCTCATTCAACAACACCATCATCACCATCACAGACCGTCAAGGCAATGCTTTGTCTTGGGCGTCCTCTGGTGGTCAAGGATTCAAGGGTTCACGTAAATCCACACCGTTTGCCGCGCAGGTGGCTTCTGAGGTGGCTGGTCGTGCAGCCATGGAGCAGGGGATCAAGAACCTCGACGTCGAAATCAAAGGTCCCGGCCCAGGCCGTGAGTCTTCGGTTCGTGCGTTGGCGGCCCTGGGTATTCGCATCAATTCCATATCAGATGTGACGCCGGTTCCCCACAACGGATGCCGTCCGCAAAAGCGCCGTCGCATCTGATTTTTCACCAAGCCCACCGCCGCGGGTAATGCACCCACGGCTCCCCGCACTTGCTGCGGGCAGTTGACAAAAAGGAAGTTCAAGTGGCACGTTACTTAGGCCCCAAGGCCAAACTCTCTCGCCGTGAAGGCACCGACTTGTTCTTGAAGAGCGCACGACGCTCTATCAGTGACAAGGCGAAATTCGACAGCAAACCTGGACAACACGGGCGCACCTCTGGTCAGCGTATGTCTGACTTCGGTTTGCAGTTGCGCGAAAAACAAAAGGTCAAGCGCATGTATGGCGTGTTGGAGCGTCAGTTCCGCCGTTACTTTGCCATGGCCGACCAACAAAAGGGCAACACAGGTAACAACCTGTTGTCTTTGCTCGAGTCACGCTTGGACAATGTGGTCTACCGCATGGGTTTTGGCTCCACTCGCGCAGAAGCGCGTCAGTTGGTGTCACACAAAGCCATCACCGTCAATGGTCACCAAGTCAATATCCCTTCATACTTGGTCAAGTCAGGTGATGTGGTGGGTGTGCGTGAAAAATCAAAAAAGCAAGGCCGCGTGTTAGAGGCCTTGCAACTGGCTACCCAAGTTGGCTTACCTGCTTGGGTCGATGTCAACATCGACAAAGCCGAAGGCATCTTCAAGAAGGCGCCTGACCGTGACGAATTTGCTGCCGACATCAACGAATCGCTGATCGTCGAGTTGTATTCGCGTTAACCGGGGCTTGTTGGCCCTTTGAATCCGTCGCCCTGCTCGCACCTGCGTGCAGGGGTCATCATCTAGCCTTACCGGTGTAACGAACCGAGGGCATTGAGAGGAAAAACGAATGCAAACCAATCTCCTGAAGCCAAAAGCAATCCAAGTAGAACAACTCGGCCACAACCGAGCCAAGGTGACGCTAGAGCCTTTTGAGCGTGGCTATGGCCACACCTTGGGCAACGCTTTGCGCCGTGTTTTGTTGTCATCCATGGTCGGCTATGCAGTGACTGATGTCACCATCGCTGGCGTTTTGCACGAATACTCGTCCATTGATGGCGTGCAAGAAGACGTCGTTAATATTTTGTTGAACCTCAAGGGCGTGGTTTTCAAACTCCACAACCGCGACGAAGTCACACTCAGCCTGCGCAAAGAAGGCGAAGGCCAAGTCACTGCTGCTGATATTCAAACGCCACACGATGTTGAGATCATCAACCCCGAGCATGTGATCGCGAATTTATCCCAAGGCGGCAAGATTGACATTCAACTCAAAGTTGAAAAAGGCCGTGGTTATGTGCCAGGCAGCATGCGCCGTCATGCCGACGAAGTTAACAAGTCCATTGGCCGCATTGTGTTGGATGCTTCTTTTTCACCCGTCAAGCGTGTGAGCTACAGCGTCGAAAACGCACGTGTCGAGCAACGTACCGACTTGGACCGTTTGGTGGTCGAAATCGAAACCAATGGCGCCATCAACGCCGAAGACGCAGTTCGTTCTTCTGCCAAAATTTTGGTTGAACAACTCGCTGTGTTTGCGCAACTCGAAGGCAATGAGTTGGCCGCTTTTGATTCACCTGCTCCTCGCAGCGCTCAGCAGTTCGATCCGATTTTGTTGCGCCCTGTGGACGAACTCGAACTCACCGTTCGCTCAGCCAACTGCCTTAAAGCAGAAAATATTTTCTATATTGGCGACCTCATCCAGCGCTCAGAAAATGAGTTGCTCAAGACGCCTAATCTGGGCCGTAAGTCGCTAAACGAAATCAAAGAAGTGTTGGCCTCTCGCGGCTTGACCTTGGGCATGAAGCTCGAGAGCTGGCCACCCGCTGGCTTGGAAGCTAAACGGATTTAACAACAACAAGTGCTGACCCCAGTCAGCCACTCCCCTGGCCGTACCTGATACGGCGGCCGGCAAAACAAGTGAAGATCTAAAAAGGAAACACCATGCGTCACGGACACGGACTACGCAAACTCAACAGAACCAGCTCACACCGACTGGCGATGTTGCAAAACATGATGAACTCGCTCATCGAGCATGAGGCCATCAAAACCACATTACCTAAAGCCAAAGAACTGCGCCGTGTTATCGAGCCCATGCTCACTCTCGGCAAAGAACCCACTTTGTCCAACAAACGTTTGGCATTCAACCGCTTGCGCAACCGCGAGAACGTGGTGAAGTTGTTCGCTGAACTTGGCCCCCGTTACAAAACACGCCCTGGTGGTTACACACGCATTTTGAAAATGGGTTTCCGCGTGGGTGACAATGCACCCATGGCCTTGGTTGAGTTGGTAGATCGTCCCGACATCGCTGAAACAACTCCCGCTGTCGCTGAATAACAGCTACAATCCTCTTACACGACGCGCGATGGAGCAGCCTGGTAGCTCGTTGGGCTCATAACCCAAAGGTCGCAAGTTCAAATCTTGCTCGCGCAACCAAACACACAACGCCCACTCTTCAGTGGGCGTTTTGCATGGCAAGGTCAGATCGTCATTGCGAGGCACGCAGTGCCGAAACAATCCATAAACCATCACTGACTTATTCATGCTGAGTTTGAAACAAGAAATAGATGCAGCGGTAGACAAGGCCAAGCGCATCGAACTCCCCACACCATCTGGCATGCAGGTTTGGCATGTGTGGAATGAAGCTGCTGGTAAGCCCTTGGTCTTGTTGCATGGCGGCAGTGGCAGTTGGAACCATTGGGTGCGCAATGTCTTGCCGCTGAGTGAATCCAGAGCAGTATGGGCGTTGGATACACCAGGCCTTGGCGACTCTGAACTCCCAAGTGGTGCAGAGGATGCAGACGACCTGTCTGTACCACTGGCGCAAGGCTTAGAGGCCTTGTTCAAAGAAGAGCCCACTGACATGGTGGGTTTCTCATTCGGCGGCTTGATGGCCGGTTTTCTGGCTGCGCAGCAACCCGCACTCATCAAACGTATGGTGCTGGTTGGTGTGCCGGGATTGGGCTTGTCCAACAACATTCCGAATATGCGCGGCTTCAGAGTCAATATGACGCATGAAGAGCGCATGGGCGTACACCGGAACAACTTATTGGCCATCATGTTGCATGATGAGAAAAACATCACGCCTGAACTCTTGGCCATGCAAGAACACAATGTGCTTCGCGACCGTTTGCGCAGACGACGCATTGCCCGCAGCGATGTCTTGTTATCACTGCAAAAGCACTGGACCTGCGAGGTGCATGGCATTTGGGGCGAGAAAGACGCGTTGTACGAAGGCGCATTGCATTTGATCCCCGATTTGTTGACTGATTGCAATTTAAAACAATTGGACATCATTCAGGATGCCGGACATTGGGTGCAATTTGAAGCGCCTGATGCGTTCAATCAAACCCTGATACGGTGCCTGCCACTGGCGTAGGTGAACGCATGGAATTTCACCAGACGTAACACTGGCGCACAATGTCGACATGCTTTACAAATTCAAATCCAAAGCCACAGGCGACTTGATACTGCTCGAACCGCAGGGCAGACAGTTCTTAAGCTTGATTGGCAAGGCCGTTGAACCCAAGGGGATCATCGAAGCCGATCAGATGCCTGAGGCCATCAGAGCCTTGCAACAAGCGGTAAAAACAGAGGAGCTGCAACAGGCTGAGGCAGTGGCACAGGCCAAAGCCTATGGGCAAACGCCTCCCAAATTCGAGGCTATCAGCTTGCGACAAAGAACCAAGCCCATCATCGACATGCTGCAGCGCTGCCACAAAGCCGATCAGCCAATGGTGTGGGGCGTGTAGGTGAGCCACCCGTACCAAGCGCTCACACCCTCGGTGGTGTTGGACGCATTAAGTGCATTGGGCCTGCCGGTAGATGGACGCATGAGCGCACTCAGTTCATATGAAAACCGAGTCTACCAAGTGCATTTGGATGACGACAGCACGGTGGTTGCAAAGTTCTATCGACCAAAGCGTTGGACTGAGGCGCAGATTCGCGAAGAACACGCATTCACCGCAGAGTTGATGGCTGAAGATATACCCGTAGTGGGCCCGCTCAGCTTGAGCAGCATGACTTTGCATGAAGCGCGAATTGTTCATGAAGGTGTGGAGGGGCATTTTTGGTTCAGTGTCAGCCCCTGCCGTGGGGGACGTGCGCCCGAACTAGACGACCCCGCGGTGTTGATGTGGACAGGGCGCTTGATGGCGCGTATGCATGTGGTGGGGGAGCGTAGCGCTTTTGTTCACAGGCCAGTGCTGAACAGGCAAACATTTGGTGAGGCGTCCCGCGACTTGTTGATGGGCAACGGTTGGGTAGCACCTGAAGCGGCACAACAGTGGTTGGGCCTTTGCAACCAAGCGCTTGAGATGGTGCAAGCGCTTATGCCTGAACAGATAAAAATGTTGCGCTTGCACGGCGACTGTCACCCAGGCAATATTTTATGGACACCAGAAGGTTTGCCTGAAGCAGGGCCACACTTTGTGGACTTGGACGATGCTCGCATGGGGCCTGCGGTTCAAGACCTGTGGATGTTGTTGCATGGCGATGAGGTCGAGCGACGCCAAAAGATCGCCATAGTTTTAGAAGGTTATGAAACCATGCGAGCGTTTGACAGGCAAGAGTTGCAGTGGATTGAACCGCTGCGCACCTTGCGCATCATTCACTACAGCGCATGGTTGGCCAGTCGGCAAGACGATCCCGCCTTTCCCATGCACTTTCCTTGGTTTGGCACTGCCGACTATTGGCGTGGGCAGTGCGACACCCTGCGCGAGCAAATTGAGTTGATGGTTTAAACCAACAAGGCATTCACTCTTCTCACATAAGCCGCAGGGTCTTCGGGCATGCCGCCTTCGGCCAGCAGGGCTTGGTCAAACACGATGTGCGCCAAATCGTGGAAATGGATTTGGCCGCCAGGCGTGTCGAGCTTTTTCACCAAGGGGTGCTCAGGGTTCACCTCCAAAATGGGCTTGCTCTCGGGCGCGCTTTGGCCGGCTTGCTTCAACATGCGGGCCAGTTGCAGCGACATGCCGTCGTCCTTCACCACCAAACACGCGGGTGAATCGACCAAGCGCGAGGTGACACGCACGTCTTCGGCCTTGTCTTTCAAGGCCTCTTTGAGTTTGGCCAGCAGTGGCTTGAAGGTTTCGGCGGCTTCTTCAGCGGCTTTCTTTTCTTCTTCGTCTTGCAGCTTGCCCAAGTCGAACGCGCCCTTGGCCACGCTTTGCAGCGGGGTGCCGTCAAACTCGTTCAAAAAGCCCAGCGCCCATTCGTCCACGCGGTCGCTCATCAGCAGCACTTCAATGCCCTTTTTGCGAAACACCTCCAGCTGCGGGCTGTTCTTGGCCGCGGCCAAGCTGTCTGCGGTGATGTAGAAGATGGCCTCTTGGCCCTCTTTCATGCGCGCTTTGTAATCGGCAAAGCCCACGCTCACCGTGTCGGTGGTGGAGCTGGCAAAGCGCAGCAACTTGGCGATCTTGTCTTTGTTGGCAAAGTCTTCGCCCAAACCTTCTTTCAAGACCGCGCCAAAGTCGGTGTAAAACTTCGTGAACTTGCCAGCGTCTTTTTTGTCCTCGTCGTTGGAGTCCGCTGCAGGTGCGTCGTGTTTGGCCAAGTCTTCCAGCATGGACAGCACGCGGCGGGTGTTGCCCTCGCGGATGGCTTTCACGTCGCGGCTTTCTTGCAGCAACTCGCGGCTAACGTTCAGTGGCAAGTCCGCGGAGTCCACCACGCCTTTGACAAAACGCAAATAGGTTGGCAGCAAGGCCTCGGCGTCGTCCATGATGAACACGCGCTTCACATACAGCTTGATGCCGCCTTTTTTATCGCGGTTCCACAAATCAAACGGCGCTTTGCTGGGCAGGTACAGCAGCTGGGTGTATTCGGTGCTGCCTTCCACCTTGTTGTGGCTCCAGGCCAGTGGCGGCTCAAAGTCGTGGCTGATGGCTTTGTAAAACTCGGCGTGTTGCTCATCAGAAATATCTTTTTTCGGGCGGGTCCACAGGGCCGAGGCTTTGTTGATGGTTTCCCACTCGTCGGTGACCACCATCTCGCCGGGTTGGTCTTTCTCGCCTTCTTTCCATTCCTCTTTGCGCATCAGGATGGGCAAGGCGATGTGGTCTGAATATTTATTGATGATGGACTTGAGCTTCCAGTTGCTCAGGTACTCGTCAGCATCGTCGCGCAGGTGCAAAATGATGTGGGTGCCGCGTTTGTCTTGGCTGATGGTTTGCACCTCAAACTCGCCCGTGCCGCCACTGGTCCAGCGCACGCCCTCAGCCGCTGGCGCTCCAGCGCGGCGAGTTTCCACGCTGATTTTGTCGGCCACGATGAAGCCTGAGTAAAAGCCCACGCCAAACTGGCCAATCAAAGAGCCTTGGTCTTTGGCGTCGCTTTGCTGGTCGCCCGAGAGCTTGCTCATGAAGTCACGGGTACCGCTCTTGGCGATGGTGCCCAGATGGTCAATCGCCTCTTGCTCGCTCATGCCAATGCCGTTGTCGCTGATGGTCAGTGTCTTGGCGGCTTTGTCAAAGGCCACGCGGATTTCAAGCGTGGGTGTGTCCTCAAACAAAGCGGCGTTGTTCAGCGCTTCATAGCGCAGCTTGTCGCAAGCGTCAGAGGCGTTAGAGATCAACTCGCGCAAAAAGATTTCTTTGTTGGAGTACAGCGAGTGGGTGACCAAATGCAGCAGTTGTGCAACTTCAGCTTGAAAGGCGTGTTTTTGGGTGCTCATGGGATTGGGAATAGAAGAAGTCAAATCAAGAAAAAGTGCCAGACCGAGCTGGCGCAACATGGATTCTTATATATGGGTTTGGGATGGGGTTTTCAAGGGGCCTAAAACACCTCACCTGCAGCCAAATACCGCCACTGCCCAACCGGCAGTTGGCCCAGCGTCACGCGGCCAATTCGCACCCGCTTCAAGCCCACCACGGTCAAGCCCACCAGCTCGCACATGCGCCTGATTTGCCGCTTTTTGCCCTCGCGCAGCACAAAGCGCAGCTGTTCTGGGTTCTGCCAGTCGATCTTGGCGGGCTTCAGGGGTTGGCCGTCCAGCGCCAAGCCGTGGCTCAGTCGGGCCAATTGCTCGGGCGGAAACAGCGACTGCACATCGGTTTGCACTTCACCCACAGGCAAGCGCCCATACTGCACCCGCACCAAATACTCTTTCTCCACCTGCGAGTCTTCGCCAATCAGCTGCCGCGCCACGCGGCCGTCTTGGGTCAGCACCAGCAGGCCCACCGAGTCGATGTCCAAGCGGCCGGCAGGCGCCAGCCCCATGCGCTGGCGCGGCACAAAGCGGGTGGGCGAGCGGTCGTCGCGCCAGCGGTTACCAGCTTCGATCAGGTTGATGGCGGGGGTGTGGCCGTCTTCGGCTTGGCCACTGACAAAGCCCATGGGCTTGTGCAACAGGATGGTGACTTGTTTGTCTTGCTGGCCACGCGCGAGTTTGTCGACCTCGATGCGGTCCAAGGGGCTCACCGGTTTGCCCAGCACCGCCACCTCGCCATTGACCTTCACCCAGCCCTTGGCAATCCAGTCGTCGGCCTCGCGGCGCGAGCACAGGCCGAGTTCGGCCATGCGTTTGTTCAGTCGGGATGTGGTGTTGTTCATGGGGTGTCGAGTGTATGGCTGCGCAAGGCGTCGAGGTTGCGCACCCGCACACCGCCATAGGCAAGCTTGATCCAGCCTTGCGCAACCAAGCGCTGCAAAGCCACATTCACCCGTTGGCGCGACAAACCGACCAAATACGCCAACTCTTGTTGGGTGATTTGCAGCACCTCTCCCACACCCGGAAACAGCACGGGGTTGAACAAAGCCGCCAAACTGCGAGCCACACGGATATCAGGGTTGGTCATACGGTCAATTTCCCGCGCGGCGATGAACTGGCCTAAGCGTTCATTGAGTTGGTTCATCACAAAGCGGTTAAAGCCGATGGACTGCTCCAACAAACGGTGAAAGCTGTTGATGGGCAAACCCGCCACCACACTGGGGCGAAGCGCTTGTACGTTGTAGCGGTAAGGCTCGCGTTTGATCACCGTGCCTTCACCAAACCAGCCGCCTGCGGACAAGCCTGCATAGGTGAAGCTGTCGCCTTGCGCGTTATCAGCGCTCATTTTTAGCAAACCGTGCACCACACCAAACCAATAGGTAGGTGCTTTGCCAATGCGACACACCCTGTCACCCGCCAAGGCGTCACCAACCACAATGTGTGAACTTGCCCAAGCTTGCTCGTCGGCCGGCAAGATCTTTAACCAAGGAATGCTGGCCAACTCGGTGAAGCTCGGTGCGCGGCGGCGTTGGTGGAGGGTTAAATCGTTGTTCATCACATGGGGGTTGTGGAATCGACTAAGGGACTTCCCTTAATTGTCGTCGCCAAGACAAAAAAGCGTCAAAGTCAGCCCTAATATACCCCCCTGCCATGGACACCACCTTCCCTCGATTGCTGTTAGAGCACGCTGCGCGCCGGCCGCTGGCCACTGCATTGCGGGAAAAGGAATACGGTATTTGGCAAAGCCTGACATGGCAAGCCTTGGCTGAGATGGTCAAGGGCTTAGCCTGTGGCTTGCACCAAAGCGGCTTGCAGCGCGGCGAACATGTGATCGTGGTGGGGGCCAATCGCCCGCGCTTGTACGCCAGCATGTTGGCGGTGCAAAGTTTGGGTGCTATTCCAGTGCCGCTTTACCAAGACGCTGTCGCCACCGAATATGTGTTTCCCATTAACAATGCCGATGTGCGTTTTGCGGTGGTGGAAAACCAAGAGCAGGTCGATAAGTTGCTGGAAATTCGCCCTGACTGTGCAGGGCTGGCACATATTTATTTTGACGACCCACGCGGATTGCGTAACTACCAGCAAGAAGGTTTGGTCAGCCTGTCGGACTTGCAAGACAAGGGCCAGCAGTTTGCAAAGCAAACCCCCACATTTTTTGACAAAGAAGTGGCCATCAACCAAGCCGACGACGTGGCGGCCATGTTTTTCACCTCGGGCACCACGGGCAACCCCAAAGGCGTGGTGCATACCCACCGCAGCTTGCTAGATCGTGCCAAAGCAGGTGCAGACTTTGACCATTTAAGCGAAAAAGAAGAAGTCTTGGCCTATATGCCGCCAGCCTGGATTGGGCAAAATATTTTCAGCTATGCGCAGTGGTTGAGCTGTGGCTATGTGGTGAATTGCCCCGAGTCCGCGGCCACAGTCAATATCGACTTGAAAGAAATTGGCCCCACCTATTACTTCGCGCCACCGCGTGTCTTTGAGGGCATGCTCACCACCGTGATGATTCGCATGGAAGACGCAAGCAGCTTAAAGCGCAGCCTGTTCGCTTACTTCATGGACATTGCCAGACGCCATGGCCCTGCGCGCATGGATGGTCAGTCCATAGGTTTGTGGGGGCGGTTGATTTATGGTGTGGGCAATGTGCTGATTTACGGTCCTTTGCGCAACAACCTTGGCTTCTCACGTGTGCGGGTGGCCTACACCGCCGGTGAAGCGATTGGCCCCGACTTGTTCAATTTCTACCGCGCCATTGGCATCAACTTAAAGCAGTTGTATGGCTCTACCGAAACCGCCGTATTTGTCTGCCTGCAACCCGACAACGAAGCGCGAGCCGATACCGTGGGTGTGCCTTGTGCTGGCGTAGAGATCAAGGTGTCAGAGCAGGGCGAGGTGTTGGTCAAGTCTGCGGGCTTGCTCAAAGGCTATTACAAAAACCCCGCAGCCACGGCAGAGGTGTTGACAGCAGATGGTTGGTACCACACGAATGACGCGGGGTTTATCGACAGCCATGGCCATTTGAAAATCATCGATCGCGTCAAAGATGTGGGGCGCCTGCAAGGCGGCATCCACGATGGCGCGATGTTTGCGCCCAAATACGTTGAGAACAAGCTGAAGTTTTTTCCGCACATCAAAGAGGTGGTGGCTTATGGCGATGGCCGCGACAAAGTGTGTGTCATGCTCAATATCGATTTTGAAGCGGTGGGCAATTGGGCAGAGCGACGCAACTTGGGCTATGCGGGCTATAACGATTTGGCGCAAAAGTCCGAGGTCTACCAACTCATGCTTGAATGTGTTGAAAAGGTTAATGCTGATTTGGCAGGAGACGCCTTGCTCGCTGGCAGCCAAATCTGCCGCTTCTTGGTGCTGCATAAAGAACTTGACGCAGATGACGGCGAATTGACCCGAACCAACAAAGTGCGGCGCGGTTTTATCGCCGAGAAATACGCGGTCTTGGTGGCCGCTTTGTACCAAGGCTTGGCAGAGCAGTTCATTGAAACTGCCGTTAAGTTTGAAGATGGCAGAACCGGCAGTGTCAGCGCCCATTTGCGCTTGATGGATGCACGTACCTTCGCCCCTGTGGAGCGTGCCGCATGAGCAAAGTCATAGGCGATGTGATTTTGGATGTGCACAATATATCGCTGAACTTTGGTGGCGTTAAAGCCCTGTCCGATATCAGCTTCAATGTACGCGAGCATGAAATTCGCGCCATCATCGGCCCCAATGGCGCAGGCAAAAGCTCGATGCTCAATTGCATCAACGGCGTGTACACGCCCCAGCAAGGCAACATCACTTTCCGAGGCCAAACCTTCAGCCACATGGACAGCCACCAAGTGGCGGTCATGGGCGTGGCGCGTACCTTTCAAAATCTCGCTTTGTTCAAAGGCATGAGTGTGCTTGACAACATCATGACGGGGCGCAATTTGCGCATGAAAAGCAATTTGCTGCTGCAAGCCATACGCTTTGGTCCTGCCGAGCGTGAAGAGATTGAGCACCGCAGAAAAGTGGAAGAAATCATCGACTTTCTTGAAATTCAGCCCTACCGCAAAACCTCCGTCGGGCAGTTGCCCTATGGTTTGCAAAAACGGGTAGACCTTGGACGAGCGCTGGCGCTTGAGCCTCAAGTTTTGTTGCTGGACGAGCCCATGGCCGGCATGAATGTGGAAGAAAAGCAGGACATGTGTCGCTTCATCTTGGATGTCAACGACGAGTTTGGTACCACTGTCGTTTTGATTGAACACGATATGGGCGTGGTGATGGACATTTCCGACCGCGTGGTTGTGTTGGATTACGGTAAAAAAATTGGCGATGGAACACCCGACGAAGTGCGCAACAACCCCGAAGTCATCAGTGCCTACTTGGGCACAGGGCATTGATCACCATGGCATTCTTTCTGGAAACTTTGCTGGGCGGCCTGATGGCAGGCATGTTGTATTCGCTGGTCGCCTTGGGCTTTGTATTGATTTACAAAGCCTCGGGCGTCTTCAACTTCGCCCAAGGTGCGATGGTGCTGTTTGCTGCCTTGGCGATGGCGCGCTTTGCCGAGTGGCTGCCACAGTTGACAGGTTTGACCCATCCGGTCTTGGTCAACCTCATTGCTTTTGTGTTGGCGGGTGGGGTCATGTTCATCGTTGCATGGTTGATCGAGCGCTTGGTGTTGCGCCGACTGGTTAACCAAGAAGGCACCACCTTGTTGATGGCGACCTTGGGTATTGCTTACTTTCTTGAGGGCTTGGGTCAATCGATCTTTGGCAATGACATTTACAAAATCGATATCGGTATGCCCAAAGACCCTGTGATGGCTTTTGAGAATGTGTTCCAAGGCGGTTTATTGATCAACCAAGAAGATTTGATCGCTGCTTTGATTGCTGCGCTGTTGGTGGCTTTGCTGTCCTTGTTTTTCCAAAAAACTTCCACTGGTAGAGCGCTGCGCGCGGTGGCCGACGATCACCAAGCCGCGCAATCGATTGGCATTCCTTTGAACCGCATCTGGGTCATTGTGTGGTGCGTGGCCGGTGTGGTGGCTTTGGTTGCCGGCATGATTTGGGGTAGCAAACTGGGCGTGCAGTTTTCATTGGCCACCATTGCTCTGCGCGCCTTGCCTGTGGTGATTTTGGGTGGCCTTACCTCGGTACCCGGTGCCATCATTGGCGGCCTCATCATTGGTGTGGGAGAGAAGCTTTCCGAGGTTTTCTTGGGCCCTTATGTCGGGGGCGGTATCGAAATTTGGTTCGCTTATGTCTTGGCTTTGTTGTTCTTGTTGGTGCGGCCTCAGGGTCTCTTTGGCGAAAAAATAATTGATCGCGTCTAACCATGTTCTATAGAGAAAACGGTCAATTCAAAACCTCCTACCGAGAGGACCAGCAAATCTTCCCGATTGCGCAAGACCGCGTGTTTGTGGGCTTGTTGTTGCTGGTAGCTTTTGCCGCGGTACCCTTCTTCGCCTCCGACTATATGTTTCGCGCCATTCTCATTCCCTTTGTCATCATGGCGATGGCGGCTTTGGGCGTGAATATTTTGGTGGGCTATTGCGGACAAATATCTTTGGGTTCAGGCGCTTTCATGGCAGTCGGTGCTTATGGCGCTTACAACTTTTTTGCACGAGTGCCGGACATGCCCTTGCTGCCCGCTTTGTTGTTGGGGGGCTTATGTGCCACCGCGTTTGGCGTGTTGTTTGGCCTGCCCAGTTTGCGGGTGCGTGGACTGTATTTGGCGGTGGCGACATTGGCCGCACAGTTTTTTGCCGATTGGATGTTCTTGCGGGTGAAGTGGTTCACCTTGGACACGCCTTCGGGCTCGGTGTCTGTGTCGAACCTTCAGGTGTTTGGTATGCCCCTCGATACCGATGTCAGCAAATACCTGTTTTGTGTGACCTTGCTCGTGGTGATTGCACTGCTGGCGAAAAACTTGGTGCGCGGTGCGATTGGTCGCGAGTGGATGGCCATACGCGACATGGACGTGGCGGCGGCCGTCATCGGTATTCGCCCCATGTACGCCAAACTCTCTGCTTTTGCGGTCAGCTCCTTCATCATTGGTGTGGCGGGCGCATTGTGGGCATTTATTTATTTGGGCTCTTGGGAGCCCGGCGCTTTCTCGGTAGACCAGTCTTTTCGTTTGTTGTTCATGGTCATTATTGGTGGCTTGGGCTCGATCATGGGTGGCTTCTTGGGTGCCGCCTTCATTATTGTGTTGCCCATCTTCTTAAATCAGTTTTTGCCCATGCTGGCGGGTTTGGCCGGTGTTGAAATATCCACTACCGTGGTTTCGCACACCGAACTGATGATTTTTGGCGCTTTGATTGTGTGGTTTTTGATTGTGGAGCCCCACGGTTTGGCCAAACTGTGGTCGATAGGAAAACAAAAAATGCGTGTTTGGCCTTTCCCTTACTGATTTGTAATTTTCAAGGAGACGATGATGAAAACAAACAAGCTCTTACTTCCCGCCTTGCTGGCCGCTTTTGCGCTGTCAGCAGCCACGCCGGTGCTGGCGCAGTCCAAAGACCAATTTGTGCCGGTACTGTCTTATCGCACGGGCCCCTATGCGCCCAATGGCACTCAATGGGCCAATGGCTTTGTGGATTACTTGAAACTGGTCAACGTCAAAGGGGGTTTGAACGGCGTGAAAATTTCTTTTGAGGAATGTGAAACCGGCTATGACACGGCGCGCAGTGTGGAGTGTTATGAACGTCTGAAAAGCAAGAACCCCAGCTTTGTACAACCCCTCTCAACAGGAGCCACTTTCGCCATTACCGAAAAAGCCCCTGTCGACAAAATTCCGGTGGTCACCGTAGGCTATGGCCGCAGTGAAAGCTCCGATGGCGCAGTTTTCAAATGGAACTTCCCCATCGCTGGCACTTACTGGGTGGCGGCCGACACGATTTTGCAAGCCATCGGCAAAAAAGAAGGTGGCTTGGATAATTTGAAAGGTAAAAAAATTGCTTTGGTTTACCACGACAGCCCCTTTGGTAAAGAACCTATTCCCTTGATGCAAGAGCGCAGCCGCATCCATGGCTTTGAATTGCAATTGTTGCCCGTCACTGCCCCTGGCGTGGAGCAAAAAGCCACTTGGTTGCAAGTGCGTCAAGCGCGTCCTGACTATGTGGTGCTGTGGGGCTGGGGTGTGATGAACTCCACCGCCATCAAAGAAGCGCAGGCCACAGGCTACCCCCGAGAAAAAATGTATGGCGTGTGGTGGGCTGGTGCCGAGCCCGATGTGAAAGACGTGGCCGATGGCGCCAAGGGCTATAACGCGGTGACCATGCAACACGGGGCTGAACCCGACTCAGCGATTGTCAAATCTATTTTGGCTCAGGTGCATGGCAAAGGTCAGGGCACAGGCCCCAAAGAAGAAGTGGGGCAGGTGCTGTACATGCGAGGTGCCATGAGCGCCATGATTGGCATTGAAGGCATTCGTTCCGCGCAAGAGCGCTTTGGCAAAGGCAAGGTCATGACCGGCGAGCAAGTGCGTTGGGGTCTTGAGAACCTTAACCTGACACAAGCCAAATTGGATGCGTTGGGCTTTAAAGGGGTGATGCGACCCATCAGCACTTCTTGCATGGACCACATGGGTGCGTCGTGGACGCGCATTCATACATGGGACGGCAAGAAATGGGTCTTCACTTCCGATTGGCTGCAAGCGGACGAGCAGATTTTGAAGCCTTTGGTCAAAGCGACCGCAGACAAATACGCAGCTGACAAAAAGCTCGTGAGACGCACCGGTCAAGACTGCCAGTCTTGATGTTGTAACCATTCTTGGAAACAGTCATGAGTGCCCCCCCTGTCGTCTTGAGCGTCAACGGTATTGAGGTGATTTACAACCATGTCATCTTGGTGCTCAAAGGCGTTTCACTACAAGTGCCAGAGCGGGGCATTGTGGCGCTCTTGGGTGGCAATGGCGCAGGCAAGACCACCACCTTGCGTGCCATCTCCAACTTGTTGCAAGGCGAGCGTGGTGAGGTGACCAAGGGCAGCATCGAGTTGCGTGGTGAGCGCATTGAAAACCTCACGACTGCAGACTTGGTCAAGCGCGGCGTGGTGCAGGTGATGGAGGGGCGGCATTGCTTTGCCCACCTCACCATCGAAGAAAACTTGCTGACGGGCAGCTATACCCGCAGCGACAAGGGCGAGATTGCAGCCAACCTAGAGAAGGTCTACAACTATTTCCCGCGTTTGAAAATCCGTAAAGATTCCCAAGCAGCCTACACCTCTGGTGGCGAGCAGCAGATGTGCGCGATTGGTCGCGCCCTGATGGCCAACCCCAGCATGGTGTTACTAGATGAACCTTCCATGGGCTTGGCGCCGCAAATCGTGGAAGAGGTGTTCAACATCGTCAAAGACTTGAACCAAAAAGAGCACGTCACTTTTTTGTTGGCAGAGCAAAACACCCACATGGCTTTGCGCTATGCGGACTTTGGCTACATCATGGAGTCGGGTCGCATTGTGATGGATGGCGCAGCCAAAGACTTGGCCAACAACGAAGACGTGAAAGAGTTTTACCTTGGCATGGGCGGCGGCGAGCGCAAAAGCTTCAAGGATGTGAAAAGTTACAAACGTCGCAAGCGTTGGCTGGCTTAAGGTGTGATGCACATATGAGCAATTTTTACGACTCTCTGGAACAGCGTGACCCTGCTGTGCGTGAAGCGGCTCTGCTGCAGGCCTTGCCCGCACAAATTGCCCATGCACAAACCGCTGCAAGCGCATGGGCAACGATTTTGCAAGGCGTGAAGGCGAGCGACATCAACAGCTGTGCTGCATTGGCAGCTTTGCCCGTCACGCGCAAATACGAACTGCTAGAGCATCAGCAAGCCCAGCGTGCCAACGATGTGTTTGGCGGATTTTCTGCGCTGCGTTTCGGTAAGACCATGCCGCGTGTGTTTGCCAGCCCCGGCCCTATTTACGAACCCGAGGGCGTGGGCAAAGACTATTGGCGCATGGCGCGAGCCCTCTACGCCGCAGGTTTTCGCGCTGGCGAATTGGTACACAACTGTTTCAGTTACCACTTTACGCCTGCGGGCTCCATGATGGAGAGCGGCGCACATGCCTTAGGTTGCAGCGTCTTTCCGGGTGGCACAGGTCAGACCGAACAACAGCTGCAAGCGATGCTGGAACTGCGTCCCAGTGGCTACAGCGGCACCCCCAGTTTTTTGAAAATCTTGTTTGAAAAAGCCGCTGAATCACAAACAGCCCTGTCATTTTTGAGCAAAGCCTTGGTCAGTGGCGAGGCCTTCCCGCCCTCTTTGCGCGATTGGTTGGCAGAGCGCGGCATGACCGCATACCAGTGCTATGCCACGGCAGACATAGGCTTAATTGCGTATGAAACCTCTGCGCGTGAGGGCTTGGTGCTCGATGAAGGTGTGATTGTCGAAATTGTTCGCCCAGGGACCGGCGACCCCGTTATTGCTGGCGAGGTGGGCGAGTTGGTCGTGACCAGTTTGAACCCCGACTACCCGTTAATTCGCTTTGGCACAGGCGATTTAACCGCGGTATTGCCAGGACACTGCCCCACAGGTCGCACCAACCAACGCATCAAAGGGTGGATGGGCCGTGCCGATCAAACCACCAAGGTGCGAGGGATGTTTGTCCACCCCGGCCAAGTTGATCAAGTGGCTAAGCGCTTCCCTGAGGTGGTCAAAGCACGCTTGGTCGTCAGTGGCGAGATGGCCAATGACCATATGCATTTGCATGTGGAAACGGCGCAAGTATCGGATACGCTGCAAAACGCATTGGCACAAGCGGTGCGCGACATCACCAAGCTGCGTGCAGACATTGTGATGGTCAGGCCTGGCAGTCTGGCCAACGATGGCAAGGTGATTGAAGATGCGCGCAGTTACAAGTAGCTGTTTGTGGTTGTTGTGCATGGGCGCTGCCCTGGCACAAACTTTTCCCATCAAAGACAAACCCATTACTTTGGTGGTGCCCTTCACTGCAGGTGGGCCCACCGACCGCTTGGCGCGTGACATGGCCGAAGCCCTGCGTAAGCCCTTGGGTGGTGCGACCATCGTGGTTGAAAACGCCTTGGGTGCAGGGGGTGCAATTGCCACCCAAAAAGTAGCACGTGCCGCAGCCGATGGACACACTTTATTGATCCACCACATCGGCATGGCGACCATGCCGGCACTCATTCGAAAACCCAGTTTCGATGTGCTCACCGATTTTGACTATTTGGGCATGATCCATGAAGTGCCCATGACCATCGTGGCTCGCCCCACACTGGAAGCGAATGATTACAAACAGCTCAGTGCTTGGGTAGCAGTGCAGAAAGACAAAGTCAACCTGGGCAATGCAGGCATAGGCTCAGCTTCGCATTTGTGTGGCTTGTTATGGCAATCGGCTATGCGTACCCAGATGACCACCATTAACTACAAGGGCGTATCCATGGCCATGAACGATTTGCTAGGTGGTCAAATTGATATTTTGTGTGACCAAACCACCAACACCCTGCCCTTTATTGAGGGTCGAAAAATCAAAGCCTACGCTGTGACGAGTAATAAGCATTTGCCGCAAGCTGCTTTGAAAGATTTGCCTACTTTGCAAGAGTCAGGATTGAAGGGGTTTCAGGTCAGTGTGTGGCACGCGGTGTATGCGCCCAAAGGCTTGCCACCCGATACCAAGGCCAAGTTGTATGGCGCTTTGCGTTCCGTGTTTTCAGACCCTGCTTTTGTTCAAAAACAAGAAGCCATGGGTGCGGTGATGATTATTGATAAACGCACCGACCCTGCTGAGCACAAAAAATTTGTTACTGCCGAGATTGCCAAGTGGAACCCCATCATTAAGGCGGCGGGCGTATACGCCGATTGAGATCAACGCTTATTGCTTAAAGCGTTTGCGCGTCAACGTCAGAGCTATCCACCAAGCCGCGCTGGCGTAAAGCGCCAGAACCCCTAGATGCAGCCATGCTTGATCAGGCCAAGCATCCATGAACAAGGGCCGCACCAAAGCCACCGCATGGGTAAGTGGCAAACACCAAGCAATCCACTTCACCATCTCAGGCAGGGTATCCAAGGGAAAAAATACACCGCTTAAAAACATCATGGGTGTCAAGAACAGTGTGAAGTAATAGGTGAAAAAGTCATAGCCCTTGGCCAAGGCGTTAAAGATCAGCGCCAAGCAACTGAAGGTGACGCCCACACCCAGCAACACCGGCCAAGCCACCACCAACTTCCATGAGTGGCTGATGCCCAAGGCCAGCATCACGATCAAAATTGCCGTCACAGTGAAGATGGCTTTGAAGGCAGCCCACAGCATTTCAGCGAGCAACACATCGTCGAGTCGAACCGGCGCGTTCATGATGCCGTCCCAAGTTTTTTGTACATGCATACGCGAGAACGCCGAGTACAGCGCCTCGAAGGTGGCGGCATTCATTGCACTCATGCACACCGAACCACTGGCCAAAAACAAGATGTAAGGCACCTTCATATCGCCTTGCTGCACGCCACCCACCAAGGAACCTAGGCCGTAGCCAAACGCCACTAACCACATCAAGGGCTCGGCGATATTGGCGATCAAGCTGGGAATAAAAAGTTTGCGCCAGACCAAAAAATTGCGCAAAAAAACCGGCCAAAAACGCAGTCGCATCATCCGTCCTCTCGAATTTGACGGCCAGTGAGTTTCAAGAACAGGTCTTCCAAATTGGCGGGGCGGTGCAGGGTGCGTAAACCCGCGATGTTGCCCAAGACCTGCAGCAATGGCGCGGCGGTATCGGTGTAGAAAAACACTGTGTCGCCACTCACCTCTACCCGTTTCGCGTGATTGCGTGCAGCACTGCCAGCAATGTCTTGTGGGTTACCACCAAACACTTCCACCACATCAGGTTCTAAATGCTGGGTGATGAGGTCGCGTGGTTTGCCTTCGGCGATTTTGCGCCCATGGTCCAGCACCAACAAGCGGTCGCACAGTCGCTCAGCCTCGTCCATGAAGTGCGTTGTCAGCAAGATGGATTTGCCTTGTTGCAAGAGTTGCTGCAAACGCTCCCACATGAGGTGACGCGCTTGCGGGTCTAGGCCGGTGGTGGGTTCGTCCAGCAACAGCAATTGTGGGTCGTTGATCAAGGCGCGTGCAAGGCTTAGGCGTCGCTTCATACCGCCCGATAACTCGCCGGGTTTGGCGTCAGCCTTGTGGGTCAATGCGGCAAACGACAGCAGCGAGGGAATACGTGCGCGAATGTCGGCGCTGGCCATGCCAAAGTAGCGGCCATAGACCATCAGGTTTTCGCTGCAAGAAAAGTCCGGGTCTAGCGAATCGAACTGGCTCACCACACCCAGTCGCGCTTTGATGGCAAGCGTTTCTTCGGGCATGGGCATGCCAAACACGCTGATGCTGCCGCTGTCTGCGGAACTCAGACCCAAGCACATGCGAAAGGTGGTGGTTTTGCCCGCCCCGTTTGGGCCAATCACGCCCAAGCACTCACCGGCATGTAGTTCGAACGATAAATCGTCAACCACCGTGGTGTTGCTAAAGCGTTTGGTCAGGTGAGAACAACGGAGTTGGGGTTCGGTCATGAAAAGAAAATGCACATACAGGTGAGTATTGTGCCTTTAGTGCCGGTGATATACTTTTACCCCTTGGCCCGGTAGCTCAGTCGGTAGAGCAGAGGATTGAAAATCCTTGTGTCGGTGGTTCGATTCCGCCCCAGGCCACCACAAATACTGAAACCACCCTTGGGTGGTTTTTTTATGGATGATCAAGCCTGAATTATGATCAATTACCTTTCTTCAAGGAGCTTCTTCATGCCAAGCTTGTTTCGCCTGTTGTTCTCAGCCATGTCGCTTTGTACTTTTGTCGCCTTGGCACAAACCACCGACAAATCCTTTCCCGTGGTCAAGCCTGACGATATCGCGTGGAAGGACGCGGGCAAGGGTGTGAAGTTTGCCGTGATTTCTGGCGACCCATCCAAAGCCGGACCTTATGTGATCCGCGTCATATTTCCCCCTGGCATCATGAGTGCGCCGCACTACCACCGCGAAGACCGTTACGTCACTGTGTTGCAAGGTACATGGAAGGCGGGCACGGATGACTCATGGGACCCGCAAGCGACACAGCCTTTGACCGCAGGCACTTATATGCAGCACCCAGCAGGTGCAATTCATTATGACGGCGCAGGCACCGAGGGTGCCACGGTGCAAATCATGGGCATAGGACCTAGCAGCACCACCTTTTTATTCCCCCAAGTGGGCGACTTTGGCGAACCGCGCAAACTCAATTGAACAAGTCGCTGGTTTGCGCTGCGTTGGCGTTTGTTTGGCTACCCGTGACGCAAGCGGCTTGGGTCAGTGCGGCCCACACAACTGAAGCGCAGGTGTTTTATGACGACACCATCAACAAAGAAGGCGATCGCGTTATGGTTTGGCGCTTGACGAACTTTGCCAAGCCCTTGACCAACTTGGAAGGCAAAGAAATTTTGTCGGAAAAGTCGCGCACCACCGTGGACTGCGCTAAGCGCAAGATGGCCAATTCACAAGTGATGCGCTTTGCCGGTAAAGACGCTAATGGTGAAATGTTGAACAGCTACGAAACACCCCTGCGTTTCACGACGGTAGCTACAGGCAGCGCTGATGCTGAGTTGATGCAAAAGCTCTGCACCCCTTATTGCTTTACCCCATTTGCCCTGGCAACCAAAGCGCAATCATGGGGAAGGCAATCAAAATCACCAAGCGCAGAAGGTCGGTCAAGATAAAGGGAATCACACCCTTGAATATCGTGGTGAAACTCACATCGTGAACCACGCTTTTGATGACAAACACATTCATCCCCACCGGCGGGTGAATCAGCCCCAGCTCCACCGTCATCACGATGATGATGCCAAACCAGATTGGGTCAAAGCCCAGTTGCACAATGACGGGGAAAATGATGGGCACAGTCAAAATAATCATGGCCATGGCGTCCATCAAACAGCCCAAAATCAAATACATCACCATGATGAGGGCCAGCACCTCGTAGCGGCCCAAGCCCATCTCGGTTAAGAAGCCGGTGAGTTTTTGCGGCACTTGGGTGATGGTGAGAAAGTAGCCAAAAATCAAAGCGCCAATCAGCACGGTGAACACCGCAGCGGCAGTGCGCGTGGCTGACAGCAAGGCCTCTAAGGTTTTTGCGCGGTCCAGTTTGCCGCGCAACACGCCCAGCAAAAATGCGCCAGTTGCACCCACGCCACCCGCCTCGGTAGGCGTGAAAAAGCCACCATACAAACCACCGATGACAAACACGAACAACATCAAGGGTGCCCACACGTCTTTTAAGCCAGCAAAGCGCTCGGCCCAACTGGTGTTCTCCCCACGTGGCAGCCAATCGGGGCGCACTTTGACGATGATGAAAATAGTCAGTACATACATCAACATGGCCAGCAAGCCCGGCACAATGCCCGCCATGAACAGCTTGCCAATGTCTTGCTGTGTGAGGATGGCGTATACCGCCAGCACGGTGGAGGGTGGCAACATCGCGCCCAAGGTGCCCCCTGCGGCTATCACACCGGTGGAGAACGACTGTGGATAGCCAAAGCGGCGCATCTCTGGGTAGGCCACAGAAGAAAAGGTGGCAGCTGTCGCCACCGATGAACCACAGATAGCGGCAAAGCCGCCACAAGCCACCACGGTGGCCACGCCCAAGCCGCCACGTAAATGCCCGATGAAAGCATTGGCCGCACGAAACAGTTCACGGCTGACGCCTGAGACCGACACAAACGCACCCATCAACATGAACATGGGGATGACGCCAAAGGTGTAATCGGTGACGGTACGCATCGAAGTTTGACCAATCAGCTTCAAAGCAGGGCCACTGCCCACGATATAGCTGTAACCGCACACGCCCACCAAGCCCATGGCCATGCCCACGGGTACACGCAAAAGCATCAAGGTGAAAAGCGCCACAAAGCCAATCACGGCGACGGCGTCCGGGCTCAAGTTGCTTAAATCCATCTCAATGAACCGCCTTGTTGTCAGCAGCGAATGCCTGCGGCTCGGTAATGAGCCGCCAAGTGCGAATGCCAATCAGCAACACCGCGCATACATCACCCATCCAAGCGACTGCAAAAAACGGCCAAGTGGGTAGGTTCAGGTCGTAGGTCAATACATGGTCACGGTAGGTCATGGCGACCTTGTCAAACAGCATGATGGTTTGTACTGTCACCACCAGGATCAACACCAAGGTGGCAAAGATGTCGATGTAGCGCTTCCAGCGGGCATTGGCATGGGTCCACAGCAAGTCCACCGTGATGTGGTTGCCACGGTAACTGGTGGCGGCAATGCCCCAAAAAATGAGGATGCCCAAGAGCATGCGACCAAAGTCGAAGCTATCAGGAATAGAGGTATCGAAAAATTTTCGCAAGAAGACAGCCAGAAAAATATTGGCCGCCACAATGCCAACAAACAGGGCTGCCATCCATTCGATGCTGTCAATGATGCGGTCAAAACCGCTTTTACTGGAAGACGACATACGGCTTCTTTACAGGGCAGATTTGTACTTGGTCAAGCTTTGTTGCAAGGCTTTCATCACAGCGGCGGGGTCGTCTCCACGTTTCTTCACCTCGTCGGCCCATTGTTGTTTGACAGGTGCCACGGCGGTTTTCCACACGGCAAGTTGCTCGGGCGTTAGGGTGTAAATCTCGCGGTTGGCTTTGTCAGCCAGCAACTTGGTACGTCCTGCAATTTCGAAATCCGCCCAAGAGGTGCCAACTTTTTCAGCCCACTCGTTGGTGCAGTGGCTGTCTACCGCTTGTTTTTGGGCAGGCGACAAGCCGTTGTATTTGTCTAAGTTCATGACCCAGACAAAAGGCGTCACGTACAAAGGTACATCCATGTGAAATTTCACTACTTTGTCGATGCCAAACAATGAGAGTGAGCCCCAAGGGAAGGTCAGGGCATCTGCCACGCCACGCTCGATGGCGTCACGCGCCTCGGGCGCCGAGGCTTGCACATTGGTGCCGCCCAGCAAGGTGACCATTTGACCCACGGTGGAGGTGGCAGGACGTACCTTCAACCCCTTCATGTCAGCAGGCAACAAAACCTTTTTGCGTGAATGCAAGGCGCCTGGGTCGTGGGCGAACGCAAAGCAATACTTCACCTCTTTCATTTCCTTGGCTGCATAGGCGCGGTACCACGCATCAATGGCTGCGCTGCCGGCTTTGGCGTTGCTGATCTCGAAAGGCAATGAAGCCGCAGCAAAAATCGGGAAGCGCCCAGGTTGGTAGCCAGGGTTGACGAATGCAAAGTCGGTCAGGCCGTCGCGTGCCATGTCGTAGTGGTCAAACGCTTTGCCCAGTTGTTCCGAGGGGAAAAGCGTGGGGTTGATGCTGCCACCCGACGCTTTTTTCAAGCTGTCTGCCCAAGCTTGTACCGCGGGGTTAAAGGCATGTTGTGCAGGCACCCATGTGGAGACCCGCACCTGTTGCACCTTGTCTTGCGCTAAAGCCATGCTGCACAGGCCACTTAAAGCCAAGGTGCAGAGGGCAGACAAAGAGACGTGACGCAAAAAACGGTGCTTGTTCATGGAGGACCTGCGGTTATAAACAATAAAAACGAGAGGATAACTGAGCGAAGCACCCATTGACCCTAGGGCCTGCCCTTGGGTTGCAGGCTGGCATTGCGCACAAAGCGCAGCGGTTGCTCGGCCACGGGTCTGGCGGGAACCCCTAGCCCACGCAGCTTGGCATCCATGGCTGTGCCTGCTTCGTCTTGCAGTGCAGCTTCGCGTGCTTGCGCGACCGCAGTGCTTCGCCACGCCGCATCGGTGTGAACCGGCGAAGCCGCCAAGTGGGTGAGTATGTGTTGCAGATTGTTGCGGCCACGTTCGTTGGTGCTGCCGTATCCTTTGATGAGGCGACCACACATCGCCACCTCATGGCCCAGAGACCAATCTTGCCGCAAACCTGCGCAAACCGCTTGCAACCATTGCGTAATGTCGGCTTGCTCGGTGTGAAAGCGACTGCCATGCGGGCGCAGCCATTTGAAGCTTGCCAAGGAGCGCAGTGCCAACATGCCCATCACCGAATGCGTGCCAATCTTTAACGGCAAGGCCCAAGGGGATTGACCGCTTAATGCGCGGCGCTTGTCCCAGCGTTGCAAAGGTGTGGCCAGCCAAGAGGGCAGCAGCGCTGCGAATTCGGGTACACCAGGTTTGAAGTGGTCATACAGGTTCAGCAAATCGTCTTCTTGCAGCTTCACCTCGCGGGCCACACGCTGCCAACGGCTGGCACGGCTTTTCAAATCGGCCACCCGCACGATGTCGTCAAACGCCATCCACAAAGCCAGCCAACGGGCGGTTTCACGGCTGGTTTGGTAGCCATGTGTGTGGGCGGGGTCGGCTTGCTCCTCGGTCCGCAGCACTTGCTCCAATCGGCTCAGGTACAAGTCTGCATAGACCTTGCTTTGGTAGTCGCACAAGCGGCTGTAGCCTAAAGCGGCAAGCTCGCCGACCACTGGCGGCAAGGATGGCAATGCAGATGTTTTAACCACTGTGGGGGCTAAAGCTTTTTCATCGTCTTGCTGCATGGCGTGCAGCGCTTGCGTGTTTTGCACCCGCGCAAAGCCTGCTGCAAAGCCTTTCAAACTTGCTGCACTGTGCGCACCGCTGTCTTTCAGCGTGGCCTCAAAGTGCTTGCGTTCAAAAGGCAACAAACCGCTGCCTGCAATGACCCCGAGCATGACAGCGCTGACCATGGTGCCATTGGCTTGCGCCATGGCGCCAAAGTCCCATAAGTGCGATTCTTTGGAAAACTGCTGCACCAATGCCGTCAAGCTGGCGCTGTCTAAACGTCCATCCCCCATGGGCATACGTTCAAAGGTGGTGAGCGCTCTTGCTGAAGAGCTGAACACGCGGGTGCGCTCGGGCGACACCAAGCCAAGCGTTATTTGTCGTGCGGTTTCCAGCAACTCAGAGGAAATCATGGCATCCAAGGCGCCAGGCACAGGGTTCAAGCTGAACACGGGTGTTTTGCCTTGTAATTCTGTTAGCGGCGTAGGCAAGACTTCAATGTAATAAGTGGTGGCCCCAGTGCGTTGCGCCACACCTGGAATAGAGGTGCTTTGCGCGGGGTAGCCGCTGAGTCGTGCGGTGTGCATCAACCACTCGCTGAGCAAACCACCGCCCTCGCCACCCAAGGCGCAAATCAACAGGCTGATGGGTTGGCTCATGCGGTTTGCAGGGCGCGAACCAAGCTGCTGCGCAAACCCGCCCACAAGCGTTCCAAGGGCTTGGGGTTTTGAATGATTTCAGCGCGGTAAAAGCTGGGGCACAAAGTCGCTGCATGGGCGTTTTCACCGCACAAGCCGCAGCCCACACAGCCATCTATGACGGTGGCCACGGGGTCCACCTTCAGGGGGTCGGGGTTGTCTTTCAAGGTAAGGGTGGGGCAACCCGATAAACGTATGCAGGCATGGTCGCCGTTACACACATCTTCATCAACACCGTATTTCACCCGCACCACCCGCTTACCGCCTTTGAGCAATTTGCTGATCCAAGGCTTGATGCGGCGTTGCCTCTCAAGTTGGCATTCGCCTTCGGCGATGATGACCTTCAAGCCGTTGAAGTCAGAGGTGAATGCCTCTTTCAGCAAAGCTTGTACCTTGGCCACCTCGTAGGTGTGCACGGTTTTCATCCACTGCACACCCAAGCCTTGCAAGGTGGACTCGATGGTCATATTGGTGTGCGACAAACTGGTTTGCTTGTCGCTGGCCGCTTGCTTCTCGGCCTCTAAGGGTGTCGAGATGATGTCTTGGGTGCCTGTGGCCGAGGTGTAGCCGTTCTTGAAAATCAGCAACACGGCATCGTCACCGTTAAAAAGCGCACTTTGCACACCGGTGAGCAAGCCGTTGTGCCAGAACCCACCGTCGCCCATGATGGCCAAGGTGCGGCGTTGCATCATTGGGGACACACCGGCACGTGAAGCCAAGCTCATGCCGTAGCCCAAGATGGAGTGACCGGTGGAAAAAGGCTCAAACGTACCTAAAGCGTGGCAGCCAATGTCTGCGGCCACATGCACATCGCCAATCGCTTGCTGCACCAGCTTCAGTGCAGAAAACACAGGGCGCTCGGGGCAACCGATGCAAAACCCGGGAGGGCGTGCGGGCAGCGGTGCGCCCAAGGCCTTGGCCACATCGGCGCGGCGTTGTTGCAGCGCTTCTAGCCAAGTGGCTGCTTGGTTGTGGGCCTGTGGTGGCAGATAGTTTTTCGCAAAGGCCGCCAAGCCGGTGGTGATGGCCTCGACGTTGTACTCGCCAGCCCCTGGCAAGATGTCTTTGCCATGCAGCGGTGTGTTCACACCTGCACGGCGCAGTTGGGTGGCGATGTCTTGTTCGATGTACTCGGGTGTGCCTTCTTCCACCACCAGAACGCCGCGTTTGCCTTGGCAAAAATCGATCACTTGGGCCGGCACCAAAGGGTAGGTGACGTTCAACACCAAGATGGGGATATCGCTGTCGCCAAAGGCATTGGCCAAGCCCAGTTGCTGCAGGCTGCGCATCAGCGCGTTGTAGAGGCCGCCTTGCACGATGAGGCCCACATCTGGGTGGGCATTGCCGGCCATGTGTTCATTCAAGCCATGGCGCACGATGTAGTCACGCGCAGCTGGAATGCGTTCTTCCAACTTGCGTTTTTCATGGCGAAAAGTGACGGGGGGATGCGCCAAGCGCATGTAGTCAAACTTAGCAGGCTCGGCCATCAGGTGCTGGGTGGATACCGCAGGCGCTCGGTTGGCTTTGGTGACGAAACTTCCGCGTACATGGCAGGCGCGGATGCGCAACTCCAAGATGACCGGCATATTGGACGCTTCTGACAAAGCAAAACCATGTTCAACCATGTCCACCATCTTGCTCAAATCGGGACGGGGATCCAGCAAACACAGCGTGCTTTTGAGTGCATAGGCATGGGTGCGTTCTTGAATCACCGAGGCGCCTTCGCCATAGTCTTCGCCCACCACAATCAATGCGCCACCCACCACGCCGGGCGAAGCAAGGTTGGAGAGTGCATCTGAGGCCACGTTGGTGCCCACAATGGATTTCCAAGTGACAGCGCCGCGCAGCGGATAGTGGATGCTGGCGCCCAGCATGGCGGCGGCTGAGGCTTCATTGGCGCACGCTTCCACATGCACACCCAGTTCTTGCATCAGCGGTCTGGCTTGCACCATCACATCCAGCAAATGCGACACGGGTGCGCCTTGGTAGCCGCCCACATAGGCCACGCCCGACTGCAGCAGCGCCTTGGTCACCGCCAAAATGCCTTCGCCATGGAAAGTGTCGCCCTCGCCTAAGCGCAGGGATTTGATTTCTTCAACAAATGAAACTTCCAAACAACGCTCCAGCAGGTGGCACAGCACAGGCGCAAAACTTCTTGCAGGTGGCAGATCATAGTGAAGTGGGGTCGCATGGTAGATTTACCCGATGACTTCTTCTGCAAACAACTCTCCTCGTTTGACTTCTTTGGCCCATGGGGGCGGTTGCGGTTGCAAGATCGCCCCTGGCGTGCTACGCGATATTTTGGGTGGCATGAGCGGCTTTCCTTTGCCGCCGCAACTGTTGGTGGGCATAGACACGGCAGACGACGCGGCGGTGTACCAACTCAATGACCAGCAAGCCTTGATTGCCACCACCGACTTTTTCATGCCCATCGTCGACGACCCGTTTGACTTTGGTCGCATCGCCGCCACCAATGCGATCAGCGATGTCTACGCCATGGGCGGCACACCCATCTTCGCTTTGGCCTTGGTGGGAATGCCCGTCAATGTGCTCAGTACCGAGGTGATTGGGCGCATTTTGGCGGGGGGGCAAAGCGTGTGTCAGTCAGCAGGTATTCCCATCGCGGGTGGCCACAGCATTGACTCGGTAGAGCCAATTTACGGCTTGGTGGTGTTGGGCTTGGCGCACCCGAGTCGCATCAAGCGCAATGCCTCGGCCCAAGCGGGCGATGTGTTGGTCTTGGGCAAACCGCTGGGTGTGGGAATTTTGTCTGCGGCTTTGAAGAAAGAAGCTTTGTCTCCTGAGGGCTATGCGCAAATGATCGCGTCCACCACCCGCCTCAATACCGCTGGCCCAGACTTGGCTGCGCTGGCAGGCGTTCATGCCTTGACCGATGTCACCGGCTTTGGTTTGGCAGGACACGCTTTGGAGATGGCGCGAGGCGCTGGCTTGGATGTGCAAATAGATTGGTCGGCCGTTCCGCTGCTGGAGGGCGTGCAAGCTTTGGCGCAACAAGGCTTCATTACCGGCGCGTCTGGCCGCAACTGGGCAGGCTATGGAGCAGAAGTGGTTTTGCCCGACGGTTTTTCTTCAATTGACCAAGCAATGCTTAGCGACCCTCAAACCAGCGGTGGGTTGCTGGTCAGTTGTGCGCCCAATGCGCTGGAAGCGGTGATGGCGGTGTTTGCCCAGCATGGCTTTGAGCACGCCACGGTGGTGGGCAGCACCGTAATGAAAAAGGGCGACAAGCCTGTGCTGCGGGTGGTTTAGCCTTGCCGCCAAGGTGGCCTAGAGGCGTGCCGGTCTTTGGCCTCTTGAGCACGCATGGCGGCCTCTAAAGCGCTGTTTGCCCACTGTGCCGCCTGCTCGCGGTCGTCCAATACAAAGTCGGGTGCGGTCCAATACGACAATTTCACCGGTTTGCCGCGTTGCTCAAAAGTGAAAGCTAGCGAGGACTGCGCGACAAATTGGTCCACATTGCGGGCGTCGGTTTTCAAATACAAACGGCCTTTGGCATACAAGCCGAACATCAAGCCTTGATGGTAGATGCCATGCGCCCCAAACATACGCCGCGTGGTGATGGGGCCTAAATCTGCAAACACCTCATCCAAAAACTCGACAAAGTCGCTCATGCCTAGGTCCTAGGTGTAAGAGGGGTCAGTCGGCGTAACCTGGGTTGACACGGTCAAGCACCCGCAGCATGGCTTCAAAGTACAAACGCTCACGCTCTGACACGGGATGGCGGTCTGCAGGTGCACGTTGTAAAACTTCGGCAATCACTTCCTCGCTCAGCACTTGCAGCGGCTGGCCGCTACCCATGGCCAGCAACTGGGTGTGGCAGGCTTTTTCCAGTTTGTACAAGCGTCTATAGGCCTGCGCCACGCTGTTGCCGACTGTTACCACGCCATGGTTTTTCATGAACAGCACTTGCTTGTCTTGCAGGATGGTGGCCAAGCGTGCGCCCTCGCTCAAAGTTTTGGCCAAGCCGGTGTAGGTGTGGTCGTAGGCGATGCGGTTATGGAAAAACGCTGCGGTTTGGCTGGCGGGCAAAAGGCGGTTGTCTTGCAGCATATTGAGCGCAGTCGCCCAAGGCTGATGGGTGTGCAACACCACTTTCGCGCCGCTGAGGCGGTGCAGTGGCGCGTGAATGCATTGGGCCGACAACTCAACCAAGCCCTCGCCTTCCAAGGTTTCGCCTGCTTCGTTGAACATCATCATGTCGCTGGCGCGGGCCTCGGACCAATGCCTGCCAAAGGGCAGCACCAGGTAAGCGTCGTCGCGGCCTGGCACGGTCATGGTGAAGTGGTTGTCTATGCCCTCTTCAAAACCATCGAGTACCGCCAAGCGCAGGGCACCAGCCAAATGGACTTTGGCTTGCCACACCGCATCAGAGGCAGAACTGTGTAGAGGATGAACTGACATGACTCAAGCCTTTTTAAAAGCTGCACAAACCGCTAGGTTAGCGCATCGTTCAATTAATTGGGATCTGACCCCGATTTTTCGGCTTCGACGCGTTGCGCGAACTCGGCGCGCAGGGCGCGGAGTTTGGCGCGCGGGTCTTCTTTGGTGGTGGCGGTGTTTAAGGCCATCTCGGCGATGAAGCGGCTGGGCAGTGCACTCACCATCTCGCGCCCTTTTTTACGTTTGCGACTCCAACTCACCACCAAGCTGCGCTGGGCGCGGGTGATGCCCACATACATCAGTCGCCGCTCTTCCTGAATGCGTGTCAGGTTCAAGGCGTCTTGTTGCAAGCTCACGCCGTCTTCCTCGGGCTTGAAGGGCAGCAGGCCTTCGTTCACGCCAGCCATCATCACATGGGGCCATTCCAATCCCTTGGCGGCATGCAGGGTGGAGAGGGTGACCACGTCTTGGTCTTTTTCGCGCTCTGAAAGCGTCGACAAGAGGGCGATGGTTTGCGCCACTTCCAGCAGGCTTTTGCTTTCGCTCATGAGGCTTACGCCTGCCGCATCATCGGCCTCGCCGCCGCAGCGTTTGGCCATCCAGTCGATGAAGTCCATCACATTGGCCCAACGCGCCGCAGCGAGTTTTTCGCTTTCCTCGCCGTCGTATAAATGCTTTTCATAGTCAATATCTTTGAGCCACTCGGTTAGCAAAGCCAGTGCCGCTTCAGCGCCTTGGGTGTGGCGGGCGCGAAACTGCAAATCGTTGATCTCGTTGCCAAAGGCTTGCAAGCTGCCTACCGCTTTGGAGGGGAGCGCCGCCCCTAGCGAGTGACTGAACACCGCTTCAAACAAGCTGATGCGGTACTGGTTGGCAAATTCACCGAGCTTTTGCAAGGTGGTGTGGCCGATGCCGCGCTTAGGCGTGGTGACGCAGCGCAAAAACGCCGGATCGTCGTCGTTGTTCACCCACAGACGCAGCCATGCGCACAGGTCGCGAATTTCAGCGCGGTCAAAAAAACTTTGGCCACCTGAGACCTTGTAGGGAATCGCCGCTTTGCGAAAGGCTTTCTCCAATATGCGCGACTGGTGGTTGGCGCGGTAGAGCACCGCAAAGTCTTTCCACGCACGAAACTGGCTCATGCCCTCGCCGGTGTCGTTGCCCCCACGCAGACTTTGGATGCGGGTGACCAGCCGTTCGGCTTCGTGTTCCTCATTGTCGGCGTCCATCACACGAACCGGTTCTCCCGCGCCCAGTTCAGAAAAAAGTGTTTTCTGGAACAGCTTGGGGTTGGGGCCGATCACATTGTTGGCGGCTTGCAAAATAGCACTGGTGGAGCGGTAGTTTTGTTCCAGCTTCACCACCTTCAAGGCGGGAAAGTCCTGCGGCAAGCGCTGCAAATTGTCCAAAGTGGCGCCGCGCCAACCGTAGATGGACTGGTCGTCGTCGCCCACCGCGGTGAAGCGGGACCGCTCGCCGACCAATAACTTCAATATTTCGTATTGCGTGGCGTTGGTGTCTTGGTATTCGTCCACCAGCACATGACCCATTTGCTGCTGCCACTGAAGGCGTACCTCCTCATGCTGCTGCAAAAGTTTCAGTGGCAAACCGATCAGGTCGTCAAAGTCCACGCTTTGGTAAGCGCTTAAACGCTCTTCGTACCGCGCCATGATGCGTGCGGTGATGCGTTCGTTGTCGTTGCTGGCTTGCGCCTCTGCCATGGCGGCGTTCAGGCCTTGGTTTTTCCAAAGACTGATAGCCCACTGCCATTGGCGGGCTGTGGCCGCGTCGGTGGTGCCGCCCGCGTCTTTCAGGATGGAGGTTACGTCGTCGGTGTCCAAGATGCTGAAGTTGTTCTTTAGCCCCAGCGCCTCGCCGTTTTGCCGCAACATGCGAACCCCCAAAGCGTGAAAGGTGCAAATCACCACTTTTTGCGCCTCGCGACCCACCAGTTTCTTGGCGCGTTCGCGCATTTCGGCGGCGGCTTTGTTGGTGAAGGTGATGGCGGCGATGCGATCGGGTTCCAGCCCCAATTGAATCAGGTGGCCAATCTTGTGGGTGATGACGCGGGTCTTGCCCGAGCCCGCACCAGCAATCACCAAGCAGGGGCCTTGCACATGGTGGACCGCTTCGAGTTGGGGGAGATTCAGGTCCGATGACATGCAGGTGACAGAAGGGGCAGCGAATGCGGCAAAGCCCGCCATCATAGCGATGACAATCAGCCCACATGCTTTCCATCTTGGGTGTCACCTTTCCCTTTTTCGCCTTGGTTTTGGCTGGCTACTTGGCGGCCAAGCGGGGCTGGTTAACGCTGGACGCCATTCCTGGGCTCAACAGCTTTGTGCTGTATTTCGCACTGCCGTGCATGTTGTTTCGTTTTGGCGCGAACACGCCCATGGCGCAGCTGCTCGATGGCTCGGTGGCTTTGCTCTACAGTCTCAGTGCCACGGTGATGGTGCTGTTGGGCATGTGGACGCTTCGACGCCACCACAACTGGAACGAATCCGCTTTTGGCACCATGGCCGTGGCCTTTCCCAATACCGGCTATATGGGCCTGCCCTTGTTGCTGAGCTTGTTTGGCTCTGCGGCGGTAGGTCCTGCCATCGTCACCATCGTGGTGGATTTGTTTTTCACCAGTTCGGTGTGCATTGCGCTGTCGCGCTTAGACCAAGCGCAAACCCATGGTGCCCGCACCGCCTTGGTTCAGGCCATCAAAAGTGTGTTCAGTATTCCGCTGGCATGGGCGATTGCTTTGGGTGCCTTGGTATCTATCAATGCTTGGGTCTTGCCCGAGATGCTCACCCAAACCGTTGGCTTATTGGCGGGTGCGGCAGCACCCGTGGCCTTGTTCACCATCGGTGCGTTGCTGGCGCGACCCGTGCCGCCTGCCTCGCATGGTTGGTGGCATTGGCAGCGCGGTGGCGTTGACGCCTTGCTGGTTTTCTTAAAGTTGGTGGTTCACCCCGTGTGGGTGTGCGCTTTGGGTTGGGGGTTGATGCAGATGGGCCTGGCCCTCACGCCAACCGCCTTGATGGCGGTGGTGCTGGTGGCCGCCTTGCCCAGTGCCAGCAACAGCGCCTTGCTGGCCGAGCGATTTGGCGCTGACAGCGCTCGCATCACGCGGGTAATTTTGCTCTCTACCGCTTTGGCATTTCCCAGCTTTTCGGCATGGGTGGCTTGGTACAAGGCTTAAAAAGCAGCTCTTAAATTGCCAGCGGGTCCACATCGATGGCCCAGCGCAACACCGCTTTGTGCTGAGCGCGAAGCTGTTGCAAGTCCTCTTGCCATGTGGCTAAAAATTGTTGCAGATGCTTGCGTGAATGACTCTCCACCAGCATTTGGGCGCGCTCCACATTAGCAACGCGTTGCATGCTCATGGGTACGGCTGGGTAAACGCTCAACACCCCAGCATCGGCAGCCAAACGTGCTTCACCCAAAGCCTTGGCGGCGTTCAAAAAATCTTGCGCGGCTTGCTGCGTTCGCGCCTCGGCACGCAACAAGGCTTGAAAACTGAAGGGTGGCAGACCGGCTTGCTCACGCTCAAGCAGCTGCTGGGCTGCAAAGCCTACGAAGTCGTGGCGTTTTAAAAATTCAAACACGGGGTGGGTGGGGTGAAAGGTTTGCACCCACATTTCACAGGCCTGCGCAGCGCCCAGTTGCGCGTCTCGCCCTGCGCGGCCTGCGGCTTGCAGCAACAACGAAAACAGCCGCTCGGGTGCGCGAAAGTCAGCCGAAAACAAAGCCCCATCAGGGTTCAGCGCTGCCACCAAGCTGACTCGGCGAAAGTCATGCCCCTTGGCCACCATTTGCGTACCCACCAACACATCCACTTCACCGTCATGCACTTGGGCAAGTTGTTTGACCAACTCGCCTTTGAGACGGGTGCTGTCGGCGTCGATACGTGCCACCCGCAGGGGCGAGCCATCGGGTCGCTTCAGGTCTGCCAACAACTCGGCCAGTAACTCTTCCACTTTTTCCGTGCCGTGACCCAGCACCGCAATGTCTTGGTTACCGCACGCAGGGCAGGCACGCGGCACGGCTTGGGTCAGGCTGCAATGGTGGCAGCGCAGGGTGCGGTCGCCTTTGTGAAACACGCGGTAGGCGCTGCAATGCGGACATTCGCTTTTCCAACCACACTCGGCGCAATGCAAGACTGGCGCATAGCCACGTCGGTTCAACAAAACCAGCACCTGCTCTTGCCTGCCCAGGCGCTCGCGCATGGTGGCCAACAGGGGGGCAGAGATCAAGGTTTTGCGTGGCTGGTTGTTCATGTCCACACGCCGCAACAAGGGCAAGGCGCCGTCACCCACGCGGCTGGGCATGGACAGGCGCTGGTAGCGCGGCACGGGCTGCCCCGCGACCGCCGCTCGGCTGTGGTGCCAACTCTCAAGCGACGGTGTGGCAGAACCCAGCAGCACTTGAGCGCCTTCGAGTTGGCCGCGGTAGACCGCCAAATCGCGGGCAGAGTAGCGCGCACCTTCTTGCTGTTTGTAACTGGGGTCGTGCTCTTCATCGACCACGATGAGTTTGAGATGCGGCATGGAGGCCAGCACTGCTAACCGTGTGCCCAGCACAATACGCGCCGTGCCCAAGTGCGCGGCCAACCAGCTGTTGAGGCGTTGCGCAGGTGTCATGGCGCTGTGCATGGCAACGATGGCGTTGTCGCCTAAATGGGCGAAGCGTTGGCGCACCCTGGCTTCCAGCTGCGGTGTGAGGTTGATCTCTGGCACCAGCAACAAGACTTGGGCTTGGGGGGAATCTTCCAGCATCAAGGCCGCGCGGCGCAAATACACCTCGGTTTTGCCACTGCCGGTGTTGCCATGTAACAAAAATGGGCCGCCGTGTTGGGCGAGTTGCGCCAACACTTGCGTTTGTTCAGGGGTGAGAGATGGCGCCAAAGCTTTTTTTGCGCTGACGGAGGCCAAAGGTTTGAGGCGCGCGAGCTTTCGCTGAAACTGCAGCGCAGTCATGTCCCGCAAGGAGGGCGGCAAGCAGGCCATGGCAAATTCACCGGCGCTGCGTTGGTAATAGTGGGCCGCGAAGTCAATCAATTTCAACCAATTGGCAGACAAAGGGGGAATGCCATGCAAAACCGAATGGATGGTTTTGAGGGTGGGGGAAGAAGTTTGGGGTTGTTCAGGCGCTTGGTGCCAAACCAATCCCAAGGTATCGCGTTGTCCCAAAGGGACCCGCACCAGACAACCGACTTGCACCTCTTCCTCAGTCTCGTAAGTCAATGGCCCTGTTAATCGGCTGTAAGCGGGTGTGGGTACCAGAACAGAAATTTCTCGCCGCATGTCAAGCCCTCATTTGCGGCGTGAAACTGATGCGAATCTTCACAAATCGCGGTAAGTCGTTGATTGAGAAGGGGCTTTGAAAGTCATCCCAAAATTCTGTGGATAACTTTGTTGACAGCTTGCGAGACAGGCGCCGCAAGCCCGATAAATCAAGGCTTTGAACAAAATGCACGAAAAATTGGCAGACCATGAAATCTATATAAATCAAACACTTAAATAAAAACTGAAGATCTGCAAATTTTTTTGAGGGTGTAAGTCCTTAGTTAGGCGGTCGCCAAAAAATTGTGCATAACTAATAAGCGTCACGTAAAACTTTTTTGTCAAAAAGCGCTGTTCAGGCGGCTTGACGCAGTTTTTTGGAGTGGCTGTGCACCGCGTCCACCAAGGCGCTGACATGCTCGGGTGGCGTGAACTGACTGATGCCGTGACCGAGGTTGAAGATGTGCGTGGGGCCAGTGGTGAGGGTATCGGTATGGGGCTTGCCGAAACTGTCTAGCACGCGATGGACCTCTGTGGCGATCTGCGTAGGCGGCGCAAACAGGATGTTGGGGTCGATGTTGCCTTGCAACGCTTTGCCAGGCCCGCCCACCTCGCCACCCACCAAACGCCGGGCGGTGCCCAGGTTCATGGTCCAGTCCAAGCCCAGCACCTCGCAGTCCAGGTCTTTCATCTCGGGCAGCCACAAGCCGCCGCCCTTGGTGAATACCAGTCGTGGAATGACAGCACCATCATGGCTGCGTTTCAGCTGCGCCAACACCCGGCGGGTATAGGCCAGGCTGAATTCTTGGAAAGCGCCATCAGCCAGCACGCCGCCCCAGCTGTCAAACACCATCACCGCTTGGGCACCGGCTTCAATTTGGGTATTCAAATAGAGGGCCACAGCGTCGGCGTTGATGGCCAAGATGCGGTGCATCAGGTCAGGGCGGCTGTACATCAGGCTTTTCACCAGTCGGTAGTCGTCCGAGCCGCCACCTTCAACCATATAGCAAGCCAGCGTCCAAGGGCTGCCCGAAAAACCAATGAGGGGCACGCGGCCCTTCAATGCCTTGCGAATGCTGGTGACCGCGTCAAACACATATTGCAGCTTGTGCATATCGGGCACCGCTAAAGCGGCCACAGCGGCTTCGTCGCGCACTACTTTGGCAAACTTTGGACCTTCACCCAGGGCAAACGACAGACCCAGGCCCATGGCATCTGGCACGGTCAGGATGTCAGAAAACAAAATCGACGCATCCAGCGCGTAGCGGTCCAGCGGCTGCAAGGTCACTTCGGTGGCGTAGTCCACGTTGGTCGCCAGCCCCATGAAACTGCCGGCCTTGGCCCGGGTGGCGCAGTACTCGGGCAGGTAGCGGCCAGCTTGGCGCATCAGCCAAACGGGGGTGTGGTCGGTGGCCTGACGCAAGCAGGCTTTGAGGAAGGTGTCGTTAAGGAGTGCTGCGTTCATAAAGCTTATTGTGGCAGGGGAATGAGGGAGAGGGCTTGAAGTACCAAGTCAGGGCTGAGCACCTCTGACAAGACCTTGGGTGGCTGCTGGGGGGCAAGCAAGACGTACACAGGAACACCGCTGCGTCCTAAACGCCCCAGCGCTTGGGTGATGGTGGGGTCGCGCCGTGTCCAGTCGGCGCGTAAAAGCAGTACTTTTTTATCCGCAAACGCTTGCAAGACCTTGGCGTCGCGCAGCGTGGTTTGTTTGTTGACTTGGCAGGTGACGCACCATGCCGCAGTGAAATCGATGAATACAGTTTGACCCGCTTGCAGTGCTGAGGCCTCTCGCTCTGGCGACCAAGCTTGCCAGTCAGAGATGCTGCTGGTCTTGTCAGCGATGGCAGTGGGTTCTTTCCAAACCAGCGGTCCCCATGTGAAAACGAGAAATAACAACAGGCTGCCCCACAGACCCAAACCCAGCCATTTGGCGTTGCCCGACAAACCCAGCGCCCACACACAGGCGCTCACCAATAACAGCACAGCCAACATCACAGCTATGCCGTCAATGCTGGTTTGCTGACCCAGCACCCAC
>CAMATW010000015.1 GCA_945861305.1 Bordetella parapertussis | reverse complement strand
TTGCGCAGCGTGCGCGATATGGACGGCAGCAAAACTGTGCGCGAGATGCCTGTGCGCATCAAGCCATGGTGGTGGACAGGCGAAAAGAACGAAACACTGCTGAGCGTTTTCTACGGTAGCAAGACGCTGGAGTTGGGCAAGGGAAAGACTGCAGTGGAAATTGCTAACCCGCGCGAACTGGTTAATGTGCTGGATGTACTGATTGCTGCAACACAAAATGCAGAGCTGGATGCACAAATTGACGCTGCCAGCAACAAGCTGCGTGAAGGGTTTAAGAAATAACCGCAGTTACCTGCGCCTGCTTTGCAGCATGGCAATGTTTTGCTCACCTGTCACAGTGCTGGCGTAGTGATTGTTGATGACTTCAACACTGGTGCGTGCGTTGCGCGCCAGTGTTACTAAGTCAATACCTTGTCCGTAAAGCAATCTAAACGTAATTGCGCTGTGGCGAAGACTGTACAGGCTGCGCGGATTGCCATGCGGGTTCAGCTTCAAGCCTGTGTGCTGCAGCACCCAGTCAAACATGTAGCTCATCACACTCATGGCATATTTGCGGTTGGGTATATCAGGCAGAAACACATAATCATTTGCACCTGCACGCTTGAGCTCTGATTGGTGCAGACATATTTGTTTGTAGATACGTACAGCAGGCTGCAGCGTCACAATGGGTGCAGCATGCAGCTTGGTCTCTGGCAGCGTCAAGCGCAGATATGTCTGCCGGTTTTTCACAATCTCAACATGTCGGTGTTGTAGCTTGACCAAGTCACCTGGTCTAATAAAACTGTTGACCATGAAGCCAATAGCCCATGCAACATCTGGTGGCATCTTGTTGTCGTTGTATCGCTTGTGCAGTCGTTTGCGCATTTGCTGACGAGTGTCGGGATGTGTGACGCCGCGCAGTGCACGTGCAGCACGCAGCAGTTGCCAGTACTCTGTGGGTGTGAACGCGCCGCGTGAATTGGAGCGAACTTTAATGCGCGGAATATCAGGCACGTGCTTGATCAATCCTCTGCGCTGCGCGTGCGTCAACACCTTGCGCACAATCACCAAGTAATGGCTCACAGTGGTGGTGCTGAATTTTGTGCTGAGTGTTTGTGCAAATTCCAATAACTGCTGATAAGTTATGTCATCAACACTGCGCATACCAAACTCGGGCAATATTTGTGCATCCAGTCGGTTGCGAAACATACGCAAACTGTCTGCACCGTACTCACCACGGTCCACACGTGCTTGTTCGTTGGCAAATACCTGAGCAGCAACTGCACCAAAGGTCACGTGGGAGCAGTTGGCATCATCTTTATCTGTGGCGCAGTGTGATGCACTGTTGTTGGTGCTATATCTCACCAACAAGTTTTCGTAAAACCAGCGCGCAAACCGCTGTGCCAGCGACAGCTTGGTTGTTTTGGTGGAACACTTGTGCGTGCGTCCTGCATGCCAGCAGCGTACCTGCCAATATTTGCTTGCTGCTATCTTGTACACAACCAATTTGCTGGGATAGTTTGGTACAGCCGTGATACTGGTGGGTATTGGCACAGTGCGTGTGCGTGCAATTGCGCCGTCATTGGCAGCATCGCGTGCAAAATCATTGCGTGTTGACAACATGCGCACAGCATAAAGTAGCACACCGACTTGGACAACTACGCGTGAATTGCAGTGTGGCTTTGCTGAATTCAAATATGCCGTCGTGTTGCCGTTTTCCGTCCATTCATGCCATCAAATAAAAAGTCACTTTGAGCGCACTGTGCATGCGCGAAAAGTACTGCACCAAATAACGCACAACAATTAGCAATTACAAATTGCTGTAATCATTTGTGCACCTTGGAAACACCCTTTAACAAATAGCTGCCGCAGGCAAATCTTCAACCCTCGTTGCAATCGCAGCAATGGCCGCCGTAACTGGCGCTATGGCTAATGCCACTATTTACGGCCTTATCGATCAGGCCTATCGTTCAGACAAAACCACACTTGGCTCAGCTGCTGCCAGCAAAAAAACTGGTATTGATTCCGTACTTAACGGCGGTAGCCAATTTGGCTTCAAAGGTTCAGAAGACCTGGGCGGTGGCCTCACAGCCAGTTTCGTCATGGAACTTGGTTATGAAACCAGTGACGCTATCTCCGGCGGCCTTAACAACCGTCAAAGCTTTGTAGGCTTGGCAGGTGGTTTCGGTTCAGTCAATATTGGTCGTCAGTACTCCAACATTTTCTTGGCTGCTTGCGGCAATGATATTGCTGGCTGTCCAAACATGGCAGGCGTCACATACCTGACCGCCACAGATAATTCACAAGACGTTCGTCGCGCCAATGCCATCAGCTACAACCTGCCCAGCATTGTTCCTGGCGTGACCATTCAAGTGGGCAAGTCTTACGGTGAAGTTACTACTACAGCAACTTCAACCAATGCTGGTAACGGTTCTTTCTACACTTTGGGCTATTCAGCTGGTGCAATTGCTGCAACTTTAGCTTCTGAGAGTCGTGAGAACGAGGGTATGTTTGGTGGATATTCAAACGCCCAAGCCGCAAGCACTACTGCAAAGCGTAAAACCACAGTAACAGGTCTTTCCTATGATGCAGGCATGGCTAAATTGTTTTACTCCAATACAAAAGCTACTATCGGCACAGGCACGACCAAATACTCTATGACCGGCATAAACGTTCCAATGGGCGCAGCGTCTATCGGTTACCAGGCAGGTACAGGCGAAACTAAATCAATCGCTTCAACCACAACCAGCAAACTCAAAGGCAGCCTAGTTAATTTCAATTACTCTTTGAGCAAGCGCACAACTGCTTATGTTAAGCAAGGTTCACAGTCTGAAACAACAGCAGCGGGTGCAAATACTGGCAAAGTCAGCACAACAGCGATCGGTATCGCCCACGGCTTCTAATCCCCACGCTGGCCTTGTTGCCAGTTGAAGGATAAAGAACTCTAAACCCGCTGCTCACAAGGCAGCGGGTTTTTTTAATTTTGACGGTCCAGCAACTGCTCGGCAATATCGGCCAATGCGGTTTTGTACTCGCTGGCGGGCAATACCTCTAAGGCATGCAGTGCCAACTGCGCTTCCTCCGATGCAGCCTGCCGTGTGGCTTGCATGGCGCCTGTGGAGCGAACAATCTCGGCGATGTCAGTCAGAGCGCCAATATCGCCTTGCTCGATGGCATTTTTAATCAACTGACATTGGCTAGGCGTGCCGCGTTGCATGGCGAAAATAAGCGGCAAGGTGGATTTGCCTTCGCGCAAATCGTCGCCCAAGTTTTTCCCCATGGTGTTGGCGTCGCCGTCATAGTCGAGCACATCGTCGATCACTTGAAATGCGGTGCCCAAGGCCTGACCGTAAGCGGCGCAGGCCGCCTCAACCTTCGCAGAGGACTTCACCAACACGGCGGGCAAACGCGTGCTGGCTTCGAACAACTTGGCAGTTTTACTGCGAATAACTTTCAAATAGTCTTGCTGCTTAAGGGAGGCGTCATGCATGTTCATGAGTTGCATGACCTCACCTTCGGCGATGATGTTGGTGGCGTCGGCCACGATGTCCAAAATGCGCATCTCGCCGCATTCGACCATCATTTGAAAAGCGCGGGAATACAAAAAGTCGCCAACCAACACACTGGCGGGGTTGCCAAACAAGGCGTTGGCGGTGGCTTTGCCGCGCCGCATACCTGAGTCGTCCACCACATCGTCGTGCAAAAGGGTGGCGGTGTGGATGAACTCCACCACCGCAGCCAGCTTGAAATGGTCGTCTCCCTTGTAGCCCAAAGCGCCAGCCATCAGCAGCAAAAGCACGGGACGTAAACGCTTGCCGCCCGAGGTGATGATGTGTTTCGCGACCTGCCCCACCAGTGGCACGCTAGAGGACAGTCGCTGGCCAATGAGTTGGTCAACCGCAGCCATGTCCTTGGCGATGAGGCCAGAAAATGGGCTGGAAGAGGGTGTATGGGCGCTGGACAAGGGAGGGAATGTATGGTTTTAGCGCTTAATTATAGTTAGGCAAGTGGGTGAGAGAGCGATAAATAGTGACAAAACCCCTGCGCGTGCTAAAATCTTTGGCTCCGCTCAAAATGGTTTGGCGGAAAAAGAGTCTTTCTTTCAGAGGTTCGTATGTACGCAGTCATAAAAACCGGTGGCAAGCAGTATCGCGTGTCAGCCGGCGAAAAAATCAAAGTAGAACAGATCACTGCGGATGTTGGCCAAGAAATTGTGATCGACCAGGTTTTGGCAGTCGGCAACGGCGCGGAAATCAAAGTCGGCACACCCTTGGTGTCCGGTGCATCTGTCAAAGCCATGGTGCTCGCGCACGGCAAGCACGACAAGGTTCATATCTTCAAAATGCGCCGCCGTAAGCACTATCAAAAACGTCAAGGGCATCGCCAGCAATTCACTGAATTGCAAATTGCCTCTATCCAAGCCTAAGGAGTTACACAAACATGGCACAGAAAAAAGGCGGCGGCTCAACGCGTAACGGCCGCGATTCCAACCCCAAAATGCTCGGCGTCAAAGCCTTTGGCGGCGAGCACATCACCGCTGGCGCCATCATTGTTCGCCAGCGCGGGACCAAGTTCCACCCCGGCAACAATGTCGGCATTGGCAAGGACCACACCCTGTTTGCATTGGTTGAAGGCCATGTGTCTTTCTCGTTCAAAGGCGCTTTGAACAAGCAAATGGTGAACGTCACCCCTGTTTGACGTTTGGGTTTTTGACCGACGTCAGCTTCAAAGCCCCGCTCGTCGGGGCTTTGTTCTTTAAGATACCCCTATGAAATTCGTTGACGAAGCCTTTATCGACATCATCGCTGGCGACGGCGGGAATGGCTGCGTGTCATTTCGTCACGAAAAATACAAAGAGTTTGGCGGCCCCAACGGTGGCGACGGCGGGCGCGGCGGCCATGTCTACGCGGTGGCCGACGCCAGCCTCAACACCTTGGTCGATTTCCGTTTTTCTCGCCGCCACGAAGCGCGGCGTGGCGAGCACGGCATGGGTTCAGACATGTTTGGCGCAGCAGGCGACGACATCACCTTGAAAATGCCGGTGGGCACTTTGCTGATTGACGCTGAAACCAACGATGTGCTTTATGAGTTGCTCAACCCTGGCGAAGTGATCATGATCGCCAAAGGTGGTGACGGCGGCTTTGGCAATATGCGCTTCAAAAGCGCTATCAACCGCGCCCCGCGCCAAAAAACCCCCGGCTGGCCGGGTGAGCGCAAAAACCTCAAGCTCGAACTGAAAGTGTTGGCAGATGTGGGTTTGTTGGGGATGCCTAACGCTGGTAAATCTACTCTCATCAGTGCCATCTCCAACGCCAGACCCAAGATCGCCGACTACCCCTTTACCACTTTGCACCCCAATTTGGGTGTGGTTAGGGTGGCCGCAGAGCAAAGCTTTGTGGTGGCAGATGTGCCCGGCTTGATCGAAGGTGCGGCCGAGGGCGCAGGTTTGGGCCATCAGTTTTTGCGCCATTTGCAGCGCACCCGTTTGCTGTTGCACATGATTGACCTGGCTCCTTTTGATGATGCTGTAGACCCTGTTGCACAAGCCAAAGCCATCACGCTTGAGCTGAAAAAATACGACCCTGAGCTATTCGATAAACCGCGCTGGCTGGTGTTGAACAAGCTGGACATGGTGCCAACCGACGAACGTGCTGCGCGGGTGAAAGACTTTGTCAAACGGTTCAAGTACAAAGGCCCCGTGTTTGAAATTTCGGCCTTGAACCGCGAAGGTTGCGAGGGCTTGGTACGTGCTATTTACGACCATTTGCAAGCGCAGTTTCAATCGACCCAAGAGCCAGAGGTGGTGGACCCTCGCTTTGCCGTCATGCCCACCACGCCTGTTAAAAGTTAATACCCATGAAAGAAGCCTCTAGCTCTAAGGTCTTGCTTGACGCCAGACGTATTGTGGTCAAGGTGGGTTCGAGCTTGGTAACCAATGAAGGCAAGGGCTTGGACGAAACTGCGATTGGCGAGTGGTGCCGACAAATGGCCACGCTTGCCAAGGCGGAACCTGCACGAGAAATCATCATGGTTTCCAGTGGCGCGATTGCTGAGGGCATGAAGCGACTGGGTTGGACCACCCGTCCCCACGAATTGCACGAGTTGCAAGCCGCAGCGGCGGTGGGGCAAATGGGTTTGGCGCAAATGTACGAAACCAAGCTGCGCGAGCAAGGTTTGCGCAGCGCGCAGGTGTTGCTGACGCACGCCGACTTGGCCGACCGCGAGCGCTACCTCAATGCCCGTTCCACCTTGTTAACTTTGCTGCAACACAAAGTGCTGCCCGTCATCAATGAAAACGACACGGTGGTGAACGACGAAATCAAATTCGGTGACAACGACACCTTGGGTGCGCTGGTGGCGAACTTGGTGGAGGCGGACGCCTTGGTAATCCTCACAGACCAACAAGGTTTGTACACCGCAGACCCCCGCGTGGACAAGCAAGCCACCTTTGTGCACGAAGCCAAAGCGGGTGACCCTGCGTTGGAGGTGATGGCGGGAGGAGCCGGTTCAAGCATCGGCAAGGGCGGCATGATCACCAAAATACTGGCCGCCAAAAGGGCTGCAGGCTCAGGTGCAAGCACCGTGATCGCTTGGGGGCGCGAACCAGATGTTTTGCTGCGCTTGGCTGCGGGGGAGGGCTTGGGTACCTTGTTGGTGGCATCTACCCACAAGCAGCAAGCGCGAAAGCAGTGGATGGTGGATCAGTTGCAACTGCCTGGCGCGGTCTGGGTAGATTCGGGCGCGGTGGTGAAGTTGTGCAGCGAGGGTAAAAGCCTGTTGCCCATAGGCATGCACAGCGTGCAGGGCGAGTTCTCGCGTGGTGACATCATTGCCATTTGCGATGAGCACGGCAAAGCGTTTGCCCGCGGCTTGGCCAACTATGCAAGTACTGAAGCCCGTTTGTTATGCCGCAAGGCGTCAAGCGAGATTGAAAAACTGCTGGGTTATGTGGCCGAACCAGAGATGGTTCACCGCGATAACTTGGTACTCACCGCTTAATTGGGCGCAGTGGGGCGCTGTTCAGCGCCGTCCATGCTGTCGCCATGACGCATCCCTTGGCGCAAAAAACGGCTTTTGGGTTCTTGTGGCGGCAAAAAGCGTGACAACTCAATCAGCGCCAATTCGTATACACCGCGCTTGAAATCGACCACGGAGTCCAGTGGCACCCAATAGTCGTTCCAGCGCCAAGCATCGAATTCGGGGTGGGTGCTGGCGCGCAGGTTCAAGGCGTGATCAGGCACGACCAATTGCAGCAAAAACCATATTTGTTTTTGCCCCTTGTAATGACCGCGGGCATCCTTTCGGATGTAGCGGTCTGGCACTTCATAGCGCAACCAGTCTCGGGTTCGGGCAACGATGCGCACATGTTCTGCCAACAGCCCCACTTCTTCTTGCAATTCCCTGTACATGGCTTGCTCGGGAGTTTCGCCGCGGTCTATGCCGCCTTGCGGGAATTGCCAACTGTGGGTGCGAATGCGCTTGCCCCAAAAAACCTGATTCCTCAGATTGAGCAAAATGATGCCGACGTTAGGCCTAAAGCCATCTCGGTCAAGCATAATCAAACCTCAAATTTTCAACTGAGTCCATTATGCACAGACAACGACTTGCATCAATAGGGCTGACCATTCCTTTATGCCGATTTATGCGGCACAGCAGACCATGAAAGCCTCACAATTCCTCATCTCCACCCTCAAAGAAGCCCCTGCCGACGCTGAGGTTGCCAGCCATCAGCTGATGATGCGCTCAGGCATGATCAAAAAGCTGGGTGCCGGCATCTATACCTACATGCCCATGGGCTTGCGGGTGATTCGCAAGGTCGAGGCCATCGTGCGAGAAGAGATGAACCGTGCTGGCGCCATCGAGCTTTCCATGCCAGTGGTGCAGCCCTCGGAGCTGTGGCACGAGACGGGTCGCTTTGAAAAAATGGGCCCCGAGTTGCTGCGCATCCAAGACCGCCATGGCCGAGACTTTGTGGTGCAGCCCACCAGCGAAGAGGTGGTCACCGACATCGCCCGCCAAGAACTGCGCAGCTACAAGCAGTTACCCAAAAACCTCTACCAAATACAGACCAAATTCCGCGACGAGCGCCGCCCGCGTTTTGGCTTGATGCGTGGGCGCGAGTTCACCATGAAAGACGCCTACAGCTTTGACCGCGACGCCCACGCCGCCAAGGCCAGCTACCAATGGATGGCGCAAGCCTACCGCGCCATCTTCGACCGTTTTGGTTTGCGCTACCGCGCCGTGGCTGCCGACAGCGGCGCGATTGGCGGCGACCTGAGCGAAGAGTTCCAAGTGATTGCCGCCACCGGCGAAGATGCCATCGTCTATTGCCCCACCAGCGACTACGCCGCCAACATCGAAAAAGCCGAGGCTTTGGCGCCGCAAGGCGCACGACCCGCCGCCACCCAAGCATTGGCGAAAACCCTCACCCCTGGCAAAAGCACGTGTGCAGATGTGGCCGAGTTGTTGGGCCTGCCTTTGACGAAAACCATCAAATCGCTGGTTTTGGCGACAGATGAGCTCAATAACGAGGGTGTTGTCGTCAAATCGCAGGTTTGGCTGCTGCTGGTTCGCGGGGACCATGACATGAACGAGGTGAAGGTGGGCAAGTTGCCAGGCTTTGAAAAAGGCTTCCGGTTTGCCACCATCGCCGAAATTGAAGACCATTTTGGTTGCAAACCCGGTTATTTAGGCCCTATCGGCTTGCAAAAGCCGTTAAAAATCGTCATCGACCGCGATGTGGCGGTGATGGCCGATTGGGTGTGTGGCGCCAACGCGGTGGACTTTCACATGACCGGTGCCAATTGGGGCCGCGACCTGCCCGAGCCCGATATGGTGGCTGACATTCGCAACGTGGTCGAAGGCGACGCTTCGCCGGACGGCAAAGGCGTGTTGGCCATCGAGCGTGGCATCGAGGTGGGGCATATTTTTTACCTCGGCACCAAGTACAGCCAAGCCATGAACGCCACGTTTTTGGCCGACGACGGCAAGCCCAAGCACTTCGAGATGGGTTGCTACGGCATTGGCATCACCCGCTTGCCCGCAGCCGCCATCGAGCAAAACCACGATGCCAAAGGCATCATCTGGCCTGATGCCTTGGCGCCCTTCACCGTTGTGATTTGCCCCATCGGCCCCGACCGCAGCCCCGATGTCAAATCTGCCGCCGACAAGCTGTTTGCCGACTTGCTGGCCGCCGGTGTGGACGTGATCTTGGACGACCGCGGCGAGCGCCCCGGTGTCATGTTCGCCGACTGGGAGCTGATCGGCGTGCCCCACCGCGTGACCATTGGCGACAAAGGCCTCAAAGACGGCTTGGTGGAATACCAGCATCGCCGCGACACCGAGGCCAGCAAGGTGGCGGTGGCTGAGGTGTTGGGGTTGTTGAAGGCGAAGTTGGGCACTTAAAAACCCAGCATCTGTTGAGGGTGCCACAGGAAAATGCTTAATTTTTCAAAATGGCTATTAGCAACACTGATTTGTCTGGTGTCCAGCTTCACATCCGCCGGCCCGCAACGCGAAGAGCACTTAGCCGACTCGGTTCGCATTGCCATGTCTTCTGCGGTGGCCGACCTGCCACCCCCCACGCCTTACTTGCCCAATGCGCAAGACCAAGTGGCTTATGAGAAGTGGTACACGCATACCCAAGCCCAGCTTAAACGCAAACTCAAAGACAAAAAAGGCCAGCCACGTTTGCCTGAACTGGCATCGCCAGAATTGCAGCAGGCGTTTTTACAAACTGTTTGGTATGAGAGCCGCCGCGCCGCGCTAGATCCCACCTTGGTGATGGGTTTGATCGAAGTGGAAAGCAGCTTTAGAAAATTTGCCATCAGCAGCGCAGGGGCGCGGGGCGTGATGCAGGTCATGCCTTTTTGGACGCGGCAGCTAGGCGCAGCAGATGCTTCTGTTCTGTTTCAGTGGCAAGCCAATATGCGCTTCGGCTGCGTTATCTTGCGCCATTACTTGGCGCTAGAGCGGGGAGATATTCTCATGGCCTTGGGCCGTTACAACGGCAGCCGAGGCCAGCTGGCCTACCCGCAATCAGTGCTAGCTGCACAGCGGCGCTGGCAACCTTGAGACTTCCTTAGGAGGTGTTTAAGCGCCTAATAAATTTGAAAGTTCGCCGCTCTCGTACATCTCGGTCATGATGTCCGAACCGCCAACAAACTCTCCCTTGACATACAGCTGGGGAATGGTGGGCCAGTTGCTGTACTCTTTGATGCCTTGGCGGATATCGGCATCGTCCAGCACATTGACGGTGGTCATGGTTTTGGTGTCCACGCCGCTGGCTTTGAGCAACTGCACCGCACGGCCGGAAAAGCCGCACATGGGAAAGCTGGCATTGCCCTTCATGAACAACACGACCTCGTTGCTTTTGACCAATTGGTCGATACGTTGCTGCACATCACTCATAGAAAACTCCCATAAACACTGGGCATTTGCCCGTTCAGAATGCTTATTATTTCACTTCTGGCCATTGGCCCCCGCTGCAGCGCTTTATGCCCGCAAGGTCAACACGGTTTTGCACCTGCGCAAAGCCCCGCTGCACCAGTAAATCACGCACCGCTGGGGCTTGGTCATAACCGTGCTCCAGCAGCAGCCAAGCACCTGCATTGAGGTGGTTGGGTGCTTGCTCAATGATGTGGCGAATGTCGTCCAAGCCATCCACACCGCTGACCAAGGCTTGGCGAGGCTCTGAGTGCAGGGCAGGCAAATGCGGGTCGGCCTCGGCAATGTAGGGCGGGTTGGAGACGATCAGGTCAAACTTATCCTGCAACTGCGCAAACCAGTTGCTATGGACAAAATTCACCGCCAGCGACAAGGCCTGGGCGTTGCCACTCGCCACAACCAAGGCGTCAGCACTGGCGTCCACCGCGGTCACATGCCAGTGGGGATGAGCGTGTTGCAAGGCCAAAGCGATGGCGCCGCTGCCGGTGCCAAGGTCCAGCACTTGCGCCTGTTCAAGGTTCAGCGACAAGGCCCAGTCCACCAAGGTTTCTGTGTCGCTGCGGGGCAACAACACCCGAGGGTCAACAAGCAGCGTGAGGCCATGAAAGTCTTGCGAGCCAGTCAGATAAGCAAGCGGCTCATGTCTTAGGCGACGTTGTATGAAGTGATTGAACATTGACAAAACGTTTGGGTGTACTGCATCGGTGTCGTGCAGCAGCAGCCATGCGCGGTCATGACGATCGCGGCCCAAGGCATGCAGCAACAAGGTCTGTGCCTCCAAGCGGTCCAACCCCAAGCCATGAGCCTGTGTCAGCGCTTGAGCAATGTTCACGCCGTACCTTCAAGCGCCGCCAGTTGCTCGGCTGCTTCATAGGCTTGCAAGGCTTCGACCACATCGCCCAAGTCGCCCTCCATGACGCTCAAGAGTTTGTACAGCGTGAGGTTGATTCGGTGGTCGGTGAAGCGCCCTTGAGGAAAGTTGTAGGTGCGGATGCGGTCAGATCGGTCGCCACTGCCGATGAGGCTTTTGCGCTCGGCAGCGTCTTTGGCGGCACGTTCAGACCGGTCTTTTTCTTGGATACGTGCGGTCAGCACCCGCAGCGCTTGCGCCTTGTTGCTGTGTTGGCTGCGGCCATCTTGGCATTCAGCCACGATACCGGTGGGCAAATGGGTGATGCGAACTGCTGAGTCGGTTTTGTTGATGTGCTGGCCCCCGGCGCCACTGGCGCGGAAAGTGTCGATGCGCAAATCCGAGGGGTTGATTTTGATCGCCTCGGCTTCATCGGGTTCAGCCAAAACCGCCACGGTGCAAGCGCTGGTGTGTATGCGTCCTTGGGTTTCAGTGGCTGGCACACGCTGAACACGATGGCCGCCGGACTCGAACTTCAAAGCACCATAAACCCCGACCCCCTCGATGCGGATCACCACCTCTTTGTAGCCACCCAATTCACTGACGGATTCGCTGATGATTTCCACACGCCAACTTTGGTTGGCGCAATAACGGGTGTACATGCGCAGCAAATCCCCCGCAAACAAGGCCGATTCATCGCCACCCGTGCCAGCGCGGATTTCCAAAAAAGAGTTACGGGCGTCGTCGGGGTCTTTGGGCAGCAACATGCGTTGCAGCTGAGATTCAATTGCCAAAATGGCAGGCTCTGCGCTGGCAATTTCTTCTTGTGCCATGGCTTGCAGTTCTGGGTCAGCTTCTTGCAGCATGGTCTGAGCAGCTGCCAAATCTTGCACGAGGTGCTGCCATTTTTGGTAAGGCGTGACCAAGGCCATCACCTCGGCGTGTTCGCGCGACAAGGCCATGAACTGTGTCATGTCTTTCATGATGTCTTCGCGGGACAGCAAAAAATCCAGCTCGGACAAACGTTGTACCGAGCGCTCTAGCTGAGCGCGCATAAAGGGTTTCATGGGGGCGGCGGCAGCTAACGCGAGCTGCGCAAAAAGAAGTGTTCGATGGCGCTACGCGCTTGTTGACGCGCTTGTGCGTCGTCCGAATGCAGCTCTGACATGGCGCCGTGAAGCATTTTGTGGGCGAGGTTTTTGGACATGCTGTCCAGCACAGCTTCGACGGATTCGCCCTTGGCCAGCAGTTTGTGCGCTTTTTGCAATTCAGCGGCACGCCAAAGTTCGGCTTGCTGGTTGAGCTGCTGAATCAGCGGCACATCGCTGCGTTGGTCCAACCAGTTGACAAAGCTTTGCACACCTGCATCGATGATGACCTCGGCTTCGGCCACGGCAGCTTGGCGACTGGCTTGACCGGTTTGCACCACTTGCGACAAATCGTCAACGGTATAGAGGTAGACATCGCGCAAGGACTTCACTTCAGGTTCTATATCGCGCGGTACCGCCAAGTCGACCATGAACATCGGACGGTTACGGCGTTTTTTCAGAGCCCGCTCAACCGCACCCAAACCGATGAGGGGCAAGGTGCTGGCGGTGCAGCTGATGACAGCGTCGAATTCGTGCAAGCGGTCGGGCAAATCTGCCAAGCGCATGACATCAGCTTTGAGTTGGACAGCCAATCGCTCCCCGCGCTCTTGGGTGCGATTGGCAACCATCATGGACTTGGGATTTTTGGCGGCGAAATGCGTGGCGCATAACTCGATCATTTCGCCTGCACCCACAAACAATATATTGATTTTTGTCAGGTCTTCAAACAATTGCGCCGCCAGTCGTACAGAAGCCGCCGACATGCTGATGCTGTGCGCTCCAATTTCGGTAGAGCTTCGAACCTGCTTGGCCACAGCAAAAGAGCGTTGAAACATTTGGTGCAAAGTTGAACCCAAGGCGCCCACCTCGCGAGCGACACGCACAGCGTCTTTCATTTGCCCCAAGATTTGCGGCTCGCCCAGAACCATGGAGTCCAAACCGCTGGCCACGCGAAACGCGTGGCGGGCGGCTTCGTTGTCAATCATGGTGTAAATATGGTCGTGCAAGCTGTTGGGGCTCACGCCACCGGACTTAGCCAGCCACTGCAGGGTCTGGGGCATGGCGATTTCTTGCGAGGCGCAATAAATTTCGGTGCGGTTGCAAGTAGAGAGAATGGTGGCTTCTGTTTGCGAGCCAAAACTTTGACGCAAACCGTCGAGCACAGGCCCTATTTGCTCAATGGCAAATGCAAACCGTCCCCGCAAATCGAGCGGAGCGGTGGTGTGATTGAGTCCTAGCGCCCATACTGACATAGTGGGGATTATAAAATTTCGGGATGGATAGCTTGTCGCTTATTGTGCACTTAGTCAATTTTTTAGCTCCAGCGGTCTTTATGGCGGCGTGGATGGCCATTCTTACTCGCCTTTTATGGCGCCATAAACCCTCGCTGGTGAAGCCTTGGCAGCAGTTTGTCTTGAACAGTCTGGCGGGCATGGCTGTTTTGATTGGAGGACTGGTGCTGGGCGGTCAAGACGGCAAGATGCTGACCTACACCTTGCTTGTGGTGGTATGCGCTTCTTTGCAATGGGTATTTTTCAGGGCATGGCGCCGCTGAAATCTGCCTGGGTTACTATTCATCTCCCCTATGAACGCACCTACGCCCTTGCCCCCTTTGCTGGAGGCTGACCAAGACATCCATCGATTCAGGGAAATCCCCTACAACTACACCTCGTTTTCCGATCGCGAAATCGTCATTCGCCTGCTCGGTTCCAGTGCATGGCAGACCTTAGAAACTTTGCGACAAGAGCGAAAAACAGGACGCTCTGCGCGTATGTTGTTTGAGGTCTTGGGTGACATCTGGGTGGTGCAACGCAACCCTTATTTGCAAGACGATTTATTGGACAACCCCAAACGTCGGCAACAACTGGTGCAAGCTTTACAACACCGTTTAGGTGAGATAGACAAGCGCCGCGATGCCATGCACGAACGCGAGCGTGATGCCATGGTGCTGCAACTGATTGACGCCGCAAGGCACACAGTCAGTGCGTTTGCCCAGAGTTTTGATGAAATGGATCGTTTGCGCGGCAAAGCCAAAAAAGCTTTGCGCAAGTGCACCCTCGACAACAATATTCGCTTTGATGCCATGAGCCGTGTGTCGCACGTGACGGACGCCACCGATTGGCGAGTGGAATACCCGTTTGTGGTGCTGGCGCCCGACACCGAAGCAGAAATGGCCAAGCTGGTGAAAGCCTGTATCGATTTGGGTTTGACCATCGTGCCGCGTGGCGGCGGCACCGGCTACACCGGTGGCGCCATTCCCCTCAGTTGGAAAAGCGTGGTCATCAACACCGAAAAGCTGCAACACCTTGGCAAGGTGGAAATGCTGCAATTGCCGGGTTTGAACCACGCCTTTGCCACCATTGCCACTGAAGCAGGCGTGGTGACCCAGCGTGTCGCTGATGCCGCAGAGCAAGCTGGTTTTGTGTTTGCGGTAGACCCCACATCGGCCGAAGCCTCTTGCATTGGCGGCAATATCGCCATGAATGCAGGTGGTAAAAAAGCCGTGCTGTGGGGCACTGCGCTGGACAACTTGGCCAGCTGGCGCATGGTCACGCCAGACGCCCAATGGTTGGAGGTGGTTCGCTTGAACCACAACCTAGGCAAGATTCACGACGCAGCCTTGGCGAGTTTTGAGCTGCGCTATTTCCAAGCCGACGGCACCACCCCTGTTCGCACTGAGCGTTTAGATATTCCTGGGTCGAGCTTTCGCAAAGCGGGCTTGGGCAAAGATGTCACTGATAAATTTTTGAGTGGTTTGCCAGGCATCCAAAAAGAGGGATGTGACGGTTTGATCACCAGTGCGCGGTGGATTTTGCATCGTATGCCCGCGCATACACGTACCGTGTGTTTGGAGTTTTTTGGCCATGCACGAGAAGCGGTGCCCAGCATCGTGGATATCAAAGACTATATGTTCGAGTTGGGCAAAACCAGTGGCACAGTGTTGGCAGGTTTGGAGCATTTAGACCGTCGCTATTTGAAGGCTGTGGGCTACACCACCAAGTCCAAGCGTGGCGGCTTGCCCAATATGGTGCTGTTTGGCGATATCGCCGGCGACGATGCCGATGCGGTGGCCCGTGCCACCTCCGAGGTCATTCGTTTGGCTAACGCCAGAACGGGCGAGGGCTTTGTGGCGGTCAGCGCCGAGGCGCGAAAAAAGTTTTGGCTGGACCGTAAACGCACCGCCGCCATCAGCCGTCACACCAATGCTTTCAAGATCAACGAAGACGTGGTCATCCCATTGCCTCGCATGGCCGAGTACACCGACGGCATAGAGCGCATCAACATCGAGTTGTCTTTGCGTAACAAGATTGCGCTGTGCGATGCGCTTACACACTTGCTCAGCCATGGCGCTTTGCCTTTGGGCGAGGTTTCTGAAGACAGCGAAGCACCATCGCCAGAGTTATTGCAAGAGCGTGTGACGCAGGCATTAGAGTTGCTCAACGAGGTCAAAACCCGCTGGTCTTCATGGCTTATCGGCATAGACCAGTTCTTCCCTGATTTACAAAGTCACAGTTTGCGCGCAAGTTGGAAAACCGAGTTACGCCAACCTTTGCACAGTTTGTTCAATGGCGTGGCTTTTGCCCCTTTGCGTCAAGCGCTTGACACGACCCATCAACGGGTTTTGAAAGGCCGTGTTTGGGCCGCTTTGCACATGCACGCGGGTGACGGCAATGTTCACACCAACCTTCCAGTCAACAGCGATGATTACGCCATGCTGCAAACCGCGCATGAAGCGGTGGACCGCATCATGGCCTTGGCGCGGTCCCTTGACGGCGTGATTTCTGGCGAGCACGGAATTGGCATTACCAAAATGGCATACCTGACCGACGCAGAGTTGCAGCCTTTTGCCGACTACAAATCGCGCATAGACCCGAAAGGCCACTTCAACCAAGGCAAGTTGCTCAGGAAAGCGTTGCCCGCCAATGCGCAACGCAGCTCAGACCTGAGTCAAGCCTATACCCCCAGTTTTGGCTTGATGGGCCACGAGTCTTTGATCATGCAACAGTCAGACATTGGCGCTATCTCTGACTCCATCAAAGACTGTTTACGCTGTGGCAAATGCAAGCCGGTTTGCGCTACCCATGTGCCAGGTGCCAATTTACTCTACAGCCCGCGCGACAAAATACTGGCTACCTCTTTGCTGATCGAAGCGTTTCTGTACGAGGAGCAAACACGCCGTGGCGTGTCCATCAAGCATTGGCAAGAATTTGAAGATGTGGCTGACCACTGCACGGTTTGCCACAAATGCGCCAGTCCATGCCCCGTCAAAATTGATTTTGGGGACGTGACCATGGCCATGCGCAACTTGTTGCGCAAAATGGGTCAGCAAAGCTTTCGTCCTGCTTCGTCTTTCCAATCGTGGTTGGTGACCACGGTCAATCCGCAGGCAATCAACCTTGGCCATCAACTTACCCGAGTTGCCATGCAAGCCCAGCGCTGGGCCAACCAAGCCTTTCATGTGCTGGCCAAGAAACAAACCCAGCAACCGCCAGCCAGTTTCGGTGTGCCGCCGTTGAAGGCGCAGGTAGTGCATTTTGTGAACAAGAAAATGCCATCGGGCTTGCCCAATAAAACTGCACGCGCATTGCTTGACATCGAAGACCGCGACTATTTGCCCATCATCCGCAACCCTCAGACCACCAGTGCAGACGCGGAGGCGGTGTTTTATTTTCCAGGTTGCGGCTCTGAGCGTTTGTTCAGCCAAGTAGGTTTGGCGACCCAAGCCATGCTCTGGCATGTCGGTGTACAAACTGTGTTGCCCCCTGGCTATTTGTGCTGTGGTTACCCACAACGGGGCTCGGGGCAGCAAGACAAGGCAGACAAAATCATCACGGACAACCGTGTTTTGTTTCACCGCGTGGCCAACACTTTGAACTACCTTGATATCAAAACCGTGGTGGTGAGTTGCGGCACCTGTTTTGACCAATTGCAGGGCTACGAGTTCGACAAAATTTTTCCTGGCTCACGTATTTTGGATATCCACGAATACTTGCTTGAAAAGCAACTGTCTTTGCCCGCCGGTGGCAGTTACCTTTACCACGACCCTTGTCACAGCCCCATGAAACAACAAGCGCCGATGAAAACAGTGAAAGCCTTGCTGGGCGAGCAAGTGCTTGAGAGCAAACGCTGTTGTGGTGAAAGTGGCGGTTTGGCTTATTCCCGCCCCGATGTCTCCACCCAAATTCGTTTTCGCAAAGAACAAGAAATTCGCTTGGGTGAAGAAGCCATGCGCGAAAAAAACTGGGTCGCTCCCCAAGAGAACATCAAAGTCTTGACCAGTTGCCCCAGTTGTTTGATGGGCTTGAACCGTTTTCAAGATGACCTTCAAAGCGGCTTGCTAGAGGCCGATTACATTGTTGTCGAAATGGCCAAAAAAATCTTGGGCGAGCAATGGATGACAGACTATGTTCGTCAAGCCAACAGTGGTGGAATAGAACGCGTTTTGGTTTAAGGAACAGACATGGCAGGACTGACACCCACAACCCCACAGCCTACGGACATTGTGTTGCACAGCCAGTCCAAAGTGATGGAAATTGCTTTTTCAGATGGTCAAAGTTTTCGCATCCCCTTTGAGTTGCTGCGTGTTTACAGCCCTTCGGCAGAAGTGCAAGGCCATGGACCTGGGCAGGAAGTGCTGCAAACCGGTAAGCGTGAAGTGGCCATCGTGGCGCTCGAGCCTGTGGGCCACTACGGCGTACAACCGCAGTTCAGCGACGGCCACAACAGCGGGATTTTTTCTTGGGACTATTTGCACTCTTTGGGTCAGCGTGAGGCTGAGTTGTGGGTGCAGTATGAAATGCGCCTGAAAAATGCAGGCGTAGGCCGCGATGACCCCATGGGTTCTGCCAGCGGTAATGCTTGCCACAGCCATTAGGTCTGATATGACTCAAACACACTTCGGTTTTAAAAAAGTCAACGAAGAAGACAAAGCACGTCGGGTAAGGGGTGTTTTTGATTCAGTAGCCAGTAAATACGACATCATGAATGATTTGATGTCCATGGGTATGCACCGCGCTTGGAAGGCTTATGCGGTGATCGTGGCCCATGTGCAGGCAGGTGACGCTGTGTTGGATATCGCTGGCGGTACAGGGGATATGGCGCAAGCGTTCGCCAAACAAGCGGGCCCCAAAGGCACTGTGGTGCATACCGACATCAATTTGGCGATGTTGCGCCAAGGCCGCGATCGACTCTTAGACGAAGGCTTGATGCTGCCCACCACCGTCTGTGATGCCGAGGCCTTGCCATTTCCTGATGCCAGCTTCAATGTGGTTTGTGTATCCTTTGGTTTGCGCAATATGACCCACAAAGACCGCGCTTTGGCAGAAATGGCTCGCGTGCTCAAGCCCGGCGGCAAGCTCTTGGTGTTGGAATTTTCCAAAGTTGCCCAACCTTTATCTAAGGTCTATGACTGGTATTCCTTTGAAGTATTGCCGCGACTAGGCAAAATGGTGGCTGGCAATGACGCAAGCTACCGTTACCTGGCTGAATCCATTCGGATGCATCCCGATCAAGCGGCGTTGAAAGTTCTCATGCAACAAAGTGGTTTTGCACATGTGGACATTCACAACCTCTCCTTCGGGGTGGTGGCATTGCATGTTGGAATACGTTGTTGATGCAATTTGCATCGTTGTTTAATGGAAAGAAGTTTATGAAAATCATGTCTTTGGTGTTGAGCGCTGTGATGTTGACAGTCAGTATTCAGGCTGATGCCAAGCGCTTGGGCGGAGGGCGCTCTTTCGGCAAGCAGTCGGGCTCTGTCACCCAACGTGAAGCTGCCCGCCCAGCCGGTCAAAATGCGGCCACTGCGCCTGCTGCGACGCCTTCACCTGCTGTGCAGCAACCACGTCGCCCGTGGGGTGCGATGCTCGGTGGTCTGGCTGCCGGTTTGGGCTTGGCATGGTTAGCTCATTCCATGGGCTTTGGCGAAGAGTTTGGTCAGTTCATGATGTTTGGTTTGTTGGCTTTGGGTTTGATGCTGCTGGTGGGTTGGTTCATGCGCCGCCGTGTCAGCACTCAGACCGCTTCTCCCTATGCCTATGGTGGTGCGGGTTCTGCCGGCAATCCTGATCATGCGCCGCAGTACAACCCCGCCAAGGTGGGCAACGATGCCTCGGCACGCCCTTGGGAAAACTCAAGCACCCCTTACCCTTCACAAACAGTCCCCAATCGTGCGACCGCCCGAATTGGTTCTTCACTGATGGGCAGTGGTCAAAACTGGAGCATTCCAGAAGGCTTCGATGTGCAAGGTTTTGTTCAATCGGCCAAACAAAATTTCATCAATTTACAAGCCGCTTGGGATAAGGCCGATATTCCTGCCTTGCGTGTCATGATGACCGATGACATGCTGATTGAAATTCAGTCCCAGTTGGCAGAGCGGGGCCAAATAGTCTCTGGCCCCAACACCACTGAAGTGGTCATGCTAGAAGCGCAGTTGCTGGGCATTGAAGATTTGGGTGAAGGGTATATGGCCAGCATCGAGTTCTCTGGTTTGATTCGTGAGGATGCGGCCGCAGGTCCCAGCCCCTTCCGAGAGGTCTGGAATATGACCAAGCCTAAAAATGGACAAATCGGTTGGCTGGTCGCTGGCGTACAGGCATTGCAGTAAGCGCCCCTGCTGATGAAACCTTTACCCTCATTGGCAGAGTTGGCCGCTCAGTTCAGCTCTTCCTTGATGCATTTGCAGCCACCTGCTGTTTTGGTTGAAGAGGCGCAAGACCGGGTGCTTCTTCTGGTCAACCATGTCTTGATGCAAGAGCCTGAAGCCACAACAAGACTAAGGCGACAGCAAAACCGGACGCTGCAAATCAGCTGGCGACAACTGCAACTGTCGTGTCGTATCACCCCTGCGGGTTTGCTCGAGAGGACGGCGCTGCAAAACTCGCCAGACTTGTCCTTGCATATCAGCCAAGAGTCGCCATTGGCCATTGTTCAAGGCTTGGCGCAGGGTGATAAGCCCACGATGCAAGTGCAAGGGGACGTCATGTTGGCAGCAGATATCAATTGGCTGGTCGACCATGTGCGCTGGGACATCGAGGAAGACCTTTCCCGGGTCATTGGCGATGCGATGGCGCATCAAAGTGTGGCCATGGCCAAGCGAGTCTTTGCGGCACTCAAAGGATTTTTACCTGCCTCCGCTTCCCATACGGTCCACCCCTCATGATCCGCATTGACCGCGGCGTTTTCATCGTCTGGATCGTTCTGCGCTTCGGTCTTGACGAATTGCTGCTCTCAGGCTTCAAGCAGCCTTGGTTAAAGGTTGTTTCTCGTGTTCTGACATTTGGGCGAAATTTACGCGCTCCCCGAGGCGAGCGCCTGCGCCTTGCCTTGGAGCGCTTAGGTCCCGTATTTGTCAAGTTTGGCCAAGTGCTTTCCACGCGTCGCGATTTGTTGCCCGAAGACATTTCGGACGAACTCGCCAAACTGCAAGACCAAGTTCCACCTTTTCCTTCCGCGCAAGCGGTGGCCATGATTGAAAAGGCTTTTGGGAAAAAGCTTGACGAGGTATTTAGCCATTTCGAACATACACCTGTTGCCAGCGCATCGGTGGCACAAGTGCATTTTGCGCGACTGCGCAACAACAAGGGCGAGCCGGAGCGCGAGGTGGCGGTGAAGGTGTTGCGCCCTGGAATGCTCAAAGTCATCGACAAAGATTTAGACCTCATGCGCAACATGGCGATGTGGGTAGAGCGACTCTCCAGTGACGGCAAGCGACTCAAGCCCCGCGAAGTTGTCGCCGAGTTTGACAAGCACCTGCACGACGAACTTGATTTGGTTCGTGAAGCCTCCAATGCAGCGCAATTGCGCCGCAATATGGAAGGCTTGAATTTGGTCTTGATCCCTGAGATGGTCTGGGAATATTGCCGTACCAATGTATTGGTCATGGAACGCATGTACGGCATCCCCATCAGTCATACCGAGGCTTTGCGCAAGGCCGGCGTCAACATCCCCCAACTTGCCAAAGATGGCGTGACTTTGTTTTTTACCCAAGTGTTTCGCGATGGTTTCTTCCATGCTGACATGCACCCAGGCAACATCCAAGTCAGCACGGACAGCGCAACCTTTGGCCGCTATGTGTCACTCGACTTTGGCATTGTGGGCACCCTCACTGAGATCGATAAAGATTATTTGGCGCAAAATTTCACTGCATTTTTCCGACGTGATTACAAGCGCGTGGCCGAGTTGCACATCGAGTCGGGTTGGGTGCCAGACCACACCCGTGTGGATGAACTCGAATCGGCTATTCGCGCAGTTTGCGAACCTTATTTCGATAGGCCCTTGAAAGAAATTTCATTAGGTATGGTGTTGCTGCGCCTGTTTCAAACGTCTAGACGCTTCCAAGTGGAAATACAACCGCAGTTGGTGTTGTTGCAAAAAACCTTGCTCAATATTGAAGGCTTGGGCAGACAACTCGACCCTGACCTCGATTTATGGAGCTCCGCCAAGCCTTTCTTGGAAAAGTGGATGCTTGAGCAAATGGGCCCACAAAAATTTTGGCAACAACTCAAGATTGAAGCGCCTCGGTTTGCCAAACTGATTCCTGAAATTCCTCGCTTGGTGCACGCCTATTTGCAGCGTGATCCGATCGCAGAGCGTGATGAATTGATTCGTTTGATAGAAGCGCAACGCCGAACGCATCAAAACTTGCAGGCTATTTTGTTGTTGGTCTTGGGTTTCATGGCTGGTATCGTCATCACTGCGGCTCTTGGCGTGTGGGGTTTGGCGGGCTAATCTTTCAGTCCAAAGGCCGGTAGGTTTCACGTCGCATTTTTCGAGACGTATGCACTCCATACACCACCACCGCCAAACTCACCACGGCCATTAAAAGCGTAGCTGCTGCATAAATAGAGGGGTTCACCCCACGACGCGCATAGCTGAAAATCACTTGGGGCAAGGTGGTCACGCCAGGGCCAGATAAAAATTCGGAAATCACCACATCATCAAACGACAGGGTGAAGGTCAGTAACCAAGCGGCAACCAAAGCTTGCGAAATATTGGGCAGCGTCACCAAAAAAAATACTTGGTAGGGACGGCAACCTAAGTCGAGTGCAGCCTCTTCAATGGAGCGATCCATCTCTTTAAGGCGAGACTGCACCACCACAGTGGCATACGCCATGCCCAGCAAGGCATGGCCCAACACAATGGTGGTGGCGCCCCGTCCAGGCCAACCGACCCAACGTTCCAAGCCTACAAACAGCAATAGCAAGGACAATCCAATGATGACTTCGGGCATGACCAAAGGAGAGCTCAGCATGGCATTGAACAAGGAGCGTCCTTTGAAAGCGCCAAAACGTATCAAGGCATAAGCTGCCAAGGTAGCCAATACCGTTGCCAAGGTCGCGCTGAGCAAAGCCACATTCAAAGACAGCAAAAAACCTTCAACCAAACGAGTGTCTTGGCCCAAGGCTTGATACCAGCGCAGCGAAAACCCTGTGAACTGACTGTCTTGGCGGGTGCTGTTGAAGGAGAACACCACCAAAAACATCAGTGGCAAATAGAAAAATAAAAACACCCCACCCAGCCATAAACGGCTGACATAACGGTGCCATAGGTTGGCTTGCATTACCTGCTTTCCTCTTCGACCTTACGGGCCAAGCGTTGGTTAAACCAAGCCAGTGGAATGACCACACCCAAAATCAACACAATAGACAAGGCACTGGCTCGAGGCCAGTTGTTGCTGCTGAACATTTCATCCCACACCACCCGTCCAATCATGATGTTTTCTGCGCCACCTAAAAGAGAGGGGATGACAAATTCACCCAAACAGGGAATGAAAACCAAAATGGATCCAGCCACAATGCCAGCTCGACTCATGGGCACGGTGATGAGCCAAAAAGTCTTCCAAGGTGTGGCGCCCAAATCTTGGGCGGCTTCAAGCAAGCGCAGGTCAAGCTTGACCAAATTGGCATACAGCGGCAACACCATGAAGGGCAAGTAGACATAGGTCATGCCCACCAGCATGGAAACATCGTTATAGAGCAGTTGCAAAGGTTCATCTATCAACCCCAAGGCCAGCATGAGGTTATTGATCAAACCCGAGTCTGCCAGCAAGCCCTTCCATGCGTAGACCCGCAATAAAAAGGAGGTCCAAAAAGGCAGCATGACCATCAAGAGCAACAAAGGACGGATGTTGCTGGGACTGCGAGCTAAGAAATAAGCAAAGGGATAACCAAAAAACAAACACAAGCAGGTCGTGAGAAAAGCGTAGCGCAAAGACAGCAGATAGGATTCGATGTAAAGCGTCTGTCCCCAACCTGAGTCAGGATCTAGAAACAAAGACACATAGTGAGAGAACTTAAGGCGTAAAGAAAAATGCCCCGCTTGAATATCAACGAGCGGGGCAAAGGGGTTAAGTTGCTCCCCCATATCGGTCACACTGATGCGTAGCAGTATGAAAAAGGGGACCGCAAAAAACAGCAGCAACCAAAACCATGGGACACCCAAAACTATCCAGCGACCACGCCGCAAGAACAGCAGTCCTAACGCGGACGAGAAAGTCTTCAAGATATTTGAATTAGCCTAAAGACGGCGGACACCCTAGGTACAGCTTCAGTGTCCGCCAAAATCTTTACTTGCCTTTTTTGAAGCTGGTGTAGACAGCTGTCATGGATTCACGCGCAGCATTACCCAATGCGGCAGGCGGCACCATCAAGCTCAGATTGGCTTCATCAGGAAACACGGCTTTGTTTTGGGCCACTTCAGGATTGACATTGGCCAAGCTGGCTTTGTTGGCGGTGGGGTAACCCAGTTCGTTGGATAAAGCGGCGGATACTTCGGGTTTGAGGAAGTAATTGATGAAGACCATGGCATTGTTAGGGTGCTTGGCGTCAGCAGGAACGGCCAAGTTGTCAAAGAAGATCAGGCCACCAGTTTTGGGCAACAGCACTTCGAGGTCTTGGCTGCTCTTGTTTTCATTGGCACGGGCAATGGCGATATTGAAGTCACCCGCCCAGCCCAAGGCCACACAAGCTTTGCCACCAGCAACGTCGTCAATCATGGTGCTAGAGAACAGTCGAATATCTTTGCGAACTTTGGCCAACATATCACCAGCCGCTTTGTGGTCGGCTGCATCATCCGAGTAAGCATTCTTGCCAATGTAGTGCAGGGCAGGTGGCAAAATTTCCGAGGGTGAATCGAGGTAGGCTATGCCACAAGATTTGAGCTTGGAGGTATAGGTGGGGTTGAACACCAAGTCCCATGCGTTTTCTGGCATGGGGGTGCTGCCCAAGGCTTTGGCCACTTTGGTTTTGTTGATGGCTACCGTGGTGAAACTCCACGCCCAAGGAAGAACATATTCATTGCCTGGGTCCACACTCGTGAGTTTGCTCATCAAAGCGGGATCGAGGTTGTTGTAATTAGGGATTTGAGATTTATCGAGTTTTTTCAGCAGACCCGCTTCGATTTGTGCCTTCACAAACACGGAGCCGGGCACCACGATGTCATAACCAGAGTTACCTGCCACCAATTTGGCTTGCAGGCCTTCATTGTTTTCAAAGGTTTGGTAGTTAACTTTGATGCCAGTTTCTTTTTCGAAATTGGCGATCATGTCGGCAGCGATGTAATCGGGCCAGTTGTAAACGTTCAAGACCTTCTCTTCTGCATTCACAGGGGCTGCAGCAACGGGGGCCTTGGGCTCTTCCTTTTTGCCACAAGCAGCGACAGACAAGCAAGCCAAGACAAGCCATAAAAGACGTTTGTTCATGATGGCAGAGACTCCATAAGTAAAAGTGGAAAACCCAACAAAGAAACTCGCTGTGCGAGCGCCAAGTGCGTAGTATATGAACAGTTGAACGCAGGTTTGAGGCGCTAGGGGCTTCTCCTGTATAAAAAGCATACAATTTAAGGCTTCAATCTGTGCTCACACTGCGAATCATCTATGCCAATTTATGCTTATAAATGCAGCGCTTGCGGCTTCGCTAAAGACCAGCTGCAAAAAATGTCCGACCCGCCCTTGAGTGACTGCCCCTCTTGCGGTAAACCCTCTTACACCAAGCAACTCACAGCAGCTGGTTTTCAGCTCAAGGGCTCAGGTTGGTACGCCACCGATTTCAAAGGTGGGGGCAGTGCGGCTCCCGCCAGCACCGACAGCACCAGCACGGCTGCGCCAGATGCGGCGACGCCTGCCAAATCCGCAGACACCCCTGCTGCTTCCACCGCCTCTTCCTGCGCCCCTTCTTGTGCTTGTCACTGAAGCCGTTATTCACGGCTGCAGATCTTTTTTACTCACAGTATGAATTTCAAAAAATACATCTTGGCTGGATTGTTGGTGTGGCTGCCTTTGGCCATCACGCTGTGGGTTCTGAGTTGGCTGGTTGGCGCTCTCGACGGCATTTTGGCCAATGTGCTGTATGGCTTGGGCAGTGTCTTGCCCCAAGTGCATACAGACGCTTTGCAGCAACTCAATGGCATCAAGGGCCTAGGTGTTGTGATGGTGTTTTTGGTGCTGGTGCTCACCGGCGCTTTGGCTTCCAATGTGGCGGGCCGCTGGATGGTCAAGCAATGGGACAAGCTTTTTACCCACATACCCATTGTCAAGTCCATCTACACCAGCGTTAAAAAAGTATCTGACACACTTTTTTCAAGCAACGGCAATGCCTTTCGCAAGGCGGTGTTGTTGCAATACCCTCGCCAAGGCACATGGACCATTGCCTTTCAAACCGGCGCACCCCAAGGCGAAGTGCAAACGCATTTGGGGGAAGGCTTTATGAGTGTGTATGTTCCCACCACGCCCAACCCAACCAGCGGGTTCTTTTTGCTGGTGCCCTCCGCCGACGTAATTGAACTCGACATGAGTGTGGACGAAGCACTGACCTATGTCATCTCCATGGGCGCTGTTTCCCCCACGGGTTTGCCGACAAACCCTCATTAATTAACGGCGTCTTAGAGCGCCTTATGTCATAACCCCTTTTTAAACTGGACAACAAGCTATGAGAACGCACTACTGTGGATTGGTTACCGAAGCACTGCAAGGACAAAATGTGTCTTTGTGCGGATGGGTCAATCGCCGACGCGACCATGGTGGCGTGATCTTTATTGATCTGCGCGACCGTGAGGGTTATGTGCAAGTGGTCTGTGACCCAGACCGTGCCGATATGTTCAAAGTGGCCGAAGACATACGCAATGAATTTTGTGTGCAGATCAAAGGCCTGGTGCGCTCGCGCCCCGAAGGCACCATCAACGAGCAACTAAAAAGCGGCAAGATCGAAGTGCTTTGCCATGAATTGGTGGTGCTCAACCCTTCAGTCACGCCGCCCTTCCAACTTGATGATGACAATTTGTCAGAGACTACCCGCTTAACCCACAGGGTGTTGGATTTGCGCCGCCCCTATATGCAAAAGAACCTGATGCTGCGATACCGAGTATCAATGGCGGTTCGCAAGTTTTTGGACGCCAATGGCTTTGTCGATATTGAGACTCCTATGCTGACCAAGAGTACGCCAGAGGGTGCTCGCGATTACTTGGTACCCAGTCGTGTGCACGATGGCCATTTCTTTGCCCTGCCTCAATCACCGCAATTGTTCAAGCAGTTGCTGATGGTGTCTGGCTTTGACCGTTATTACCAAATCACCAAATGTTTTCGTGATGAAGATTTGCGAGCCGACCGACAGCCCGAGTTCACCCAGATCGATATAGAAACTTCGTTCTTAGGTGAGGAGGAAATTCGCGCTCTGTTCCAAGACATGATCAAAGGTGTGTTCCAGCAAGTGCTTGATATCGACTTGGGCGACTTCCCCATCATGGCTTATTCAGAAGCCATGCACCGCTTTGGCTCGGACAAGCCCGATCTGCGGATCCAACTTGAGTTCACCGAACTCACCGACGTCATGGTGGATGTGGATTTCAAAGTGTTCAGCGGCCCTGCCACCAGCAAAGGCGGGCGAGTGGTTGCTCTGCGAGTGCCTGGTGGTGGCGAGATGAGCCGAGGCGAGATCGACGGTTTCACCGAGTTTGTGAAAATTTATGGCGCCAAAGGTTTGGCGTGGATCAAGGTCAATGAAGTGGCCAAAGGTCGCGAAGGCTTGCAGTCACCGATTGTGAAAAACCTGCACGACAAAGCTATAGCCGAAATCTTGTCGCGCAGCGGTGCACAAGACGGTGATTTGTTGTTCTTTGGCGCTGACAAGGCCAAAGTGGTGAATGACGCTATTGGCGGCTTGCGCTTGAAAATCGGTCACAGTGACTTCGGCAAAAAACAAGGCTTGCTGCAAGACCGCTGGGCACCTTTGTGGGTGGTGGATTTCCCCATGTTCGAGTTCGACGAGGAAGCCGGCCGCTACAACGCCGTACACCACCCCTTCACCGCCCCCAAAGATGGGCACGAGGATTGGATGGTCACTGCGCCCGAAAAGTGCATTGCCAAGGGCTATGACATGGTGCTCAACGGCTGGGAAATTGGCGGCGGCTCGGTACGTATTCACCGCGCCGATGTACAGCAAAAAGTGTTTGATGCCCTGAAGATTACCCCCGAGGAAGCGCAAATCAAATTTGGATTCTTGCTCGACGCTTTGCAATACGGCGCTCCACCCCACGGCGGCTTGGCCTTTGGTTTAGACCGTATCGTCACCCTCATGACAGGTGCCGACTCCATCCGCGACGTCATCGCTTTTCCTAAAACCCAACGTGCGCAGTGCTTGCTTACCCAAGCGCCCTCGCTGGTTGATGAAAAGCAGCTTCGCGAGTTGCATATCCGTTTGCGCACAGTCGAGACGACCTAAGCAAGGTCTTTGTCTTCGCTTCTAAGCTCAATAGGACATCTGCTGTTAGTATCTTTGACATGTTGAAAAAGACAGAGACAAACATGACCTCTGAGGCACATGATGCAGGTGTTCCTGTGTCCATCAAAATCCGCGAAAGATTGCTGGCTTCGCGCAAGCGTTTTCACGCTAACGACAATATTGCCGACTTCATTGAGCCTGGCGAGCTCGATAAATTGCTCGACGAAGTAGCCGACAAAATGAAAGGCGTTCTCAGCAGCCTCGTCATCGACACCGAGCACGACCACAACACCGCTGACACCGCTCGCCGAGTCGCCAAAATGTATGTGCAAGAAGTCTTTCGTGGCCGCTTCGTTAACCCCCCCGTCATCACCGAGTTCCCCAACGCCGAGCACTTGAACGAGTTGATGATCGTGGGACCCATCACGGTTCGCAGTGCTTGCAGCCACCACTTTTGTCCCGTCATTGGAAAAATTTGGATTGGCGTCTTGCCCAATGAACATACCAATGTGATTGGTTTGTCCAAGTACGCTCGACTTGCTGAATGGGTCATGGGGCGCCCCCAAATTCAAGAAGAAGCGGTGGTGCAGTTGGCTGACCTGATCCAAGTGAAGACTCAACCCGATGGTTTGGCGATTGTCATGGAAGCTTCTCACTACTGCATGGCTTGGCGTGGGGTAAAAGACATGGACAGTCGCATGATCAACTCCGTGATGCGTGGTGCATTTTTGAAAGATCCCAATTTGCGTCGAGAATTTCTTTCACTGATTCCTAAAAAGGATTGATGGCATGTTGGTGCGTTTGCTTTATGTCAGCCGAGCTTTGGATCCCGATGCCTCTGCGGCCACGGACTCCATCTTGTCTGTTGCCCGTGAACACAATATGGCCAATGGCATCACAGGTATTCTTTGCTATGGCGGTGGCATTTATTTGCAAGCCATTGAAGGCGGGCGCAACCAAGTCAATAACTTGTATGGGCAAATCGTCAGTGACAAGCGCCATACCGATGTGGTGCTGCTCAACTACGAAGAAATTGCCGAACGCCGTTTTGGCGGTTGGACCATGGGGCATGTCAATTTGTCCAAACTCAATACTTCGGTGGTGTTGAAATATTCCGAACTTCCCATACTAGACCCTTATGCTGTGTCAGGCAAAGTCTCTTTGGCTTTGCTTGAAGAGTTGATGGCCACCGCTGCTATCTTGGGTCGCGCCTGAGTTTTTCCCATGACACGTCTGCTGGGTTGTGACTTCAGCAGTTCGCCCTCGACGCGCAAATCCATTGTGCTTGCTTGGGGGGCGTGGCGAGACAAGCGCTTGGTTCTTCAAGGTTTGCAAGCCTGTACAAGCCTGGTGGCGTTCGAGCAAGCTTTGCACACGCCAGGACCATGGGTGGGCGGTTTTGATTTACCGTTTGGTTTGCCCCGCGAGTTGGTCACCACGCTGAAGTGGCCTCTCAGTTGGAAAGAATGCATAGACCATTTCGCCACGCTCAGCCGCGAGCAGATTCGCGCCACCTTCAAAGCCTTTTGCGATAACCGCCCCGCAGGCGGCAAATTTGCACACCGCGCTACCGATATTCCTGCCGGTTCTAGCCCATCCATGAAATGGGTGAATCCACCAGTGGCTTACATGCTTCATGCCGGTGTGCCTTTGATGCTGCAAGCGGGTTTGGATTTCCCAGGCCTTTATACAGGCGACACACAACGTGTGGCTTTGGAGGCCTACCCTGGGTGGTTGGCGCGGCAACTGATTGGGTCGCGCAGTTACAAGAGCGACGACAAGGCCAAACAAACGCCCGAGCGCTTGATTGCCCGCAAGGATATTTTGCAGGGATTACTCAATGGTCAAGTGGGACTGTCGCTGTATTTGCGCCCCGCACAGCACGATGCATTGGTGCAAGACGCCAGTGGCGACAAGCTCGACGCTGTGCTTTGCATGGTGCAAGCTGCCACAGCACAGCAACGCCATGCGGGTGGCGATAAGCTGTACGGTTTACCCCCTGAGATAGACATACTGGAAGGTTGGATCATCGGCGTATGAGCACTGCATGGGTTGACCCTATAGAGACGTCGCGTTTGTGGTTGCGCTGCCCTCTTCCTGGAGACGGCGACGCTTTGTACTCGGCGGTACAAGAGAGTTTGACAGCGCTTCGCCAATGGCCCGATTCTTTGCCCTGGGCGCAAAAGCCACAAACACCCGACATGGCAGAGGACTATTGCCAATCCTGCTATGGAGCTTTTGAGTTGGGCTTGTCTTGGCCGATGCTGATGCATGACAAAGTCACGGGCACTCTGTTGGGCAGCGTCGGTTTTCACCGTATTGACGCAAAAGTACCGGAGTTTGAGTTGGGTTATTGGTGCAGAACTTCAAAGCATGGACGTGGTTTGATGAGCGAGGCTGTCGCCGCCCTGAGCGACACAGCCCTGGGGCTTGTACCCACTGCGCGTTTGGTTTGCCGTGTGGATGAGCGCAATGCAGCCAGTTGTCGGGTGGTGGAAAAGTCGCACTACCGTTTTGTGCGCTCGGGTATTGAAGCGTCGCAAGCTGATAGACCAGCTTTGGCGGTGCGTTTTTATGAGCGCTTGTCCACGGCGCACACAGAGCAACTGGTTTGACGGCGCAAACGCATTTCGGTCCAGGCCAAGCTGCGGCCATCGAGCATTTGCAGTCGCCCCACCAAAGAACTGCCTAAGTCAGTCAGCAGCTTCAGTGCTTCAGCAGCCTGCAAGCTGCCGATGACGCCCACCAAAGGCGCCAACACACCCATGGTGGCGCAACTGATTTCTTCCGGCGCTTGGTCAGGCGGAAACACACAGGCGTAACAGGGGGAGTCTGGCTGCCTAGGGTCATAAGTGGTCAACTGACCATCCAAGCGAATGACCGCGCCACTAACCAAGGGCACACGGTGTTTCACGCTGGCCTTGTTAAGCATGTGGCGGGTTTGAAAGTTGTCACTGCAATCGAGCAGCACTTGTACTGTGGGCAACAGTTGGTCCAGCAAAGCTGCGTCTGCCTTTTGTTCCAAGGTGGTGATGTGGATGTCGGGGTTAAGCGCCAACATCGCTTGTTGGGCTGATGCCACTTTGGCTTGACCTATGCGCTCGGTGCTGTGGGCGATCTGGCGTTGCAAGTTGGTAAGGTCCACCTCGTCATGGTCGACCAAGGTGATGTGCCCGACACCGCTGGTCGCCAAAAAAAGTGCTGCACTGCAGCCTAAACCGCCTGCGCCGATGACCAAGACATGGCTGTCAAGTAGCCGTTGTTGACCTAGATCGCCAAGCTCATCGAGCAGGATATGCCGTGAATAACGCAGCAGCTGGGCGTCATTCACGCCTTACTGTTCCTTTTTATCGGCAGGACGTTCAGTCAGGGTTTTGCTGACCTTCACAGGTTGGTTTTTCAAGCGGTTCAGTGCTTGTTGCAACTGGAAGTCTTCTGGGCTGCCGTACTCGGGGGTTTTGCGATCTGCCACAGGCTTTTTGGACTCTTCCTCAAGGCGTTTCAAAGCTTCATCGCGGGCTTTCTCACGCGAAGGGTCTTTGACTTCCTCGCCTTGGCCGCTGTTGAGGTGTTTTTCCAAATCAGCTTCACGGGTGCGTAAAGCTGCATAAGGGCTACCCTCAGCGGTGTCGTCGATGAGCAAATCTGGCAAGATGCCTTTGGCTTGAATGGAGCGGCCGCTGGGGGTGTAGTAACGCGCTGTGGTTATTTTCAAGGCAGTGTCTGAGCCCAGTTGACGAACGGTTTGAACCGAGCCCTTGCCAAAGGTTTGGCTGCCCATGAGGGTGGCGCGTTTGTGGTCTTGCAAAGCACCCGCAACGATCTCGCTGGCTGAGGCTGAGCCTTCATTTACCAAAACCACCAAGGGAATTTTCTTGAAAAAGCCATTGGTTTTGCTGGCAAGGCTGGACACGCTGTCTTGACCGCCGCGACGCAAGTAGTACTCGGGTGCAGCTTTAAAGGTGAATTTGCTTTCTTCCAACTGGCCGTTGGTTGATACAACTGTCACGTTGTCGGGCAAGAAGACGGCTGAAATGGCCACCGCGGCATCCAATAAGCCACCGGGGTCGTTACGCAAATCGAGCACCAAGCCCTTCATTTTGGGATCTTGTTTGTATAGCTCTTCAAGTTTGCGGGCCAAGTCGTCAACGGTGCGCTCTTGAAACTGGCTCACACGAATCCAGCCATAGCCGTTGTCAATCATCTTGGATTTGACGCTGACGGTTTTGATCTCTTCACGGACGATGGTGACAGGGAAGGTGCGGTTTTCGTCCTTGCGGTAGATGGTGAGCAAAACCTTGGTGCGGGGTTCGCCACGCATACGCTTGACCGCCTCGTTCAGCGACAGGCCTTTCATGGAGGTGTCGTCCACTTTGGTGATCAAGTCGCCAGGCTTCAAGCCAGCACGGTCCGCGGGTGAGCCTTCGATGGGCGAGACCACTTTGACCATGCCGTCTTCTTGGGAAATTTCAATTCCAACGCCGACAAACTTACCGGTTGTGCCTTCACGGAATTCTTTGTAGGACTTTTTGTCGAAATACTGGGAGTGCGGGTCTAAACTGGAAACCATGCCAGAGATGGCGTCATTGATGAGTTTTTTCTCGTCAACAGTTTCAACGTAATCGGTCTTAACCATGCTGAAAACCGCGGCCAGTTGCTGCAACTCTTCGAGCGGCAACGGCGCCATATTGGCGCGAGCGACGGTTTGTAGCGAAAAAGTGGTTAATGCACCCGTCAGGGCACCAATGCTTAACCAGCCTGCGATTTTGAGTTTATGACCCATTTTTACCCTGTATTAAAAAAAGCCATGAATAGGCAATTGAAGAAGATAGTTTACTGTGCTTGAATCGCAGGCGCAGGCTTTTATGCAAATTAACCTTGATGCGGCGTGGTTAGCGTCGACTAAGCGTCTTTTAGGTAATAGCTGCGAATTGGGCGCAAATCGGCGTCTAATTCGTAGACCAAAGGCTCTCCATTGGGGATATTCAGGCCCACGATGTCTTGGTCGGCGATGTTGTCGAGGTATTTCACCAGCGCTCGCAGGGAGTTTCCGTGCGCACTGACCAACACACGTTCGCCAGCGCGGATGGCAGGCGCGAGCGATTCGTTCCAAAAGGGCATGACCCTCTCAACCGTGTCTTTGAGGCACTCGGTAAGCGGCACCTGAGCGGCGCTGAGCTTGGCGTAGCGCGGATCTGCACCCTCGTATCGGCTGTCTTGGGGCTGCATGGCAGGCGGGGGCACATCGAAGCTGCGTCGCCAAGCCATGACCCGCGCTTCGCCATACTGCGCGGCGGTCTCGGCCTTGTTCAAGCCTTGCAAAGCGCCGTAATGGCGCTCGTTGAGGCGCCAGTGGTGGGTCACCGGCAGCCAAGTGCGGTCCATGCCATCCAAGGCATGCCACAAGGTATGGATGGCGCGTTTCAGCACGCTGGTGTAAGCCACATCAAACTCGAAACCGGCCTCTTTCAGCATCAGCCCCGCAAGGCGTGCTTGCTCCACACCTTTGGGCGTCAGGTCAACATCGGCCCAGCCTGTGAAGCGGTTTTCCAGGTTCCAAATAGATTCGCCGTGTCGAATGAGCACCAGGGTGTACATGGGTAAGAAATGACCTTCTTAAGTCAGAAAAAAGAATCCATTCTAAAATGACATTTCTAAGACAAATTTCCAAGGCAACCATGGTGAGTTTTTTGATCGATAACTGGATGTTGGTTCTGGTGGCTGTTCTGTCTGGGATGGCGCTGCTTTTACCCTCCTTGCAAATCATGGGCAAGGCCGGTTTGTCACCTACCCAGGCGGTTTTGATGATCAACCGCGAAAGAGCGCACATCGTCGACGTGCGCAGCCCAGAAGAGTTCTCCACAGGCCATTTGATTGGTGCTAAAAATATTGCCATGGATGTGTTGGAGTCCAACTTGGGCAAGACCGTCAACGACAAAAAACGCCCCCTTATTTTGGTGTGTGCCAGCGGTGTTCGTTCGCAACGTGCCCAAAAAATTGCCACCAAACTCGGTTTCGAGCAGGCCCACAGCCTATCGGGCGGCTTGAAGATTTGGCAAGAAGCCAATCTACCTTTGGAAAAAACCTAACCACCCTTTAAACCATGCCACCCATCAAGATGTACACCACCGCTGTTTGTCCCTATTGCAATCGGGCTAAGCAAATCCTAAAGGCTCGCGGCGTCGAGCATATTGAGGAGGTGCGAATCGATCTCTCTCCTGATGAGCGTGACCGCATGATGGCCTTGACAGGCAGGCGTACCGTGCCGCAAATCTTCATTGGCGAGACCCATGTGGGCGGCTGCGATGATTTGATGGCCTTGGACAGCCGCGGTGGCCTCATGCCCATGCTGCAAGCAAGCTGACATAATCTTCGCCACCTAACCCTCACCCGCTTAGGAGGCAGTTACCAAGCGGGTTTTTCTTTTCAGGAAACTTACCATGGCCGAAGCCACCGATCCCGTCTTTCAAATCCAGCGCATTTACCTCAAAGACCTCTCTTTAGAGCAACCCAATTCACCAGCGATTTTGTTGTCGCAAGAAGCTCCTTCGGTGGACATCCAAATTGGTTTGGGCTCAGAGCAAATAGGTGACGGCGTTTTTGAGATCACGGTCACAGCGACAGTCACGACCAAAATCAATGACCAAACCATGTTTTTGGTCGAGGCAAAGCAGGCGGGTATTTTTGAAATCCGCAACCTGCCAGACGGCCAGTTGCAACCCGTCACAGGCATTGCGTGTCCACAAATCATTTACCCCTATTTGCGCGGCAATGTGGCTGATGTCATACAGCGCGCAGGTTTTCCGCCTGTGCACATGGCGGAAATTAATTTCCAAGCCATGTTCGACCAGCAGCAACGCATGGCGGCAGAGCAAAAACTGCAGTGAAATTGGTCATCGTTGGCGCTGGCGCTTGGGGCACGGCGCTCGCGGTACAGGCCGCTTCGCGCCATGAGGTCACCTTGTGGGCGCGTGACGCGAGCTTGGTTCAAACCCTGCAGCAGCATCGCGAAAACAAGCGCTACTTGCCTGGCTGCGTTTTGCCCGCTTCTTTGCACATAAGCAACGCCCCTTTTTCTGAAGCTTTGTCCGACGTCGATTTAACCGTTTTGGCCACACCCATGGCCTCGCTGCGTGCGGTATTGCAAGTGCTTGTGCCCTTGCAAAAGCAAAAACCATTGGCTTGGTTGTGCAAAGGTTTTGAGGCTGCGTCATCAACTTCTGCGCTCCACGGTTTACTGCCCCACGAGGTGCAAGCCGAGGTTGCGCCTGGCATGTTGGCGGGTGTTTTGAGTGGGCCGAGTTTTGCCCAAGAGGTGGCTGCTGGGCGGCCCGCCGCTTTGGTGGCTGCCAGTGAACACGCTTCAGTGCGACAGGCATTGGTGGATGCTTTTCACGGCGACAACTTGCGTCTTTATGCCAATGAGGATGTGGTGGGCGTAGAGGTCGGTGGCGCGGTGAAAAACGTCATGGCCATCGCCACCGGTTTGTGTGATGGCATGAAGTTGGGTTTGAACGCACGCGCTGCGCTCATCACACGCGGTTTGGCAGAAATATCCCGCTTGGGGCTTGCCATGGGCGCACGTGCGGACACTTTCATGGGCCTGAGCGGTTTGGGCGACTTGGTGCTCACCGCCACTGGCGACTTAAGCCGCAACAGGCAGGTGGGCATGGCCTTGGCGCAAGGCCAATCGTTAGACCAAGTGTTGCAGTCTTTGGGCCATGTGGCCGAAGGTGTTTACAGCGCCCACACCGTGGTGCAACGCGCCCAACAGCTTGGCGTGGACATGCCCATCGCCCAAGCGGTGGTGGCGGTGTTGCAAGGACAAGCTTCTGCGCAACAAGCCGTGGCGGCGCTGATGGGGCGCGACGCTAAGGGAGAATAAGCTCTAAGTTATCTATCAACCGTGTGGCGCCTAACTTCGCCGCGCCCAGTACCACCAGTGCGTCGCCCGTAAGCGGCAATTGCAGATCTTGGCGGCGTCGCACAGTCAGGTAGTCGGGTTGCCAACCGCGCTGGCGCAGGGCGTCCATGGCTTGGGCTTCCAGTCGTGGCAAGTGTGAGGCTAGGTCATCGGGGACAGCCAAAGCGTCTTTGCCCAATTGGCGTAGCGCCATCGACAGTTGCACCGCTTCCATACGTTCTGTCGTGCTGAGGTAGCCGTTGCGCGAGCTGAGCGCCAAACCGTCTGGGGCGCGGCAGGTGTCCACCCCGCTGATCTCAATGGGCAGGGCAAACTGGCGCACCATTTGGCGAATCACTATCAACTGTTGGTAGTCCTTCTTGCCAAACACAGCCACGCCTTGCGCTTTGCCGGCAAACACAGCCATGAACAGTTTCATAACCACGGTACATACGCCGGTGAAAAACCCATGGCGAAATTGCCCTTCCAAAATATTGGCCAAGGCGGGGTCGGGTTGCACTTTGAAGACTTGGGGCTGGGGGTACAGCTCTGCTTCATCGGGCGCGAACAATACATCGCAACCCTGTTCACGCAATTTGGCGCAGTCGTCTTCAAAGGTGCGGGGGTAGCTGGCAAAGTCTTCGTTCGGTAAAAATTGCAAGCGGTTGACAAAGATACTGGCCACCAACACATCGCCCAAGGGCTTGCCCACTTGCAGCAGGTGCAAATGGCCTTCGTGCAAATTGCCCATGGTGGGCACAAAGGCGGGTCGTTCAAAGCGCTGTAAATGCTGGCGCAACTCGGCCAGCGTACGGGCGATCAACATACGGTTTTTACCAAGCGTGCAATTCGTTCACGGGGAAGCGTTGCTCTTTGACGGCCTTCACAAAAGCATGCATAGCCTCTTGAATGGAGGAGGCCTCGTTCATGAAGTTGTGCGCAAACTTAGGTACCTTGCCTTGGGTCACGCCCAACATATCGTGCAAGACCAAAATTTGTCCAGCGGTGTCCACACCAGCGCCAATGCCAATGGTGGCGCAAGTGCTTAGGGCGCGGGTGATTTCGCCAGAAAGTACCGCAGGCACCATTTCCAAAACCAGCATTTGTGCACCAGCTTTTTCCAACTGCAAAGCGTCTTGCATCAATTGTTGCGCGCCGTTGTCGGTGCGCCCTTGCACACGGTAGCCGCCCAAGGTGTTCACGCTTTGCGGCGTCAAGCCTATGTGACCGCAGACCGGTATGCCGCGGGTGACCAAAAACTCCACAGTAGGCGCCAACCAAACGCCGCCTTCGAGCTTGACCATGTGCGCACCCGCTTGCATCAATTCGCTGGCACTGCGAAAGGCTTGCTCTGGGGTGGCGTAGGTGCCAAAGGGCATGTCTCCCAGAACAATCGGGCGGCCATGTTGCTTTTGCACGCCACGGGCCACGCATTCGGTGTGGTAACGCATGGCGTCAAGGGTGACTGGCAAGGTGCTGCTGTGGCCTTGGCACACCATACCCAGAGAATCGCCCACCAAAATAACTTCCACGCCTGCCAAATCGGCCAAGGCTGCGAAGCTTGCGTCATAGGCGGTGAGCATGGTGATTTTTTCGCCCTCGCTGTACATCTTCATCAAACTATGTAAGGTCATTGCAGGACGCTTGGCGTTAGCGGGGGCGCTGGGTTGAACGCTCATGATGGGTGTTTCCTCAAAGAAATCAGTTCACAGGCGCGTAAGCCAGTCGAACATAAATGGGTGCATAGGCCTCGGCTTGGGTGATGTCCACCAAAGTCTCTTTGGCGAGTTCAAGCAAGGCGATGAAGGTCACCAGCAACACGGGTACACCAAGGGCTGGGTCGAACAAATCGGCGAACTCCACAAAGCGCTGACCTTGCAGTTTTTTCAAGACGATGCTCATGTGTTCACGCACCGACAGTTCTTGGCGGCTGATTTTGTGGTGTTGCACCAGTTTGGCACGACGCAAAATATCTGCCCACGCTTGCTGCAATTCCACCGCATCCACATGGGGAAATCGGGGTTGCATGGACTGCTCGATGTACACCTGAGCGCGTAAAAAGTCTCGCCCTTGTTGGGGAAATTGGTTCAAGTTGGCGGCTGCCAATTTGAGTTGCTCGTACTCCAACAAGCGGCGTACCAACTCGGCACGGGGGTCCTCGGCTTCCACGCCTTCGGCCACCTTTTTGGGTGGCAATAGCATTCGCGACTTGATTTCTATCAGCATCGCCGCCATCAGCAAATATTCAGCGGCTAACTCTAAGTTGGTTTTACGGATTTCCTCGACATAGCTGAGGTACTGGCGGGTGAGTCCCGCCATGGGAATGTCCAAGATATTGAAATTTTGCTTGCGGATCAAGTACAGCAGCAAGTCCAAAGGGCCCTCAAAGGCCTCCAAAAAGATTTGCAAGGCGTCGGGTGGGATGTACAGGTCCTGCGGCATGGCAAACAACGGTTCGCCATAAAGACGCGCCACCGCCACATGGTCAATGACCGTGGGCATATGGGGCAAGTCGCCGCTGGGCCCTTGCCAATTGGCTGGCAAATCAGCTGTGTTCACTTGACGCTGGGATTGAAATAAACGTAGGGCTTTTGAGCGACTTTGCCTACCTTGAACTCGCTTTGTTCATTGGCGTTGAGAGGGGTGTCCCACAGCAGTGCGCGGCCCTGACGCTGCTCGGCTTCCAGCGTAGGCTTGGCCTGCTTCAACTGATCGATGAACAGCGAGGCTTCAGAGACGTATTTGGGGCGGGCAAACAGTGACATAGGGATGACCAAGAGTGGGAACGCTATTCTAGCCACCAAGGGTTTTCAAGATAGGTTCCCAATGGGCCTGAACATTGGAAGCACCTAATTGTTCAAGCAAGTTGGTGCGTCTAAGCAAATCACTGGTTTGTTGGTTCAATCCCGTCAGCACCAAGCGAACGCCTGCTTTTTGACAACTTTGCCACAGGTTGTGCAAGGCGTCCGCGCCGCTGGTGTCCGTATAAATCACGCCGCTGGCGTCCAGCACCAAGGTTTGGCTGGGCAGTTGTTGAGCCAATTGATCGACCAAAACAACCGCCCCAAAGAACAAGGCACCTTGGAGTCCCCAAACTTGCACAGCTTCACTGCGGTGAAGCTCTATGCAACGGCTCAGGCTGGAAATCCGATACACAAAGATCAGACAGGCCGCCAATAGGCCCACCTCAAAAGCAACTGTCAAATTGACCAAGACCGTCAGCATGAAGACTGCCAAAAGTGTGATGCGGTAAGACCAACGGAATTGCTTCAGCTGTGCCAATGCTCGCCAGTTCCCCATATTCCATGCGACAGACATCAAGATGGCGCTCAAGGCAGCCAGCGGAATGTGTGACACCAGCGGGGCAGCCAGCAGGATGACCAGTAACAGTCCCAGCGAGTGAACCATACCGGCTATGGGGCTGCTGGCGCCATTTTTCAGGTTTGTGACCGTACGGGCGATGGCGCCGGTGGCTGGCATACCACCAACAAACGGCATGGCCATGTTGGCTATGCCTTGCGCCATCAACTCCTGATTGGGGTCATGGCGGTCATCAATCATGCCGTCGGCCACGCGAGCGCATAAAAGCGATGTAATGGCTCCCAAAAATGCCAGTGTAAAACTTGGGACCAGCAAATTCATGATGTGCATCCAAGAGAAACTGGGCCACACCCAAGGAGGCACGTGGGCAGAAATACCGCCAAAACGACTGCCCAAGGTGTCGACTTGCCACTCGGCAAGGTAAACCACGACGGAGGACAACACCATCACCAACATGGGGCTGGGCAGCATGCCCAAGCGTTTGGCCCAGCTTTCTGACAACAAGCGCGGAATGCCAAATTGCCAGAACACCATGACCAGCAAGCTGCCCAAGGTCAAGCTCAATGTGGTGGGGTTAATCAGGTTTAGATGGCTTAGAACCATGCTCACGATGCCTATCGCATCAGCCGGCATGGTTTGAATTGGCAGGCCCAGAAAATCTTTCAATTGCAACAAAGTAATCAACACTGCGATGCCATTGGTAAAACCAATCACCACCGCCACGGGAATGAATCGAATCAGCACGCCCATATGCAACAAGCCCATTAGCAGCAACCACAAGCCTGACATGAAAGTGGCTAGCATCAGCCCGCTCACGCCATGCTGCAAAACAATGCCGTACACGATGACAATGAAGGCGCCCGCGGGTCCGCCAATTTGCACCCTGCTGCCGCCCAGCGCTGAGATGAGAAAACCAGCCACGATGGCCGTGATCAAACCAGCTTCTGGTTTCAAGCCCGAAGCGATGGCAAAGGCCATGGACAAGGGCAGCGCCACTACTCCCACTGTCAAACCCGCACCTACGTCTTGCCCTAGTTTGTGGCTGTTGTAGCCCTTTAGCGCTTGAAATAATTTGGGTTGAAAAGTCAGCCATGCCATGGCGGATCACTATACGCCGCTAGGCTCAGCCTGCGTTCGCGTCTGGCCAGCGCAAATCGACACCTAGACTTTGCCTGAGCGCTGCAATATCGGCTTGGCTGTCGATGTCGGTGATGTAGTGCAGGTTGTCGCTTGCCCACCCATGCACCAAAGCGCGGTTATGTTGACGCCAAGTTTGGCAACCAAAGTCGTCACTGCCCTGCAAGACCGCCGCGCGGACCGCATCGCTCAGAACCACCGGGTTGCCCGGCAGACCTTGCACTTGGGGAAAAACCAAGCTCGTATTCGTTGGGCGATCGGCAAAGGCTTGCAGCAATTTGGCGATGTCTTGTGTTTCTATCAGCGGTTGATCGGCCAAACACATCACCACCGCATCGCAGGTGACGGTGATTCTTTGCAAGCCAAGACGTTGCGACGAAATGATGCCTTGCTCGGGGTTGGGGTTGACGACAACATTGACAGGCAAGCCTGCCACTGCAGGCGCCACCTCTTGGGCATAGTGACCCAGCACAACCACCACCTCGTGTACGCCAGCGTCCAGCAAAGCTTGGACTGTGCGGCGAATCAGCGCTTGGCCATCGCGTTCAATTAAGCACTTGGGACGGTGTCCCATGCGCGAGGCCGAGCCAGCTGCGAGCAAGACCGCAGCCCAGCGCATCAATGGATCCGCATGCCCGGGGTCGCGCCCGGCCAAGGGTGCAGCACATGAATGCCAGGTTGGGCTGTTTCATCGGCATGCGAAGCCGCCAACACCATGCCCTCGGAGACGCCGAACTTCATTTTGCGCGGTGCCAGGTTGGCGACCATGACGGTGAGCTTGCCCACCAAGTCGGCAGGTTGGTACATGCTGGCAATGCCGCTGAAAACATTGCGATGGCGACCTTCGCCCACGTCCAGCGTCAAGCGCAAGAGCTTGGTGCTGCCCTCCACCGCTTCGCAGTTGACGATGAGGGCGATGCGCAAATCGATCTTGGCAAAGTCGTCGATGGAGATGGTCTCGGCGATGGGCTCGCCGCCGGGGACGGTGGCTGGGACGACCTCGGGGGGTGGTTCGAACAAAGCTTCCAGCATCTTGGGGTCCACGCGCTGGACAAGATGTGTGTAATCCTTGATCAAATGGCCGTAGCCCAAGATGGTATTGAGGTCGCTCCATTGGAACTTAGGTACATTCAAAAATGATTCAACATTTTCAGAAAGCTTAGGAAGTATGGGTTTGAGGTAAATGGTCAATATCCGGAAGGCTTCAACACATGCAGTGCAAACTTCCCAAAGTCTCTCATCCTGACCTTCTTGCTTTGCAATCTCCCAAGGTTTGTTCTCATGAACATATTCGTTAACTTGATCAGCCAGTCCCATGATTTCACGTAGAGCCTGGGCATAACTTCGACTTTCATAGAGCGTTTGAATAGAACTGCCTTGAGATGAAAGATGGCTTAGTAATTCGTTAGATGACCAAGGTTTGTCAGAAGTTGTATAGCCCAATTTCCCGCCAAAGCGCTTGGCAATGAAGCCTGCCGAACGGCTGGCGATGTTGATGTACTTGCCCACCAAGTCCGAGTTGACCCGTGCCAAAAAGTCGTCGGCGTTGAAGTCGATGTCTTCGTTACGGCCATTGAGTTTGGCGGCCAAGTAGTAGCGCAGCCACTCGGGGTTCATGCCGAGCTCCAAGTACTTCAAAGGGTTGAGTCCCGTGCCGCGGCTCTTGCTCATCTTCTCGCCGTTGTTGACTGTCAAGAAGCCATGCACAAACACCTTGTTCGGCACTTTGCGGCCGCTGAACTTCAAAATGGCAGGCCAAAACAGGGTGTGAAACGTGACGATGTCTTTGCCAATGAAGTGGTATTGCTCAGTGTCGTCAGCGGCCATGTACTCGTCAAAGCTGCGCGTCTCACCGTGCTGCGCTTTGGGCCCGCCCTGATCGAACCAGTTTTTGAGCGACGCCAAATAACCAATAGGGGCGTCCAGCCACACATAAAAGTACTTGCCCGGTGCGTCGGGAATTTCGATGCCAAAGTAGGGCGCGTCGCGCGAAATATCCCAGTCACCCAGGCCCTCGCTGGTCGTGCCGTCGGAGTTGGTGCGAACGCTGAACCATTCTTTCACCTTGTTGGCCACTTCGGGCTGCAGGTGTTGGCCGTTTTGCGTCCAGTCTTGCAAAAATTCCACGCAGCGTGGGTCGGAGAGTTTGAAGAAAAAATGCTCGGCGTGTTTCAAAACTGGTGTGGCACCCGACAAGGCCGAGTAGGGGTTTTTCAAATCGGTGGGCGCATACACCGCGCCGCAGCTTTCGCAGTTGTCGCCGTACTGGTCTTTCGCGCCGCACTTGGGGCATTCGCCCTTGATGAAGCGATCCGGCAAGAACATGTTTTTCTCAGGATCGAAAAACTGCTCGATGGTTTTGCGCTCGATCAGCGTGCCGCCTTGTGTCTCGGGCAGGTCACGCAGGTCGCGGTAAATTTGTTGCGCCAAGGCGTGGTTTTCGGGGGCGTCGGTGCTGTGCCAGTTGTCAAAGCCAATGTGAAACCCATCCAAGTACTGTTGGCGGCCAGCAGCGATGTTGGCGACAAACTGCTGCGGCGTGAGGCCGGCTTTTTCAGCGGCGATCATGATGGGCGCACCGTGCGTGTCGTCAGCACAAACAAAGTTGACCGCGTGGCCCTGCATCCGCTGGTAGCGCACCCAAATATCGGCCTGGATGTACTCCATCATGTGCCCAATGTGGAAGTTGCCATTGGCATAGGGCAGGGCGGTGGTGACAAATAAGCGGCGCTGGGTCATGAGGGTGTCGATACAAAGAAGGAGGCTGATTTTATGCGGCGCTAATGGCGATGATGGCGTTGAGTTCTTCACATGCGGCTTCGAACACTTCTGGCGGTACCTGTTTCCATGCATGGGGACGTGCGCCACGTTCATGCCAAGCAAATGACTTGGGTTGGTGGGTCAGCACATAGCAAACCTCACCTTTGCCTGAAGTGAATTTCACAGCAAAGGGGTTTGTTTCATTGCTTTGGGCGTGTGTCATGGGCAGGCCAATGACCAACTGGGTTCGTTCGTTGAAGGCCTTGGGTGACAACACCAGCATGGGGTGCTCGTCTTTCATCTCAGAACCGACTTGGGGATTGAAATTGACCCAGATCATGTCCCGACGATCGGGCACCCAGTGCTTAGATACGGTCGCCATCAGAACACTTCGGGACCTACGCGCCCGGTTGCCATGACTTCCCCGCCGTGTGCAGCAGGGTCAAAAGCCTTGAGCTTTTGCGCAAGTGTTAACTTGGGTTTACCAGCAGTGCGTAAAAAAATGCCACCTTCAACCACTTCAACTTTGATCGGTTGGCCACGGGTGAAGCGAGCGGCTTTGGCCACTTTGGCGGTGATGCGAACCGCGAGGCCGTTGCCCCATTCTTGAACTGTCTGATCGACGGAGACGATGGCTGTCATAGATGCTCCTTTGGCTTGGCTTGGGTTGGCGTTCGCGGGGAAGTGGGTAGTGTATCAACATGTATCAACAAATCGGTGTTTTTGAGGCAAAACTTTCGTCAAGGCGTGGGTCGCAGGTCGGCCGTAGCCGACGTTGTGCCAGCATGGAGGCGAGGCCGAGCCTGCGGCGTGCGCATACAGATTGCTTCAGCCCTAAGGGCTTCGCAATGACAGTTAATTGCAATGACATTGCTAGTTAGACTAGTCCCCTTTTGCCCAACAGACACACTGGAGTAGACATGGCCCTGAGCGAACAAGACGTCACCAACGCGTTGAAAACCGTGGTCGACCCCCTTACCGGCCAAGACTTTGTCAGCAGCAAATCGGTCAAAAACCTGCAACTCAAAGGCGGCGATGTCAGCTTTGAGGTGGAGCTGGGCTACCCCGCCAAAAGCCTGTGGGCAGCGTTCGAGCAGCAGTTGCAACAGGTGGTGGGTCAAGTCAGCGGCGTCACCTCTGTCAAGGCCAAAGTCAGCAGCAAAGTGATTGCCCATGCAGCGCAACCCGGCGTGGCCTTGTTGCCGCAAGTGAAAAATATCATCGCCGTGGCGTCGGGCAAAGGCGGTGTGGGCAAATCCACCACCGCTGCCAATTTGGCGCTGGCGCTGGCCGCCGAGGGCGCCAGTGTGGGTTTGCTAGATGCTGATATTTACGGCCCCAGCCAGCCGATGATGATGGGCTTGTCGGGTCGGCCTGAAAGTGCTGACGGCAAAACCATGCAACCGCTTGAAGCTCACGGCGTGCAGGTGATGTCGATTGGTTTTTTGGTGGCACAGGACCAAGCCATGGTGTGGCGTGGCCCCATGGCCACGCAGGCCTTGGAGCAATTGCTGCGGCAAACCAATTGGCGCGACTTGGATTACCTCATCGTCGATATGCCCCCTGGTACCGGCGATATACAGTTGACCCTGAGCCAGCGTGTGCCACTGACTGGCGCCGTCATCGTCACCACGCCGCAAGATATCGCCTTGATTGACGCCTTGAAGGGCATTCGCATGTTCCAAAAAGTTGGTGTGCCGATTTTGGGGATCGTGGAAAACATGGCGGTCCATGTGTGCAGCCAGTGCGGTCATGCCGAACACATCTTTGGCGTCGAAGGCGGCAAAAAAATGGCCCATGCCGAGGGCATGGCGTATTTGGGCGCATTGCCTTTGAGCATGGCCATTCGTGTGCAAGCCGACAGCGGCCTGCCCAGTGTGGTGGCCGACCCTGATGGCGAAGTCACCGCCATTTACAAAGCCGTGGCACGGCAGCTGGCAGTCGCTGTGGCCGCAAAAGCAAAAGATTTTTCTTCTAAATTTCCCACCATCAAGGTCTCCAAGGACACCTGAAGCCGAGCAGCATCCAAGATGCATTAAAGTGCATGGATGCGCAACACCCCGCTTGACGAAAAACACCCCTACCTGATCGCCTTGGGTGAGCGGGTGCGCCTGCTGCGAGCTCGCAGGGGGCTGTCACGCAAAGCGGCGGCGGCCCGTGCGCAGGTGTCCGAGCGGCACTGGGCGAATTTGGAGTCCGGCATGGGCAACGCGTCCATCTTGGTGTTGTTGCAAGTGGCCAAAGCCTTGCAATGCAACTTAGTGAGCTTGCTCGAAGAGTCCCCGCAAACCGGCTTAGCGCCGCGCCAACACATTGCGCTCATTGGTTTGCGCGGTGCGGGGAAGTCCACCTTGGGCAAGCGTTTGGCCAAAGAACTGGGCTATGTGTTTGTCGAACTCAGCCGCGTTATTGAACAGCTGGCCGGTTGCAGCATCAGCGAAATTCATGGGCTTTATGGGCCACAGGCCTATCGCCGTTATGAGCGACGCGCCTTGGAGGACAGCTTGGCGCACAACACCCATGCGGTGTTGGCCACACCGGGTGGTTTGGTGTCAGAGGACGCCACCTTCACCCTGCTGCTTGGGCAGTGCTTAACGATTTGGTTGCAAGCCACGCCCGAGGACCACATGGCGAGGGTCTTGGCCCAAGGCGATACACGCCCCATGGCGGCCAGCACCGAGGCGATGCAGGATTTGCGCCGCATCCTTGTCAGCCGCAGCCCGTTTTACGCCAAAGCTGATTTGCACTTTGACACCAGCGCCCAGTCTGAGGAACAAAGCTTTCAGGCGCTGAAAAAAGCATGGTTAGATCAGATTTGAAGATTTGCAATATATTGCATTAACTGAGATTAATTCTGCATGATGATGCAGAGCCTCTAAGGAATGCCCGCATGTCTGATTTCACGGTTGATTACCAAACCCACCCCAGCCAGTACCGTCATTGGTCCCTGAGCGTGGATGGTGAGATTGCCACCTTGTCCTTGGATATTCAAGAAGACGGCGGCATCTTGCCGGGCTACAAATTGAAGCTCAACTCTTACGATTTGGGTGTGGACATTGAGTTATACGACGCCTTACAGCGTCTGCGCTTTGAGCACCCAGAGGTCAAATCGGTGGTGGTCACCAGTTTGAAGGACCGCATTTTTTGCTCTGGTGCAAACATCTTCATGTTGGGTTTGTCCACCCATGCTTGGAAGGTGAATTTTTGTAAGTTCACCAATGAAACCCGTAATGGCATCGAAGACAGCAGCCGCCACGGCGGTTTGAAATTTGTAGCAGCTGTCAACGGCGCTTGCGCGGGTGGCGGTTACGAGCTGGCGCTGGCGTGTGACGAAATTTTGTTGGTCGACGACCGCTCTTCCAGCGTGTCTTTGCCCGAGGTGCCTCTCTTGGGCGTGTTGCCCGGTACCGGTGGCCTGACCCGCATTACCGATAAGCGTCATGTGCGCCATGACCTTGCAGATATTTTTTGCACCAGCGTAGAAGGTGTGCGCGGCCAAAAAGCTGTGGACTGGCGTTTGGTGGATGCGATTGCCAAGCCCGCACAGTTTGCCGATGCGGTGGCCCAACATGCACAACAGCTTGCGGCTCAAAGCCAACGTGCGGGTGCAGCAGCCAAAGGCCAAGGCGTGGCTTTGAAACCCCTGCAGAAGAAAACTGCGGCAGACAGCTTGAACTATGAATACGTGAATGTAGACATTGACCGCGCCAAGCGCACTGCCACCCTCACCGTGTCAGCGCCCAAAGCAGCGGTTCCCAACACCATCGATGCGATTCAGCAAGCCGGTGACAGCTGGTATCCATTGCAAATGACGCGTGAGTTAGATGATGCGATTTTGTGTTTGCGCAGCAACGAGTTGGACATCGGCACGTGGCTCTTGAAAACCGCCGGTGACACCGCGCTGGCTTTGCAGTCTGATGTGGTGTTGGTGCAGCACCAAGCCCATTGGTTGGTGAACGAAACCATCGGTTTGCTGCGCCGTACCTTGGCGCGTTTGGATGTGTCTTCACGTTCCTTGTTTGCGCTGATCGATGAAGGCTCGTGCTTTGCTGGCACCTTGGCAGAGTTGGCGTTTTGCGCCGACCGCGCTTATATGTTGGCGCTGCCTGATGCGCCAGAGCTAGCACCTCACATCACTTTGAGTGAACTGAATATGGGTTACTTCCCCATGGTGAACCACCAGTCGCGTTTGCAGCGTCGCTTCTATGAAGAAGCCGCGCCGCTTGAGGCCGTGCGTGCCGCCATTGGCAAAGCTTTGAACGCCGACCAAGCGATGGCGCTGGGCTTGGTCACTGCAGCCCCTGACGACATCGACTGGGCTGACGAGCTGCGCATCGCCATCGAAGAGCGTGCCGCCATGTCACCTGACTCACTCACCGGCTTGGAAGCCAATTTGCGTTTCAGCCAAAAAGAGTCGATGGAGACCCGTATTTTTGGCCGCTTGTCGGCTTGGCAAAACTGGATCTTCCAACGCCCCAACGCCGTCGGCGACAAAGGCGCACTGAAGGTCTATGGCAAAGGCGAAAAAACCGCTTTCGATTTCAACCGCGTTTAATTGGGGTCAGATTCCAATTAATTTCCTCCGCAACCAAAGGAAAAACAATGTCCAGCATCAACTACAGCGAAAAAATCCCCAACAACGTCGACCTCGGCGGCGACCGCACCTTGCAACGCGCCTTGGAACAATGGCAGCCCAACTTCATCAACTGGTGGGATGACATGGGCCCCGAAGGCACGACCGACAGCGATGTGTATTTGCGCACCGCGGTCAGCGTGGACCCGCAAGGCTGGGCGCAGTTTGGCCATGTGAAGATGCGCGACTACCGCTGGGGCATCTTTTTGAACCAAGGCGAGGCCGACCGAAAAATCCATTTTGGTGACCACAAAGGCGAGGCCGCTTGGCAAGACGTGCCTGGCGAGCACCGCGCGAATTTGCGCCGCATCATCGTGACGCAAGGTGACACCGAGCCAGCCTCTGTGGAGCAGCAACGCCATTTGGGCCTCACCGCGCCCAGCATGTACGACTTGCGCAACCTGTTCCAGATCAATGTGGAAGAAGGCCGCCACCTGTGGGCCATGGTGTATTTGCTGCACAAACATTTTGGCCGCGATGGCCGCGAAGAAGCCGAAGCGCTATTGGAGCGCCGCAGCGGCCAAGAAGACAACCCGCGCATCTTGCAAGCCTTCAACGAGCAAACGCCCGATTGGTTGAGCTTCTTTATGTTCACCTACTTCACTGACCGCGACGGCAAGTTCCAACTTTGCGCTTTGGCTGAAAGCAGTTTCGACCCACTGGCACGCACCACCAAGTTCATGCTGACCGAAGAGGCGCACCACATGTTTGTGGGTGAGTCCGGCATCAGCCGCATCATCCAACGCACTTGCGCCAAGATGAATGAACTGAAAACCGACGACGTGGGGCTGCTGCGGGCTGCAGGCGTGATCGACTTGCCCACTTTGCAACGTTATTTGAATTTCCATTTCAGCGTCACCATCGATTTGTTTGGCGCTGACGAGTCCAGCAACGCCGCCACGTTTTATTCCACCGGCATCAAAGGCCGCTATGAAGAAACCAAGCGCGATGACGACCATGTGTTGCGCGGTCAAACCTACAAGGTACTCAACGTGGTCAACGGCCAGTTGCAAGAAAAAGAAGTGCCCATGCTCAACGCACTCAACGAAGTGCTGCGCGACGACTTCATCAAAGACTCGGTCGGTGGTGTGGAGCGTTGGAACCGCGTCATCGACAAAGCCGCTTTGCCGCACCGCCTGAGCGTGCCGCACAAAGCGTTCCACCGCAACATCGGTGCTTTGTCGGGTGCCAAAATTTCGCCCGATGGCCGAGTGGTGTCGGAAAGCGAATGGAATGCCAAGGTCGGCGAATGGCTGCCCACCTTGGAGGACCGTGCTTTTGTGCAAAGCCTGATGGGCCGTGTGGTCGAGCCTGGCAAGTTTGCCAACTGGATCGCCCCGCCGGCCATCGGTATCAACCGCCAGCCGGTGGACTTCGAGTACGTGCGCTTCAATTAAAGTTCAGCCATGAGCGAGACGGCCGAGCTGCTGCAGCAGCATGTGATCGACCCCGAGGTGTGCATCCGCTGCAACACCTGCGAGGCCACCTGCCCCGTGGGTGCGGTCACCCACGACAGCCGCAACTATGTGGTGGACGCAGACATTTGCAACCACTGCATGGCCTGTGTGCCACCGTGTCCCACGGGCTCCATCGACCATTGGTTGCCGGTGCTGCGCAGCAAAGCCTTCACAGTGGCCGAGCAACTGACCTGGGACGAATTGCCTGCGCCGCAGTCGCAGGTCGAGTGGCAAGGCGAGGCTGCCGCGCTTTTGCCAACCCCAGAAGTCAATGTGCCGCCGCGCTCTGCCGCGCAACCCTCGACAAATTTGTACGGCCCCAAGTCGCCCATCAGCGCCAAGGTGGTGGGCAATATGCAGGTCAACGAGGCCGGCACCGACAACGAAACCCACCACATCGTGCTGGACTTTGGCAGCCTGCCCTTTCCCGTGTTGGAAGGGCAGTCGATTGGCATCATCGCCCCGGGCTTGGACGCACATGGCAAGCCGCATCATGCACGTCAGTATTCAGTGGCCAGCCCACGCAACGGCGAGCGTGCGGGTTACAACAACCTGTCGCTCACGGTGAAACGCGTGGTGCAAGACCACCAAGGCCAGCCCGTCAAAGGCGTGGCGTCCAACCATTTGTGCGACCTGAAAACCGGCGACACCGTGCAGGTGATCGGCCCCTTTGGCAGCAGCTTTTTGATGCCCAACCATGCAGGCAGCCATATCGTGATGATTTGCACCGGCACCGGCAGCGCGCCCATGCGCGGCATGACCGAGTGGCGACGTCGCTTGAAAGCCAGCGGCAGCTATGAGGGTGGCAAGTTGGTGCTGTTTTTTGGCGCTCGCACCCAGCAAGAGTTGCCCTACTTTGGCCCCTTGCAAAAACTACCCAAAGACTTCATCGATATCCACTTCGCGTATTCACGCACCCCCGGTCAGCCTAAGCGCTATGTGCAAGACGCCATGAGGGATGCTGCACCGCAACTGGCGGCCTTGCTGCAAGACCCGCAAACCCATTTTTATGTCTGCGGCTTGAAAGCCATGGAAGAGGGTGTGTTACTGGCTTTGCAAGACATCGCCGTGGGCGCAGGTTTGGACTGGGCAACGGTTGCTGCTACTTTGAAACATGAGGGTCGGTTGCAGTTAGAGACTTACTGAACCTGACTCATATCCACCCACAACCCTTGGCAATGCGCCAAGCTTCCCCACCATGCGCCTCGGCGGCCATCGTCACGGTCGCGGTGTTGACCTCGGTTTCATGGATGGGGACGTCGAGTTGCATGGGCTAGGGCTAAGATCAATCGCGCTCACTCTGGCTGTGAGAGCTACACCTGGAGTCCAATGCATGATTGACAAAGACAGCACCTTGGCGCAATTTGACCAAGCCGGTGCCAAGCGTTTGGAAAACATCTACCTCACACCCGATGTGGTGCAGCAACGCGAGCAAATTTTCCAGTTGCTCCATGTCAAACCTGGCATGCAGGCTTTGGACATTGGGTGTGGCCCAGGCCTGACTTCTTTAGCGCTGTCGCAAGCGGTGGGCGAGCAAGGGCGTGTGGATGCCATCGATATCGCGGCGCCCATGTTGCAGTTGGCGGCTCATCGCTGTGAAGACGCAAAGCAAGTGGCTTTTCACCAAGCCGATGTGTTGCATATGCCGTTTGCCGATGGTGCGTTTGATGTCGCGCTGGCCACACAGGTCTATGAATATGTCGCCGACTTGGACGCTGCGTTTCTTGAGTTGGCGCGGGTAATGAAAAGCGGCGCTCAGATCTTGCTGGTCGACACCGACTGGGAGTCTTGTGTCTGGGCGTGTCGAGACGAAGCACGTATGCGCCGAGTGATGCAGGGCTGGAGCCAGCATATTCCGCATCCACAGTTGCCACGCAGCTTGGTGCAACGCTTGCAAGGTGCGGGTTTTGCGCAAGTGCAGGTCAACACCATTCCCTTGATCAATCTCAGTTTCAGCCCCAACTCGTTCAGCGGCGGCATGATGGGCTTTATCGCGTCCTTTGTCGGCGGTCTGCCTGACTACGGTCCGCAGCTGGTGGTCGATTGGCAAGCCGACATCAGCAGCATGGAAGAGGCCAGCGGCTATTTCTTTAGCCTCAACCGCTATGTGTTCACTGCCTACAAACCTTGATGCCTTTGGTAGCGTCTGTAAAGCCACCACACAATGCCAAAGTTCAGTGCATTCCACGCAATGCCGTTGATAAAGGCTGCGTGGTAAGAGCCGGTGACATCAAAAATCTTGCCCGACAACCAGCCGCCCAGCGCCATGCCCACCAAGGTCGCCATGATGATGGTGCCGGTGCGCGTTCCAGCTTCTTGGGCGGGGAAATGCTCGCGCACGATGATGGCGTAAGACGGCACGATGCCGCCTTGGAACAAACCGAACATGGCCGACACCAGGTACAGCGGCACCAAGCCATCGAAGGGCAAGAACATCATCAGCGCAATGCCTTGCAAGCCTGAGCCCAGCAACAGAGTGCGAATGCCGCCAATGCGGTCGCAAATGACGCCCGACACCAAGCGGCTGACGATGCCGCAGGCCAACATCAGCGACAGCATTTCGGCACCCCGCGCAGCACCGAACCCCAAGTCGCTGCAATAGGCCACGATATGGACTTGCGGCATGGCCATGGCCACGCAACAACCTACACCCGCCACACTCAAGAGCCATTGCGCTTGCGTGACAGACAAACCAAAGGGCCGGTCCGACGCCACTACGCCGTGTTTGTTGACCGTGGGCGCTTGGGCTGTTGGAGGCTTGGTGCGCATACGCAAAGACAGCAAGGCCATGCCTATGCCGCAAAACAAGCCTATACATAGATAGGTGGTGCGCCAGCCCACTTGGGTCACACCCCATTGTGCAATCGGTGGCCACAAAGTGCCGGCCAAATAGTTGCCACTGGCGCACACCGCCACCGCGATGCCACGGCGTTTGTTCCACCACTGCGCGGTGTCTGCCAACAAGGGTGCAAACGTAGATGCGATGCCCAGCAAGCCCAACAAGCCTTGCGCCAAGGCAAAGCCCACGATGCCACCCGACACGCCTGCCAACACAAATCCACTGGCAACGCCCACAGCGCCCAAGGCTGCCACCCGCGCAATGCCAAAGCGGTCTGCCCAGCGGCCCATCCACATGCCGCCAATGCCAAAGCCCAACATGCTTAAGGTGTAGGGGATGGAAGCATCAGCGCGGCTGACCGCAAACTCTGCTTGTACCTCAGGCAACACCACAGACACCACATACATACCGCTGTTGCCCAAGAGCATCAACAGCAAGGTGGTAAGCAATCGCCAAGCTGCTTGGGGCGAGTCGATGGCGCTGGGGGAGGCTTCAGATTGCTTCAAGGTGTTCGCAATGACAAAAGGTTTTGCAATGACATGGATCAGGCGTTGCTGAACTGCAAGGCTGCCAAGCTCGCATACAAACCACCCTTGGCCACCAACTCGGTATGCGTGCCTTGTTCCACCATGCGGCCATGGTCCAGCACCCAGATGACATCGGCTTTTTGAACGGTGGCAAGTCGGTGGGCAATGACCAAGGTGGTGCGCCCTTGCATGGCGGTTTCCAGCGCGGCTTGCACCATGCGTTCGCTGTGCGCGTCAAGCGCACTGGTGGCTTCGTCCAGCAACAAGAGCGGGGGGTTTTTCAGCATGGCGCGGGCAATCGCGATGCGCTGGCGCTGACCGCCGGATAAGCGAACGCCTTTTTCGCCCAAGAAGGTTTCGTAGCCTTGAGGGAGTTGCACAATGAACTCATCGGCAAACGCGGCTTTGGCAGCTGCTAGCACCTCTGCGTCTGTGGCTGTGGGTTGGCCATAGCGGATGTTGTCCATGGCTGAACCTGAAAAAATCACCGGTTCTTGCGGCACGATGCCTATGCGTTCACGCAAGTCGTGTAAATCCATCTCATTGATGGGCACCCCATCCAGCACGATGCGCCCCGCTTGCGGATCGTAAAAGCGCAGCAGCAATCCAAACAACGTGGTTTTGCCCGCACCGCTGGGGCCCACCACCGCCACAGTTTGGCCGGCATGAATATCGCCGCTCAGACCCGCCAAGGCCAAGGTTTGCGGCCTTGAAGGGTAATGAAAATCCAAGTCTTGCAATGACAAGGAAGAACCGCGCTCTGGCCAAGCGGCTTGCAAAGGCCTTGAGGGCGAACTGATCACAGACCTTGTACCCAGCAACTCCATCAGTCGCTCGGTAGCACCAGCAGCGCGAAGCAAGTCGCCATAGACCTCGCCAAGCACCGCAAACGCACTGGCCAACAAAATCACAAAGACCACGGTTTGTCCGAGTTCACCCGCGCTCATGCTGCCGTCACGTACTGCCAGCGTGCCTTGGTACAAGCCCCACAACAGCGCTGCACTGCTGGCCAAAATGATGAAGCCCACCAAGACGGAACGCGCCAAGGCGCGGCGCAGCGATGTTTTCACAGCTTTTTCGGTGGAGTCCACAAAGCGCGTGGCTTCGCGTGTTTCTGCGGTATAGCTTTGCACCACGGGGATGGCGTTCAACACCTCAGCGGCCAAGGCACTGGCGTCGGCCACGCGGTCTTGGCTGGCGCGGGAGAGTTTGCGAACACGTCGGCCCAAGGTCACGCTTGGCCACACTACCAATACCAACAAGCCAATGACTTGCACCATCAACATGGGGTGGTTGTAGACCAGCATCAGCAAAGCACCGGTGCCCATCACCAAATTGCGCAGGCCCATGGAAAGGGATGAACCCACAACGGTTTGCACAAGGGTTGTGTCGTTGGACAAGCGCGACAGCACCTCACCGGTCTGCGTGGTCTCGAAAAACGCGGGGCTTTGTTGCAGTACATGGCCATACACCGCATTGCGCACGTCCGCCGTGATGCGCTCGCCCAACCATGTGACGGTGTAAAAACGCGCCGCTGAAAAAAGTGCCAAAGCTGCTGCCACGCCAAACAACTGCGCAAACTGTCCTGCCAAACGCTCAGCGCTGCCTGGCCCTGTCAGGCCTTGGTCGATCAGCTGTTTCAAAGCCCACGGAAACGCCAAGGTGGCCCCTGCTGCCAGCAGCAAAAAAAGACCCGCTATGGCAACGCGACCCTTATAGGGTTTGACAAAAGGCAAGAGGCCGGAGAGGGATTGGGGGGAGGGGGAGGAAGGGAGGTTCATGGAGTCCTGAAAAACAAGGCAGTAGCACCCGCTAAGATGCCCTCTTTATGAATGGTTACGCTTTAGAAAAAACACCACAAACCGGTGCAAATGCCGGTGGTCAGCTGTATGGCCAGGTCGATCAGTGTGCCCAGCAACAACAGCGGCAGTCCCAAGTACACCACCATCCACAGCGCGGCTTGCCAGGTCAGGCGAGGCTCGGGCAGGCGGTGTCCCATCACGGTTTGCACAGGGGTGCGTTTAAAAAATCTGCTCCACATGCATCCATGTTAACCAAAGCGGGTGTGTCGGCATGAAGGTCGAGTGGGGCACCCAAGACACCGAGGCGTGGGACGCGGCGCACACCCAAGCTGCGGGTCCCTTGCAGCAAGACTGGGCTTATGGCTCGACCATGTTGGTCAGCGGCGGCACCGTCATTCGGGCTGCGATTCAAGCCGAGGGAAAAACCGTAGGCTTAGCCCAGTGCGTGGTGCGACGTTTTGGCAACTTCGGCGGTGTGGCGCTGTGTACCCGAGGCCCTTTGTGGCTGGCACCCTTGAGCGGCAAAGACAAAGCACACGCCTACCGCAGTCTGCGCCAAAACTTGCCGGTGAAAGGCTTGCGGTTTTTGTTTGTTACCCCCAACGAGCTCAGCGGCGAAGACTTGGGCCTGTCGCCCTTGAAGCGTGTCATGACCGGTTACTCCACCGCGCTTTTAGACCTCACGCCCTCGATGGAAGACCTTAGGGCGGGCTTTGACAAACGCTTTCGCCAACCCTTGGTCAGCGCTGAAAAGTCTGAATTGACGGTGCACCGTGTCGGGACCAATCTGGGCCAGTACCGCTGGCTGATGGACGCCGAACAACAGCAGCGCGATAACCGAGGTTTTCAAGGCATGCCCCTGCATTTTGTCGATGCTTATATTGCCTCGCGCAAACAACCTGGTTACAACGTCTTGACCTTGCGAGCTGACATCGGACGCGACCGCGTGGCAGGCATGATGTTTTTGTTGCACGGCCAAGCCGCCACCTACCAAATCGGTTGGACCAGCGATGCAGGGCGTGATGCCCATGCGCACAACCTGTTGCTTTACAAAGGCATGGAGGCCTTGAAAGAACGTGGTATTCGATCATTGGACATGGGCGGCATCAACACGGGTCGAAGTGCCGGCGTTGCGCGGTTCAAGATCAGCACCGGTGCCAAGGTGTTGACCATGGCGGGCACGTTTTGGGCATGAGCCAGCTCCAAGCCATTGCCCTCAGTTGCGAGCGCGGCGGTCGCCCCTTGTTTGCGCCGCAAAGCTTCACCTTGAACCCAGGCCAAGCCATGCAGATCGAAGGCGACAACGGTTCGGGCAAAACCAGTTTGCTGCGCATGGTGTGTGGTTTGGCGCCTACGGCCAGCGGCGAGGTGCGCTGGGGTGGGCAAGCCATTACAGAGGTGCGCCATGCGTTCTCGCGTGACCTGCTGTATTTGGGCCACAGCCTTGGCTTGAAAGA
>CAMATW010000014.1 GCA_945861305.1 Bordetella parapertussis | reverse complement strand
TTGAAGTCAAACAAGGTGACGGCCGCCGCGCTCACACTGCCCATGCTGATCACGCCAATGGCGACCCAAAAACACAGGCCCAAACTGCTCACCACATAGCTGGGCAAGACGGTGCTGGCCATGCCAAGCAAGATATCGGCTGAGCCGTCATTCCACTGCAGCCAAGCAGCCAACACCATCAGCACGGGCAGGGCCAGTAGCACAATTACCAACAACCGCAGCAAGGAAATCAGGCGCATGGAGTCGTCGCGGCAAGCGACAGTGTCAAAAGGTCAGATTGTAGGCAGCGAGTGTTTGAGAGAAGTCAGATGCCTACAATCCGCAGCATGTTTCTTCAAGTCAACGCTTTGCAAGTGCACTACCCTGGCCGCCAAGTCGCAGCGGTCGACAGCGTGAGCCTGCAGCTGCAAGCAGGCCAGATGGGTGTGTTGATCGGCCCCTCGGGTTGCGGCAAGACCACGTTGCTACGCGCCGTGGCGGGCTTGGAAAAAATCAGCGCGGGAGAGATCTGCATCGATGACGTGGTTGTCAGCGGCAATGGCATCCATCTGCCCCCTGAAGAGCGCCGCATCGGCATGGTGTTCCAAGACTATGCCTTGTTTCCGCATTTGAATGTGGCGCAAAACATCGCGTTTGGCTTGCACCGTTGGCCGCTGGACAGACAGCGTGCCCGTGTCAAAGATGTCTTGGCTTTGGTGGGATTGGACAACAGTGGGCAGCGTTTCGCCCACGAACTCTCGGGCGGACAGCAGCAAAGGGTGGCCTTAGCCCGTGCCTTGGCCCCTCAACCGCAACTGCTTTTGCTCGATGAGCCTTTCTCCAATCTGGACGTGGACTTGCGCGAGCGTTTGGCGCACGAGTTGCGCTCTATTCTCAAGATGGCCAACACCACCGCCTTGTTTGTCACCCACGACCAGCTCGAAGCGTTTGCGTTGGGGGATGTGATTGGGGTGATGCACCAAGGCAAGTTAGAGCAGTGGGACGACGCCTACCATCTGTACCACCGACCAGCCACACGCTTTGTGGCGGAGTTCATCGGCCATGGCGTGTTTGCGCCTGCCACCATGCGCCAAGAAGGCAATGAGGTTGTGCTCCACACCCCACTGGGTGAATTGCGCGAAACCATGGCGGCCCATTCGCAACTGCCGCAGATGGGTGCTTGCGATGTGCTCTTGCGCGCTGACGACATCGTCCACGACGATGCCGCGCTGGTCAAAGCACAAATCATTCGCAAAGCTTTTCGTGGCTCTGAGTTTTTGTACACGCTGTTGCTCGACAGCGGCCAGACCTTGATGGCCCATGTGCCCAGCCACCATGACCATCACCTTGGCGAGTGGATAGGCATACGCGCAGAAGTGGACCATGTGGTGACCTTCGCCAAAGCGGCTGTTTAGGGCTGTGCAAACACCACGTTGAATTGCGCCCCAGGTAGCTTCTGTCCTGGAAGGGTCTCTTGCAAATCCACCGTTGCGCCGTGCTTGTGGGCAATTTCAAGCACGATGGGCAAACCTAAGCCCGAGCCGTCGGCCTCGGTACCCAGTATCCGGTAGAAGGGCTCAAAGACTCGTTCGCGCTCAGCCTCAGTAATGCCTGGCCCTGAGTCCTCCACCTGCAGCACCAGCGCATTTTTGGCATTGCGGTAGACCCGCGCTGTCACCACGCCAGGGTGCTCAGGCGTAGAAGGTGTGTAGTTCAAAGCGTTTTCAATCAGGTTACGTACCATCTCTTTGAGCAAGGTCGGGTTGCCTTGCAGTCCAGCTGAGTCGCACGCGTCGTCAAAGCCCAAATCGATGTGTTTGTCCATGGCACGCGGCAAGCAGTCTTTCACCACCTCCATGGTCAGCGCACTCAGGTCGCAGGCTTGTTTGGCCACAGGCGCGCCGCTGCTCTCAGCGCGCGCCAAAGCCAACAGTTGGTTCACGGTGTGGGTGGCGCGAATACTGGCACGACCAATATGGTGAAGCGATTGTTTCAAATCATCTGCATTGGCGTCTTTGCGCAGGGCCAAGTCGGCTTGCATACGCAGACCCGCCAAAGGGGTTTTCAACTGGTGCGCTGCATCGGCCAAAAAGCGTTTTTGGTTGGCGATGGAGTCTTGCAGGCGTTGCAGCAAATCGTTGATGGATGACACCAGTGGCGAAACTTCGATAGGCACAACGCTTTCATCCAAGGGGCTCATGTCGTCAGTCTTGCGCTGGCGTATGCGTTGCTCAAGTTCATTCAGCGGCTGAATGCCTCGCGCCAACGCCAACCAAATCAGCAAGGCCGCTAAGGGCAAGATGACGAATTGCGGCAGCATCACGCCCTTGATGATTTCATTGGCCAGTACCGAGCGTTTTTCCAAGGTTTCGGCGACTTGCACCAAAGCCGGTCTGGCGCTTTGCGCCTTGACCCGCACCCAGATGTAGGCCACGCGTATGGGCACGCCTTTGCGCACATCGTCACGCATTCGCAGCTCATCTGTGACCAGTTTTTCATCTTCTTGGGGCAGGGGCAACTCGTTGTCCCCGCTTAAAAACTCTCCCTTGGCACCCAAGACTTGGTAGTACACCTCATCGGTTTCGTCAGCGTGCAAAATTTCGTGGGCTGGCTGGGAAAAGGAAAAGCGCACCGTTTTATCGTCGCTTTGCACGAGTTGAGCGATCGCACGTGCGTTTTGTCCCAAGCCGCGATCAAATGGCACCTTGGCAATGCCCTCGGCAATCAGCCAAGTCAAACCAAAAGTGATGGGCCACAGCAGCAAAAACGGCGTGAGCATCCAATCGAGAATTTCGCCAAACAAAGAGCGCTGGCGGCGCTGAAAGAGCTTCACGGGACAGTCGGTGCGGTATCAGTAACGGGGTGGATTTTTTCCAAGCAGTAACCCAATCCGCGCACCGTCGCGATGCGAATGGGCCCCTTCTCGATTTTTTTACGCAAACGGTGGATGTAGACCTCGATAGCGTTATTGCTCACCTCTTCACCCCACTCGCACAGACGTTCAACCAACTGGTCTTTGCTGACCAAGCGGCCCACGCGTTGCAGCAGTACTTCAAGCAAGCCCAGTTCACGCGCAGACAATTCCACCATGCGTCCATCGATGGTTGCCACACGTCCCGATTGGTCGTAAATGAGCGGGCCGTGGCTGATGGTGGCGGTGGTGCTGCCCATGCCGCGGCGGGTCAGGGCGCGCACCCGCGCTTCAAGTTCTTGCAGCGAAAAAGGTTTGGCCATGTAATCGTCCGCGCCGTAGTCCAAACCCTTGACGCGTTCGTCCACGCTGTCAGCGGCGGTGAGGATGAGTACAGGCAGGTTGTTGCCTCGGGCGCGCAGCCGCTTCAAGACTTCAAGGCCGTGCATTTTGGGTAGACCTAAATCGAGGATGATGAGATCGAATTCTTGCGATGTCATCAAAGCGGCATCGGCTTCGGTGCCGTTGGCGACATGGTCGACGGCAGCGCCAGACGCGCGCAGGGTTCGCAACAAACCGTCCGCCAGCACCTGGTCATCTTCAGCGATCAGTATGCGCATGTGCTTGACTCCCCTCGACTGTATTTTTGTCCATTCTAGGTTGAACTTACACGCAGATGCCCGGTACATGATGGGGTTAACGCCAGTCTGCTGCGTAGGCTTCCAGCCCCAAGCTGACGACTGTGGCCACATCGGTACCCACTTCTTGGCGAAATTCTTCTTCGGCTTGCGCGATGGCAGCCTCAAAGGCTTTCAGCCACGAAAGACCTGTCTCGGTGAACACGATGCGCTTGGCGCGTGCGTCGCCCGCGTCGTCTTCACGCCGCACCACGCCCCACGCCACGCATTGGTTGACCAAGTCCCCCATGGCTTGCTTGCTCATGCCTGCCATGGCTGCGAGTTCATTCAACCTTGCGCCCTCCAAGGGCAGGTGCCGTGTGATGTGGATGTGCGCCGCGCTGACCTTGTCGCGAGCGGCCAAATTGGACAAGGCCAATGGCGCGTCAATGTGCTGCGCCATCAGCGCCAACACCCTTGCGTCAAAGCGGCGCATGGCGTGGCCCAGCAGTCGCCCCAAGTGCGACTGGCGCCTGTCTTGTGCGGAAGGAAGCAGATTAAAAGTCATCGGTATATCGTAAGGCAAACTGACCAAAAAAAGTGTTTACAGAAATGTACAAGGCAGATAAAGTACTGTTCAAGCATCCAGCCTGTGGTTAGTAACAGGTTTTGATGTGTCTCACAACCCATTGACCTTAAAGGAGATTTCCATGGACAACGTGAAAAGCATCGCCGCCGCAGGCGAAAAGGCCAAAGCACTGCAAGCCGCCTTGGCCCAAATTGAAAAGCAGTTTGGCAAGGGCACCATCATGCGTTTGGGCGAAGGCGAGGCTATCGCGGACATCCAAGTGGTGTCCACCGGATCGCTGGGTCTCGACGTGGCCTTGGGTGTGGGCGGTCTGCCACGCGGTCGCGTTATCGAAATATACGGCCCTGAGTCTTCAGGCAAAACCACCCTCACACTGCAAGTCATCGCCGAAATGCAAAAAATGGCTGGCACCTGCGCCTTTGTGGACGCCGAGCACGCCTTGGACGTTCAATACGCGCAAAAGCTGGGCGTTAATCTGCAAGAACTGCTCATCAGCCAACCTGACACTGGCGAGCAAGCCTTGGAAATTGTCGACAGCTTGGTGCGCTCGGGCGCGGTGGACCTGATCGTCATCGACTCGGTGGCGGCGCTCACGCCCAAGGCCGAGTTAGAAGGCGAAATGGGCGACTCACTTCCCGGCCTGCAAGCCCGCCTCATGAGCCAAGCCTTGCGCAAGCTCACCGCGCACATCAAGAAAACCAACTGCACCGTCATCTTCATCAACCAAATCCGCATGAAGATTGGCGTCATGTTCGGCTCACCCGAAACCACCACCGGTGGCAACGCCTTGAAGTTCTACGCTTCTGTGCGTTTAGACATCCGTCGCACCGGCACCATCAAAAAGGGCGAAGAGGCCATTGGCAACGAAACCAAGGTCAAGGTGGTCAAAAACAAAGTGGCACCCCCGTTCAAAACCGCCGAGTTCGACATCTTGTTTGGCGAGGGCATCAGTCGTCTTGGCGAAATCATCGACATGGGCGTAATAGCCAAAATCGTCGACAAATCCGGTGCTTGGTATGCCTACCAAGGCGAAAAAATCGGCCAAGGCCGCGACAACTCTCGCGAGTTTTTACGCGAGAACCCTGAGTTGGCCTTTGAGATCGAAAACAAAGTACGTGAGTCCTTGGGCATCCCTTTGTTGCCCTCCGAGGCCGAAGAACCCAAATTACAAGCGGTCAAGTGAGCGCCGTCGTGGTGAATTGGCCGTTCAAGGTGGTGCAAGGTGGTGCTGAACCACCTGCGTCAATCGCGACGCGGGGCAAAACAGGTGCAGTGGTTAACCCGCCAACGGTCAAAGCCAAAGCTGTCAGCCTCTTGGCGCAGAGAGAATATTCGCGCCAAGAGCTAAGCGACAAACTCACAGCCGCAGATGCCAGCCCAGAAGAAGTCGAGCAAGCCTTGGCACAGTTAGCTGCCAAAGGCTTGGTAGACGACGCAAGGGTGGTCGAAACCTTGGTCAACCGACGCTCTGGCAAGCTTGGCGCGTCAAGGATTCGCCAAGAGTTGCAGGCCAAAGGCGTCAGCGCCGACATGGTGGCCGAAACCATGGCGGACCTTAAGGGCACAGAGTTGGCAAGGGCGCGGGCCGTGTGGCAAAAGAAATTCGGTCAACTCGCTACTTCTGCCACAGACCGCAACAAGCAAGCCCGTTTTTTGGCCAGCCGAGGTTTTTCGGGCGAGGTGGTTCGTCAAGTCGTCTCGGGTTTGGGCGACGAATAATTTTTTCAAAACCGCAAGGCGTGAGTCGCAGGTCGGCCGCAGCCGACGTTGTGCAAGCATGGAGGCGAGGCCGAACCTGCGGCTGGCGACTTACAAGATTGCTTCGGGGCTATGCCCCTCGCAATGACGACTAAACGCCGAGCATCAAGCGAAGGTTTTGCACCGCCGCACCGCTGGCGCCTTTTCCTAGGTTGTCCAAGCGAGCCATCAGCACCGCATGGCTATGTTTTTCGTTGGCAAACACCCGCAGCTCCATCAGGTTGGTGTCGTTCAAAGCGGTGGCGTCAAGCTTCAAGTCGTCGGTGGGGGGCAACACCTTCACGCAAGGATTGCTGGGGTCGTTGGTTTGGGCATAGTGGGCGGCCAGCGCCTCATGCAAATCGCTGGCCTTCACGCGCCCAGGCAGCGCATCCAAATGCAGCGGCATTTGTACAATCATGCCTTGCTTGAAATTGCCAACGCTGGGCACAAACAGCGGCCGACAAGTGAGGCCTGTGCAGTGCATGATTTCAGGAATGTGCTTGTGTGACAAACCCAATGCATAGGCTTCAAACAAGGGAACTTGGCCCGCTTCGTAGGCCTCGATCATGCTGCGCCCACCGCCCGAATAGCCGCTGACGCTGGGCAAGCTCAGCGCAAAGTCGCGGGGTAATAAACCGGCGTCAATCAACGGGCGAATCAGTGCAATCGCACCAGTGGCGTAGCAACCAGGGTTGGCCACGCGCTGGGCTTGGCGCACCTTGTCCGCCTGTCCAAGTGCTAACTCTGGGAAACCATAAACCCAATCGGCATGGGTGCGATGGGCGGTCGAGGCGTCAATGATGCGCGGTTGATGACCCGACATCGCGTCCACCATGGCCACGGTTTCAAGTGCAGCATCGTCGTGTAAACACAGAATCACCATATCCACATCGGCCATCAAGGCGCGTTTAGCCTCGGGGTTTTTGCGCTCGGCAGGGTCAATGCTGACCACCTTGATCTGGGGCAACAAAGCCAAGTGTTCGCAAATTTGCAGACCGGTGGTACCCGCTTCGCCGTCAATAAAAACCTGAGCCATGTTGAGAATTCTTTCGGGAAGAAACATAGGTGACAGCAAAGACTGTAAGCCCCATGTCAAGAGACGCGCAGAGTCGTTCTTGGTGCAATGCAACATGATACATTCCGTGGCAATCCCGCTCTGTAACGGGTAAGACCCAAGACCATGCAGGTCAGCGCTGTTTATAGCGTGACCCTTAGAAAGCGAGTCCCATGAAAATCCACGAATACCAAGGCAAGGACATCTTGCGTCAATTTGGTGTGTCGGTTCCTCGCGGAATCGCTGCCTTCACTATTCAAGAAGCTGTGGAAGCAGCGCAAAAGCTTGGCGGCCCCGTGTGGGTGGTCAAGGCCCAAATCCATGCCGGTGGTCGCGGCAAAGGCGGCGGCGTGAAAGTGGCCAAAAGCATCGACGACGTCAAGCGCTTGGCCAGCGAGATTTTGGGCATGCAGCTCAAAACCCATCAAACCGGCCCCATGGGTCAAAAGGTGCGACGCCTCTATATTGAAGACGGCGCGGACATACAAAAAGAATATTACGTGTCGCTCGTCACCGATCGCGCCACGCAAAAGATTGCCTTCATTGCGTCGAGCGAAGGTGGCATGGACATCGAAGAGGTCGCGCACATCACTCCCGAGAAAATCATCACTGAGTTCATCGACCCGCTGACTGGCCTGACAGAAGCACAAGCCAAGAAGATCGCCAATTCGATTGGCCTGCCCGCCGACTCCACCGCCCAAGCAGTGGATGTGTTCCAAAAGCTCTACAAGTGCTTCATGGACACCGATGCCTCTTTGGTGGAAATCAACCCTTTGAACCGCGACAGCAAGGGCGGCATCATCGCTTTGGACGCCAAGTTCAACTTTGACGCCAACGCCTTGTTCCGCCACCCCGAGATCGTTGCCTACCGCGACTTGGACGAAGAAGACCCCGCTGAAGTCGAAGCTTCTAAGTTTGACTTGGCCTACATCAGCTTGGACGGCAACATCGGTTGCTTGGTCAACGGCGCTGGTTTGGCCATGGCCACCATGGACACCATCAAACTGTTTGGCGCAGAGCCCGCCAACTTCTTGGATGTGGGCGGCGGCGCCACCCCCGAGAAGGTGACCGAAGCTTTCAAGATCATGCTCAAGAACCCCAAGGTCAAGGCGATCTTGGTCAACATCTTTGGCGGCATCATGAAGTGCGACACCATCGCCCACGGCGTCATCACCGCTTGCAAAGCGGTCAACCTGTCCGTGCCACTGGTGGTGCGCATGAAGGGCACCAACGAAGACCTGGGCAAGAAGATGCTGGCTGAGTCGGGCCTTCCCATCATCAGCGCCGACACCATGGCCGAGGCCGCGCAAAAAGTCGTTGCCGCATTGAAAGCTTGAATCATGTCCATCTACATCAATAAAGACACCAAGGTCATCACCCAAGGCATCACCGGCAAAACCGGTCAGTTCCACACCGAAAAGTGCCAGGAATATGCCAACGGTAAAAACTGTTTCGTTGCCGGTGTGAACCCCAAGAAGGCCGGCGAGTCGATCTTCAACATCCCTATTTACGCATCTGTCAAAGAAGCGGCCAAGCAAACCGGCGCAACCGTCTCCGTGATTTATGTGCCGCCCGCCGGTGCAGCAGATGCGATTTGGGAAGCGGTGGAAGCCGACCTCGATTTGGCGATTTGCATCACCGAAGGCATCCCTGTGCGTGACATGCTGATGGTGCGCAACAAAATGAAGGCCAAAGAAGCGGCGGGCGGCAAACGCACCCTCCTGCTTGGCCCCAACTGCCCGGGCCTCATCACCCCGGATGAAATCAAAATCGGCATCATGCCCGGCCACATCCACCGCAAGGGCCGCATTGGCGTGGTGTCTCGCTCTGGCACGCTGACCTACGAAGCGGTGGCGCAACTCACCGAAATCGGTTTGGGCCAGTCCAGCGCGGTCGGCATTGGTGGCGACCCGATCAATGGCTTGAAACACATCGATGTGATGCGTGCTTTCAACGACGACCCCGATACGGACGCCGTCATCATGATTGGCGAAATCGGCGGACCCGACGAAGCCGAAGCCGCTCGCTGGTGCAAAGCCAATATGAAAAAACCCATCGTCGGCTTCATTGCCGGTGTGACCGCCCCTGCGGGCAAGCGCATGGGCCACGCCGGTGCCTTGATCAGCGGCGGCGCTGACACGGCCGAAGCCAAGCTGGCGGTGATGGAAGAGTGCGGATTCAAAATCACCCGCAACCCGTCTGAGATGGCCAAACTTCTAAAGGCAATGCTCTAAATGGAATTGTTACAAGACCCCGCGTTTTGGTTGGCTGTTGGCCAAATCATCTTGATTGACATTTTGCTGGGTGGCGACAACGCCATCGTCATCGCTTTGGCTTGCCGAGGTTTGCCCGAGCATCAGCGCAGACAAGGTATTTTTTGGGGCACCATGGGCGCGATTGTGATTCGCGTCGGCTTGATCGGCGTGGCACTCACGCTCTTGGGCATCCCGTTTTTAAAGCTTTTTGGCGCGGCTTTATTGCTGTGGATTGGCGTGAAACTTCTTACCCAAGAAGATGACGACCACGAAGTGGACGCCAGTGAAAAGCTTTGGGGCGCCATCAAAACCATTGTGCTGGCCGACTTGGTGATGAGCGTGGACAACGTCATTGGTGTCACCGCGGCCGCTGAGGCGGGTGGCGGCGACCACAAAATGGCGCTGGTGGTGTTTGGCCTCTTGGTCAGCGTTCCTATAGTGGTGTGGGGCAGTACCTTTGTTATCCGCTTGATGGACAGGTTTCCGTGGGTCATTACTTTGGGCGGCATGGTCATGGGTTGGATCGCCGGCACCATGGCTGTAACCGACCCTGGCGTGCTTGAACTCTTGCCAGCCATGCTGGGCGAAAACGGCAAAGTGCTTGCTTGGTTGTATTACCTGTCAGGCAGTGTGTGTGCGGTGGGCGTGGTCGTGGCTGGGAAGTTGTTGCTTCGCTTTAAATCTGCCCAAGAGATGAATCGCGAACTGCCGCCCTGAGCGTTCAAGTCAGGGTAGGTGAAAGCTGCACTTGTTTTTTTTGAAGGCGCCAGTTCTTCTTCGCAGAAAAGCGGGTTGCACAATGGACGCATCACCACGCCAAGGAGCTTTCATGCAACGCAACCCTCTTCGCACACAAACAGGTTTCACCCTCATTGAGTTGATGGTGGTGATTGCCATCATTGGCATCTTGGCGTCCTTTGCGGTGCCCGCTTACCAAGACTACAGCGTACGTGCCCGCGTCAGCGAAGGGCTGTCTTTGGCCGGTGTTGCCAAAAACCAAGTGTTGGATGTGCTCAGTTCAGGCGCCGCTTCCGAGCAAGGTTACGCTGCGGGCTACACCTCCCCCGCGGCCACAGCAAACCTCTCCAGCATCAGCATCGCCCAGAAAACAGGCGTCATCTCCATCACTACCAGCAAAGCGGCAGGAGCGGGCAGCTTGCTGTTGGTGCCTTTCACTGGAACCACTGCGGCTGCGACAGCCTTGCCTGATGCGACAGCAGACTACACCGCCCCCGAGCAAGGCGCAGTCGCATGGCGCTGCTTGGCCAAGGGCGCCACGGTGCCCAGTGGTTTGTCTATCGCAAGTGCGGCCACCTTAGAGGCAAAATATGCGCCGGCGGTTTGTCGCTAACTGGCGACTACCCCGCCACAAAACTCCCGCTCTTCCCACCATGCTTTTCCATCAACCTCACATCGGTGATGGTCATGCCACGGTCCATCGCTTTGCACATGTCATAAACCGTCAGCAGGGCCACGTTCACGGCGGTTAAAGCTTCCATTTCCACGCCGGTTTGGCCGTGGGTTTCGACGGTGGCGGTGCAGCTCACGCGGGGTGGGCCTTGGCACATCTCAAACTCCAAGGCCACACGTGTCAGCGCCAGCGGATGGCACAGGGGAATGAGGTCGCTGGTTTTCTTCGCGGCTTGAATGCCAGCAATTCGAGCAATGCCAATCACATCACCCTTTTTGGCGTTGCCGCTTTCAATCAATGCCAGCGTTGCAGGCAGCATCTGAATATCGCCGGTAGCCACTGCGATGCGGTGTGTGGTAGTTTTGGGGCCCACATCGACCATATGGGCTTGTCCTTGGGCATCAAAGTGTGTAAGGGACATGGTATTTCTGTAGGGGTAACATCCCTGCATCATACGTTCCCGTACCCTATCTGCCCCCATGAAACCCTACCCCCTTTTGCGACCCCTGCTGCTCGCCTTGGCGCTGACCACTGGCGTGGCACCCTCGGGTTTGCAGGCGCAAAACAGCACAGGGCGTCTGCCCAATATTGGCGACGGCAACGGCATGAGCGTGCAGCAAGAACGTCGCTTGGGCGAGTCCATCATGCGCCAGTTGGTGACCGACGCCGATTACATGGACGACCCCGTCTTGCTGGACTATCTGCAAACCATTTGGCAGCCACTGCGTGACGCGTCCATGCAGCTGGGCAATTTACAAGCCGAGCAAGAAGAAGCCTTTGCATGGGATGTGTTTTTGGTGCGTGACAGGTCTGTCAACGCCTTTGCCCTGCCAGGTGGTTTCATGGGTGTGCATCTGGGCTTGATCGCGGTCGTCTCTAGCCGTGACGAACTGGCCTCTGTGATGGCGCACGAACTCAGCCACGTCACCCAACGACACATTGCCCGTATGCAAGACCAGCAAGGGCGCACCACACCGTTTTTGATCGCCGGCATGATTTTGGGTGTGCTCGCCGCCAGCCGCAGCCCTGATGCCGCTGGTGCGGTGATGATGGGCGGCACTGCTGGTTCTGTGCAGGGCCAGCTGAATTTTTCGCGTGACATGGAACGCGAAGCCGACCGCTTGGGCTTTAATGTGCATGCCCAAGCCGGTTTTGATTCGCAAGGCTTTGTGGGCATGTTCCAAAAACTTCAACAAGCTGCACGCTTGAATGACAACGGCAACTACCCTTATTTGCGCAGCCACCCCTTAACCACAGAGCGCATTGGCGACATGCAGTCGCGGCTTGGTTTGGGCAAAACTTTTGCCCCCTCAGAGACCAGCATCGAACACGCCATGATGGCCGCCCGAGCGCGTGCCTTGATGAGCCCACAGACAGACGATATGCAAATCCTCAGCGATGTATTGGAAAAAGACTTTTCCCCGCAACTTCCCTTGGCCAAGCGTGCTGCCATGCTGTATGCCGGTGTGATGGCCTACACCCAGCAACGCCGCCCCGCGCTGGCCCGTGAAGCCATGAACACCTTGCTACAAATGGTGCGCGAAGACCCTGCTGGTTTGCGTGCTGCTCAGTGGTTGGCAGCGGACACCGAACGGCGTTTGAACAATCCGCTGCAATGCCTTCAAACCTTGGGTGCCAAAGTGGTGGACCGCGCACGTGTCATGTTGCAAGCCATGTGCCGCATAGAGGCCAAACAAGCCACGCTTGCAACACAGGCCAGTGACTCCATGCAGCTGTGGCTGGCGCAAAACCCGCGCGACGCCTTGGCGTGGGATTTGTCTTCCCAAGCTTTGATGCAAACCGGGGATCGCTTGCGGGCATTGCGCGCAGATGCAGAGTTTCATGTGGTGCGCTGGGACGAGGTGGGTGCGATAGACCGCTTGCGTGCAGCGCAAGACTTGGCCAAACAGCTTTCCAAAGACGGCAAGCTCGACCGTGCGGGTCACATGGAGGCGTCTATCGTGGACGCACGGTTACGCACACTTGAGCGCAAACGGCTTGAGTTGTTGCAGCCCCACTGAGCATGAGCGCGATTCACATCACCGACATCGAGTCGGCCATCAACCATTGGCGGGCTGTGAAACCTTCTCCCGATGGCGTCACATTGGCGCCAGAGTTGCGCGCCTTGGCCGAGGTTTATGCCTTGATGATTTACCACCACCAAGACGAGGCGGCTGAAAAAGGCTTTCCCGCCATTGCCTATGCCGCATGGAAGGCTTGGTACGACTGCACGACTGACACACCCTGCATCGCGATTTGCTCAACCAGCCAAGGCGACCCACTTTGCAAGGGCTGTGGTCGTACCTTCGAGGAGGTGCAGCGCTGGCCGGAGATGAGCCCTGGCGCCAAGCGCTCTGTGTGGCGACGCATCACCTTGCACGGTGACTCGTGGCGATTTAACCGCTACGCGGAACGTGCCAAGGAAGACGCCAAGCCCACATAGTTAGCAGGTGTCAAAGCCAGCAGGCGCTGTTTTTCAGTCTCTGGAATGGCCAAGCTGTGTATCAGCCCATGCAATGCTTCGCGGGTGACGCGCTGGCCGCGTGTCAGGTCTTTGAGTTGCTCGTAAGCGCCAGCCACGCCATAGCGGCGCATCACCGTTTGTATGGGCTCGGCAAGCACTTCCCATGCGTTCTCCAAATCGGCAGCCAAGGCTTGGGGGTTGAGTTCAAGCTTGTTCAAGCCTTGCAACAAGGACTGATAGGCCAAATCGCTGTGACCCAAAGCGACACCCATGTTGCGCAGCACGGTGCTGTCGGACAAGTCGCGCTGCCAACGGCTGATGGGCAGCTTTTCGCTCAAGTGGCGCAGCAATGCATTGGCCAAACCCAAATTGCCTTCAGCGTTTTCAAAGTCGATGGGATTGACTTTGTGCGGCATGGTGGAGGAGCCAATTTCGCCCTCTTTCAAACGCTGCTTGAAATAACCCAAAGAGATGTAGCCCCACAGATCGCGAGAGAGGTCGATCAGGATGGTGTTGGTGCGCGCCATGGCGTCAAACAGTTCGGCCATGTAGTCGTGTGGCTCAATTTGGATGCTGTAGGGTTGTTGCAGCAAACCCAAACCGCCAGCGCTTTGCGGCGACTCAATGACGCCGCGTGCAAACGCCGGCCAATCGATGTTCGCATTGGCCGCCACATGGGCGTTGTAGTTGCCAACCGCCCCGTTCATTTTGGCCAAGAGCGGCACGCTGTCTATGCGTTGGCGGGCGTTTTGCAAGCGCATCAGCACATTGGCGATTTCTTTGCCCACGGTGGTCGGGCTGGCGGTTTGTCCATGGGTGCGACTCAGCATGGCTTCATTGGCATAGCGGTGCGCCATGTCGCGCAGTTTGTCAATCAAAGCATTGATGGCGGGCAACAGCACTTGTTCTCTGGCGGCCTGTAACTGCAAAGCATGGCTGGTGTTGTTGATGTCTTCACTGGTACAGGCGAAATGGATGAATTCATTGGCGTGGCCTAACTCTTCGCGCAGTGCAGCAGACAGACTGGGCAGTTGGCATTGGTCTTTGAGCCAATATTCCACCGCCTTCACATCGTGGTTGGTGGTGCGTTCAATCGCCTTGATGGCCATGCTGTCATTGGGCGAAAACGTTTGCACCAATTGCTGCAAATGCTCACGTGCGGCGCTGCTTAAAGGCGGGAACTCGGCCATGCCTACATCGCTCAAGGCGATAAACCAAGCCACCTCGACTTGGACGCGGCGTTGCATAAAGCCGTGCTCGCTCATGAGCAGCTGCAAAGGCTTGAGTTTGTTGGCGTAACGCCCATCCAAGGGCGACAAGGCGGTCACAGCAAAAGTATTCATATGAGCGATTCTAGGCGGGGCTTGTCAGCTTGGCGTGAGGCAGGGTCACGGTGGCTCTATAGAATGACCTACAGCGAAACAAAATTAGCGTAAGTATGAAACTGATTGGCTCTGTCCCCAGCCCCTATGTGCGCAAAGTGCGCGTTGTCATGGCCGAGAAAAAACTCGAATACCAATTTGTGCTGGAAGATGTTTGGGCAGCAGACACCACCATCACCGCCTCCAACCCCTTGGGCAAAGTGCCTTGTTTGGTCATGGAGGGGGGTGAGGCCTTGTTTGACTCACGCGTCATCGTGGAATACCTTGACACTTTGTCCCCTGTGGGCAAGCTCATACCCCCCAGCGGGCGTGAGCGCACCGAGGTGAAAACCTGGGAAGCGCTCGCTGATGGCTTGCTGGACGCCGCTATCACCGCTCGCCTAGAGGCGCATTGGGTGGGACGTACAGAAGCTGAGCGCAGCCAAGTGTGGATAGACCGACATCTGGGCAAAGTACACGATAGCTTGGCCGCCATGAGTCACGGCCTAAGCGACAAGCCGTTTTGCTGTGGCATCCATTTGAATTTGGCCGATCTGGCCGTGGGCTGTGCCTTGGGCTATTTGGACTTTCGCTTTCCCCACATCGGCTGGCGCGAAGACTACCCCAACTTAGACGCCTTGCAAGAAAAACTCATGCAACGCCCTAGCTTCATCGATACCTTGCCTTCCTAACTGTTCACGCGTTTTTTCAACCAGCGCATCAAGCCGCCCACCAGCGGCAGTTTTTCATACAGCTCTTCGGCGGCGTCCCAATAATCGCGGTGCAGCGTGATGCGCCAAGTGCCATTGGCGTATGGCGCAAACTTCAGGTGCGAGCCGCCGCGAATGCACTGCTGGGTTTGCGTGTCCGTGGTCTTGAAGCGAAACACAAAGTCCCACACCAAAAAGCATTGCTCACCTTGCACAATGCGCTCGGTCACAACAAAGCGCGGCTCGTGCAGACTGTCAAACATGTGCTCAAAAATCGCTTCAATGGCTGCCACCCCTTCTACCTCTTTGAACGGGTCTTTAAAGCGAGCGTCTGGTGCGTACCACTGACCCAAGGTTTTGACGTCAGCGCGCCTGAGGTTTTCAAACGCCAGCACCAAGGCGTCTACCGTTTCGTTCAAAGAAGCAGGGTTCATGTTCAAAGACCTGTGGCGCGGCGCACCAATGAAAAATACCAGCGATAAGGCAGTATGCGCATCATCTGCAACCAGCGTGTGAAGCGCTTGGGAAAGTGAATCTCAAACAGGCCGTCGCGCCAACCCTGCAAGATGTGCTGAGCAGCTTCATCTGAAGTAATAAGCGCAGGCATGGTGAATTGGTTTTGCGCGGTGAGTGGCGTCTCTACAAAACCCGGGTTGATCACGCTCACACCGATGCCGCTGTCTTGTAAATCCAAATACAAAGCTTCGGCCAAATGGGTGAGCGCGGCTTTGCTAGGGCCGTAGGCCAAGCTTTGCGGCAAGCCGCGGTAACCGGCGACGCTGGACACCAAGCTCAGGTGGCCACGCCCTTGGGTCATCAAACTGGGCAACACAGCGTCCAGCAAATACAAAGCGCCATGGTAATTCACCGCCATGTGCTGTTCCATGCTGGCCAAGTTGTATTGGGTGGCGCGTTGGGGTTGGTAGACGCCCGCGCAATACACCACCACGTCCAAGCCTTGTGCCGTGCTGACTTGCTGCGCGGCGGCTTGCACCGCTTGCTTGTCGGTCACGTCCAAAGGCAGCGCCATGCTGCCAGGGTGTTGGTCTGCAAAGTCTTGCAACAAAGCTGTTTGGCGGGCTGACACACACACCTTGGCGCCCTGCGCATGTAAAGCTTTGGCGCATGCCAAACCAATCCCGCTGGACGCGCCCACCAACCACACGCTGCGACCTCGCCAGTCATTAAGCAGTTGGTTGAATGGGGTGAGCCACGCCATGCTCAAACCCGCTTGGTGAACGACAAGGTGACTTCACCCAAAAATACGCCAAACTTGGACATGCTGGCTTTGTTGAGCATCACGCGATCGTTCATCAGGTACATCCAGTCATCGAACTGAACTTCCCACACCCGCCCGTCAACCGGCAAAGCCAAGGTGTAGCCCCAGCGAAAGGTGTTGCCACGGATGGCGCCTTTGGCAAGACCCACCACATCATCGGCCGCGCCGCTGTAGTTACCGTTACCAAGGTGTTGCAGTTTCCAAATGCGTTTTTGGGTGCTGCCGTCCGAGTACACAAAGTCTTCATCGAGCACACCTTGCTCGCCTTTCCAACTGCAATTCATCACCACGGTGAAGCGTTTGACCACGCGCCCCGAGCGGTCGGTGAACACGCCCCACGCATCAACCACCCCATTGAAATAGGTTTTTAAGTCGAGTGCAGGTTGTTCTTGGGCATAGTCGTTGATGGACGGGCCGGCACAGCCGCTCGCACCCAAGGCGGTGGCGGCAGCAGCAGATAACCATAAGCGGCGTTTCATACAGACTCCTTTTGTAACGGTAGACGAGACCCTTTGAGCAACAGCATCAGCGCCAAACATTTCAAAGCACAGGGCAGCAAGGCATACGACCAACTGAGCGCGGCCAAAGCGGGGGCGTCTTGTGCACCAGGGGTGTAACCTAGCCACTCTAGCAAAGGCAAGGCGACACCCGCGGCCAGTGCCAAGTTCAGCTTGGTGGCGACTTGCCACCAGCCAAAGTAGGCGCCTGCATGGGGGTGTTGCTTATCCTCAATTTGCAGCACGCCGTTGAGCAACGCGCCAGGTGCGATCAAGTCTGCGCCCAACGCCAAACCCGAGATCGCACAAATGACGGTGTAGCCCCACACGTCTCCCGCACCCAACGCCAAAGACCAGATGAACACCGCGATCGCCAAGGCCATGCCAGCAGCCCAGCAAGAGCGCAGCCCAAAGCGCGCGATCAAGCGCAGCCACAGCGGCATAGAAATAGCCGCCGCAATAAAGTAAGTGCCCAAAAATTGCGCTTGCATTTCAGCGCCAAGCTGCAGGCGGTCTTGCACGAAAAACACAATCAAGGTGGCCGGAATGGCTGAAGCGATGCCATTGACCATGAAGACGCCCAGCAAGCGAAGAAACACGCTGTCTTGCCAAGGTTGCCAAAGAGAAGACCACCAGCCGCTGTTGTGCGTGTCAGGGCTGTGGGCAGGTTGCACGGCGCCAGACCAAGACAGCATGGCCACAACCAGCACACTGACAAACACCGACACCAATTCAGCAATCCCAGCCAAGCCAGACACCACCGAGGCCAAGATCACACCTGCCAAACCCAAGCCTTCACGCCAGCCCACCAAGCGACTGCGCGCCAAGCTGTCCCCGCCCAAGCGAGCGCCCCAAGCTTGTAACGAAATGGTGAGTACGCTGTAGCTTAGGTAACAAACCAGTAACAAGGCGCTGACCAAGAGCAGCAAATCGGCTTGCGCCACTTCGCGACCAAGCAACCATTGCGGAAAAAACAAACCGACAAAACTCAGTGCCAACAGCAGCGCCGCCAGCCAGCACCGGCGCAACACACGCTGGGGGCTGTGTGCATAGAGCTTGTCCAACCAGTGGCCAATGCTGGGGTCAATCAAGGCGTCCAAGGCTCTGGCCAGCAACAGCAAGCCACCAATCAACGACAGCGAAACACCAAATTGGGTGGCAAAGTAATGCGGCCACAACACATACAAAGGCAAGGCCACAAAAGCCAGAGGCAGGGCGGGCAAGCCCAAACGCGACAAGGACAAGGCGCCCAGCTTGTCACCGCAATTAAGCGTCATGCAGGTTTACGCAAAGTGAACTGCACCACATCGGTGTTTCGTTCTAAAAACGCGGCCTCGCAATAGGCCAAGTAAAACACCCAGGTGCGCTCGAAACGCTTGTCAAAGCCCAGTTTGTCCATGCTCGGCAAAGCCTGCACATAAGTTTCTCGCCAACGCTTCAAGGTTTCGGCATAGTCTTGGCCAAAGGCAAAACTGTCGACCACTTGCAAGCCCGCCGCTTGCGCTTGCGCTTTGAACTCGCTGATGCTGGGCAAGAAGCCACCTGGAAAAATATATTGCTGAATAAAGTCTGTGCCCAATGCATAGCGCTCAAACAAGGCGTCGTCGATCACAATACTTTGGATGCAGGCTTGACCTGCGGGTTTGAGCAAACGCGCGATGGTTTGGAAATAGGTGGGCCAATAGGCGCGGCCCACGGCTTCAATCATTTCAATGGAACAAATCGCGTCATAGGGGCCGTCGTTGGTATCGCGGTAGTCTTGCAAACGCAAGTCAGCATGGATGGCTTGGGCGCCGAGTCGCTCGCTGGCGTAGGCCAATTGCGAGGGGCTGAGGGTGATGCCCGTCACCTTTGCGCCAAAATCGCGGGCGGCAATTTCAGCCAAGCCGCCCCAGCCACAGCCTATCTCCAGGACGTGCTGATTTGCACCCTCTTGAACGCCTGCCATGCGCAAGGCGCGTCGCACCTTGGCGTCTTGCGCGGTTTGCAGATCTTGGCTTAAGTCGTTGTCAAACCAAGCCGAAGAGTACGACATGCTGGGGTCTAGCCACCGGCTGTAAAAACCGTTGCCCAAATCGTAGTGGGCATGGATGTTTTTGCTGCTGTTCTTTTTGGTGTTGCGCCGCATCCAGTGACGCACCTGGTAGGCCAAGCGCCCCCACCATGTGCCAAAAATCAAATCGTCCATGGGGCGACGGTTGGCTACCAGCAGTTGCAACAAAGTGGTGAGGTCTGGCGTGTCCCAATCACCGGCAATATAGCTTTCTGCAAAACCGATGTCGCCTGAACGCATGGCCGCAGAAAACACCTGCCAGTTGTGAATGCGTATGCTGGCTTGCGGCCCGCTGAGCAAGTTGCCAAAGCTCAGTTGACGTTGATCGGGCAGTTCAACCCTCAGTCCGCCCACGCTCAAAGAGCCCAGCATTCGCAAGGCACGCCGCGCCGCCATAGGCATGTTTTTTGTGAAGACGGCAGATGAGGTGTGTTGTGTGGAGGGCAGGGTAGACATGGGTCAAAAAAGCAGGGGGGAATAGAAATTCACAGACCACCACGAGTAGCGAACTGTGAAGGGGGTGGGGGTTTGCGAACAAAAGGCACGCGCTTGAGCCAAAGGCCCAGTGCTTGCCAATGGATGCGGGCAATCACCCCAAAACTTTGCAAGGGGTAACGCCACAGTGATTGGCGCAGCGCTTGGGCGGTGAGGGGCTGCAACTTGCCGCTCACGCTGGTGCTGATGAGCAGCCCATCGGCGTCGCTGTGGTCGATACGCACCACGGTTTTGGACTCGCCTTGGTGCTCGGTGCGCATGAAGCGAAAGTCGTAGCGACCTTGCACATGGCAAAAAGGAGACACATGAAACACCTTGTCAGCGTGCAGGGTTTGGCCATAAAGCGGCTGGGGCAGCACATAACAATGGCGCTCGCCAAAGGTATTGTTCACCTCCACCACGATGGCTGCCAAGGTGTTGTCGCTGCGGTGGCAATACCAAAAGCTGACCGGTTTGAAGGCATAGCCCCACACCCGTGCATAGCAGTGCAACCACACCTCGCCTTGCGCGTCATTGATGCCTTGGCTTTGCAGTAATTCATCTAGCCACGCCAGTGCGCCGCCTTGCGCGACCGATCGACCATCGCCGTGGTCAGCATCGTGAAAAGAAATGGCTGCACGCCGGTTCAGGGCTAATGCGCTGCCAGACTGCTTTGCCAAGCTGCGCATGGGCAGCAGCAAAAACCAAGTGGGATAGGCAAATGCGTGGCGACGAGGCCGTGCACGGCTGTGGCGCACTTGGCCAAAACCAATGAGCGCCTGTGAAAATGTCAAGCCAAAGCCTCTTGCTTGTGGGTTTGTTGGGCCAGCAAGCCTTTCGCCACTGCCAAGCCTGCTTGGTAGCCGTCTTCATGAAAGCCGTAGCGCATCCATGCGCCTGCATACCACGTGCGATGTTGGCCCTGCAAGCGTGGTAACTCGCTTTGGGCGGCAATGGCGGGCAAATCGAAAACCGGATGGTCGTAGTCGTAGCTGCCCAAAATCTTGGCAGGATCAATGGGCGAAGCGGGGTTGAGCGAGACGATCACGTCTTGATTGAAAGGCAGGGGTTGCAGTCGGTTGAGCCAGTAGTGCAAACACACGCGAGCGCTTTCGCTGTTGTCTGGTGTGCGTTGGTAATTCCATGCGGCCCATGCCAAGCGACGCTTGGGCATGACGCGGGTGTCGGTGTGCAAGACCGCGCGGTTGGCTTGAAAGCGGATGGCCCCCAACAGTGCTTTTTCATCGGCACTGGGACGCTCTAACAAAGCCAGCGATTGATCGGCATGGGTGGCCAACACCACCTGGTCGAAGTGTTCCACGCCTTGGGCTGTGCGAACCTGCATACCCTGCTCTCCGCGGGCAATACCCAAAACGGGGGTGTTCAGGCGCTTGTCGCTGATGGTTTTGGTGATGGCCTGCACATAGTGCTTGGCGCCTCCCTCCACGGTGAACCAAGGCGGGCGGTTATTGACTTGCAGTAAACCGTGGTTGTCACAAAAGCGTACCATGGTGGCCACTGGAAACTGCAGCATCTGCGTGGTGGGGCAACTCCAGATACAGCCAAGCATGGGCAGCAAATAACCCTGGCGAAACGTAGGCCCAAATCGGTGCTCATCTAAAAATTGCTGCAAGGGCTGAGCTAAAGCGCCTGCTTGTCCGCTTATAGCCAAGTCGGTTGCCAGTTGGTTAAAGCGCATGATGTCGCTCAGCAAGCCCCAAAAGCGCGGGCGCCACAGGTTGCTGCGTTGCGCGAAGACGCTGTTCAAGTTGGCGCCATTCCACTCCAATACTTTGCCTGTGTCGTCCCAGCGAGTTTGCACCGAAAACGACATGTCCGAAGCTGCAGTGCGGATCTTCAAGCTTTCAAACAAGCCGATCAACCCTGGGTAGGTGCGTTGGTTGTAGACCAAAAAGCCGGTGTCAACACCGTGGGTGACAGTGCCTTGTGCGCTCTGCAAAGTCACGTTAACCGTGTGCGTGTGGCCGCCAAAGTAACTGCCAGCTTCGAACAAGCTGAGGTCGACATGCTGGTTTAAATGGTGGGCCGCTGATAAGCCAGCGATGCCCGAGCCAATCACCGCTACCCGTTGGCGCATCAGTTCACTCGGGTAATCAGCAGTTTTTCAACCTCTGCCAAAAAGGCTTTGTCCATGGGGTCGGTGGTGCTGTTGTAGCTTTTGACCTTTTTGCCGTCCCGGCTGATGATGTATTTGTAAAAGTTCCACTTTGGGGCAGTGTCGGTCAGCTGGGTGAGCTGTTTGAACAAAGGCGACGCATCATTGCCGCGCACGGTGGTTTTGCTGAACATGGGGAATTTAACGCCATAGGTGTTTTCGCAAAAGTCAGCGATTTTTTGGTTGTTTCCTGGCTCTTGGGAAAAATCGTTGGAGGGGAAACCTAGCACCACCAAACCCTTGTCTTTGTATTTGTCATACAAGGATTCCAGCGATTTGTACTGGGGTGTAAAGCCGCAATAGCTGGCGGTGTTGACCACCAAGACCACTTGGCCAGAGTATTGGCAAAGGTTTTGGGGCTTTTCGTCTTGCAAGCGTTCAACGGTGTGGCGCAGTACAGCAGGGCATTCGGCTGCGCTGCTACTGGCTGGTGTTGTTGGTTTGGGGTCGGCAGCCCAAGCCGCTGGGGCCAGCGACAAGACAGCGAGGAACAGGGCTTTATAAAGCGTATTTAATAGTGTTTGCATGGGGAAGCTCCAAAGAGGTTTTATGCTATTGTCTATGACATATTTGCTTGGCAGTATGTTTTTAAGAAAATAACCCTATGGATTTAAGCGAAGGCGAGTCGAAACACCTTCAATTTTCGATAGCCGCTGTCGAGCGGGACACGGGCATCGGCAAGGATACGCTTCGGGTGTGGGAGCGCCGCTATGGTTTCCCCCAGCCAGGGCGAGACAGTTTCGGCGAACGCAGCTACCCCTTGGCGCAGGTGGAAAAACTTCGCATCATCAAGCGTTTACTCGATGCCGGCCACCGCCCAGGCCAAGTCGTGGCCATGTCTGTGGAGCAATTGCAGAGCATCACCGAATCCTTGCTGGCAGGCCCCATGGACTTGAACCGTGGCAAAGCGGGTTTAGGCGGGTTGTTGGATGAAGCCATGCGATTGTTGCGAGCCCATGAGATTGACGGCTTGCGAAGCCATTTGCACCAAGCCGTGGCCAGCTTGGGGGTCAACCGTTTCGTCATCGAACTGCTCGCGCCTTTGAACGCCATGGTGGGGGACGCGTGGATGCGCGCGGAAATCCAAGTGTTTGAAGAGCATATGTACACCGAGTGCGCGACCGTCGTGCTTCGCCAAGCTATTCATCAACTCACCAGCCACACCGCCCATCGCCGACCCCGCGTTTTACTCACCACCTTTCCTCAAGAGGAGCATGCAATGGGATTGCTCATGGCCGAGAGCCTCTTGACCTTGCAAGCCTGTCACTGCTTGCCCATGGGTGTGAAAACGCCGTTGAGCGATATTGCCAAAGCTGTGTTGGCGCATCACCCCGATATCGTGGCGCTGAGCTTTAGCATCACCCAAAACCCCAACCATGTGTTGGATGGCTTGGCCGAGCTGCGTCGACTCTTGCCAGAGCAAGTCGAGATTTGGGCCGGTGGACGCGCCCCTGTGTTGCAACGCCGCCCACCTAACGGCGTGAAGGTGATTGCCGATTTGGCGCAAATTGAGGCACAAGTGCAGCGCTGGCTTAAGCGCAGCCCATGAGCCTGGCAGTGGGTTTTGCCGACAAAGTCTGTGAAGCTACGGCGGCCTTGGCGCGGGTGCAAGCTCTGCGCGAATTGGGACCAGTGGTCTTCACCAATGGCGTCTTTGACGTTTTGCACCTCGGCCACGCCACCTATTTAAAGCAGGCACGCGCCTTGGGCGTCTCCTTGGTGGTGGGTGTCAACACCGACGCGTCTGCCAAGCGTTTGGGCAAAGGGCCTGAGCGCCCCTTGAACTCTCAGCAAGACAGGGCCTTGTTGCTGGCCGCACTGGCCTCGGTCAGCCTGGTGACTTGGTTTGACGAGGACACGCCGGTAAAGCTGATTGAGCTTTTGCGCCCAGATATTTATGTCAAAGGCGGCGATTACGACATGGAAACTTTGCAAGAAACCACGACCGTGCGCAGCTGGGGTGGGCATTCCGTGGCGATCCCCTTTGTCAGCGGCTACTCCACCAGCGCTTTGGTCACGAAAATACAAAGCGCCACAAAGCCGCAATAGCGTCGTGTTGCTCTTGCACCTCGCTCAGCGGTAACTCTCCTGTGGCCTCATCCAAGCGTGCAAGGTGTTGCCAGTGGCGCAGGACGCGGTAAGCATCGGCCGCGGCTTGCCCCATGCCACGGGGCAGCAAACCCACCGAATCGGCGTGTTCTAGCAAAGCAATATTGCCTACGTTTTTGACCAATGCAGGGTGACGCTGCGCATGGGCCAACACCAAAAACTGCACTGCAAACTCGGCGTCGATCATGCCTCCAGGGCTGTGTTTGAAGTCGAATACCGCGGGATTTAGAGCTTGTGCGGTGCGCATTTTGTCGCGCATGGCCTTCACCTCAAAAGCCAACGTTTGCGGGTCGCGTGGAGCGCTCAAAACTTCACGCCGCACCTCTTCAAAAGGTTGGCGCAGGCGCTCGTCGCCCACGCAAAACCGAGCACGTGACATGGCTTGGTGTTCCCAGACCCAAGCGGTGTTGGAACCACGCTGACGTTGGTAATCGGCAAACGACTCCCACGAGCTCACTAACAAACCGGCGTTGCCGTTGGGCCGCAATGCCGTGTCAATTTCGTACACATCGCCTTCGCCGGTTTTGATGGTCAGCCATTGAATCAGCTTGCGCGCAAACCCTGCGTAGATCTCCCCCGCTTGGGGGTGATCGTCTTGGTAGACAAAAACGATATCGAGATCGCTGCCGTAGCCCAGCTCTTTGCCACCCCATTTGCCATAGCCCAGCACCGCAAAACAGGGCAAAACTCGGTGCTGTGTTTTCAGGCGCGACCAAACCCACAATGCGGCCACTTCAACCAAGGTGTCAGCCAACAAACTCAAATCATCAGCGACTTGCTCCACGCTCAAACGCCCCTCTACATCTCGCGCCAGTGTCAGCAAGGTTTCGCCGTGGTGCGCTCGGCGCAGAACATTGAGCAGGCTTTCCTCGTCGTCTGAGCCTTGGCTGGCAAGTGCGTCGTGGCGGGCTTGCAAATGGCGGCGCAGCTGTTGGGCATCAAAGCGTTCATCCAACACCTCGGGGTTGGCCAGCTCGTCAATCGCCCCTGGGTGCGTGCGCAAATACCGCGCTGCCCAGCGCGCTGAACCCAACAACCTTAACAACTGCTGGTGTACTTGCGGACGTTCGAGCAGCAGCGCCAAATAGGTTTCGCGCCGAAGCAAGGGCTCCATCCAGTCGCTCCAGCGCAAGGCAGCTTCTTCGCTCGCCTGACCTTGGTCTATCCAGCTTTGGGTGCGTTGCACCAAGCGCAGCAATCGCCCACGGGCGTCTTCACGCAAGGCCAGCACCCGAGGCAGTGCCGGCCAAGCTGCCATGCGTTCTCGAAACAGGGGTGACAAGCCTTCCAGCACACCGGCCCAGTCGTGGCTCAATGGGGGCAGTGTGTCGGCCGCATTGGCGGGCGCGGTTTTGCCTTGGGCCAGCAAGCGCTCAAACTCTTGGGCGACTCGGTCACGGTGCTGCTGCAAAGCTTGCAGCAAGGCATCGCTGTCAGTCAGCCCCAAGGTGTTGGCAACCCATTGCAAATCTTTCGGGTCGCTTGGCAAGCGGTGGGTTTGTTGGTCATCAAGGTATTGAATGCGGTGTTCCACGCGGCGCAAAAACACATAAGCTGCGTGAAGCGCCTGCGCAGTGTCGGCGGGCATCAAGCGAGCTTTCACCAATCCATCCAGCGTGTCCAGCGTTGCGCGTTGGCGCAACTCGGGGAATTGCCCGCCCCTCACCACTTGCAGCAGTTGCACAGTGAACTCAATTTCTCGTATGCCACCACGACCGAGCTTGACATCGTTGGCGCGTTCTGGCCGCCCTGCACTCAGGCGCAGCGACTGTGCTCGGATTTGCTGGTGCAACACCCGCAAAGCCTCAAACACGTTGTAGTCGAGGTAGCGGCGAAACACGAAAGGCGTGACAACTTCGCGCAAGGCCTTGACCTGATCGATGCAAGCCGCAGGAGCCACCACCCGCGCTTTGAGCCATGCCAAGCGCTCCCATTCACGCCCCTGCACTTGGAAATACTCTTCCAAGGCGTCAAGCGACACCACGCTGTGGCCCGACTCGCCGTTAGGGCGCAACGCTAAGTCCATGCGAAAGACTTGGCCGTGCTCGGTAGTCTCACCAATCAAGGCGTAAAGCTGCTTGACCACTTTGTCAAAGTAGCTGTGGTTGCTCACCCCGCCACGACCGCCTTCGATGCCTTGGGTTTGCCCTTCCTCATCAAAAACATAGACCAAATCGATATCACTGGACACATTCAGTTCACCCGCGCCCAGTTTGCCCATGCCAATGACCCAAAGTTCTGCTCGTGTGCCTTGGGCTGTCATGGGCGCGCCATGGCGCAGATCGACCCGCGCCAAAGCTTCTTGCAAAGCTTCATTCAAGCTGAATTCAGCCAGCGCAGTCATGCTTTGGGTGATGGTGTTCAAAGGCGCCTGTTGCTCGCAGTCCAGCACCACCAGTCGCTCCAGCACCAACTGGCGCAGGACGCGCAGCGCGTCGGCCACCTCAGGATAGGCTTGACGCAAATGCGCATAGCTTGCTTGCAAATGCGCTGATGTGGGCTCGCCAGGGTGCAGCAGCGCCAGCTCTTTGGGGTAGCGCCGGCGCAGGCGTTGTACCAATCGTGAGCCTTGGGAAAAAGGGGCGGACAGGGTCATGGCAGCAAAGTATGTATTCAGGTCGTTTTGCGGGTCATAATTCTGTTGAATCTTTCGTTATGAGTAACTCCACAAATTTACCCATTGTCACTGCCAAGCCCTCGCGCTGGTGGCGCGGCTACGCTTGGTGCGCTCGGGTGCTGTGGTGGTTGGCCTTGTCTGCATGGGGATTGGTGGCGGTTGCCGCACTTACCTTGCATTTTTGGATCGTGCCGCGCGTGCTCGATTGGAAGAGCGACATCGAAGACGCGGCTTCCCAAGCCTTGGGCGTCAAGGTCAGCATAGGCAACCTAGACACACTCTCCACCGACTGGTTGCCGTCCTTGGAAATCACCGACTTTGTGTTGCGAAATGCCGCTGACGAAGAAGTGTTGCATCTGCCACGCGTGCTGGTGTCGCTCTCGCCCACTTCACTTTTGACCTTGTCGCTAGATCGGGTGGACATTGACAGTCCTTTGATCGATGTCACACGCGACAGTGCCGGGCAATTGCGCATTGCCGGTTTATTGATGGGACAGGCACAGCCGTCGGCCTTGGCCGACTGGTTTTGGAGCCAACCCGAAATATTCGTGCACCGTGGGCGCTTGCGTTGGGTCGATCAGAAGGCGTCTTTGCCTGCGGTGGAATTGAAAGAGGTGAATATGGCTTTGCGCAATGGCTTGCGCAGCCATGACTGGCGCATCGACGCCACGCCGCCCTCCGAATGGGGTGCGCGGTTTAGCCTACAAGGGGGTTTTCGCCAGTCTTTGCTCAGCCGCCATGCCAGCGACTTGCAAACCTGGGATGGCGATGTCTATGCGGCTTTCCCCCAAATCGACGTCGCGCCCATGCAGCCCTATCTGAGCTTTATGTTGGGCGACAGTTTGCAAACCGGCCATGGCTGGTTGCGTGGGTGGGCGCAGGTGCGCCAAGGCAAGATGATGGCGCAAACCGTCGATGTAGATATGCAGTCGCTGCGGTGGCAAGCGAGAGAGACTGCCCCTGCGGTGTTGCTGCAACAAGTCCAAGGGCGTTTGAACCACCAAGCTTGGTTAGAGGGTTTGGGGCATGACTTGCGCAGCCAAGACCTGGCCTTGCGCTTTGAAGATGGCGAAAAATGGGACTTGGGAAGCAGCCGCGTGGCATGGCGAGATGAAGGCGAGCAAGTGGCCGATGCTGGCGAATTGCAATTGCAGGGCTTTTCTTTAGAAATGCTCGCTCGCATCGCTCAACGCTTGCCCTTGGGCGAAAGCTGGCAAGCCCGACTGGCCTTGGCGCAACCTAAGGGGCAGGTCAAAGAACTCGATATGCGCTGGTTCTTGGCGCACAGCGATACGCCGCAGTTCAACCTCAAGACCGAGGTCATAGGCTTCTCACTTTTGGCGTCGAGCACCTCAGCCAAGCCAGACCCCGCGCTGTGGTGGCCGGGCATTCAGTCGTCGCAACTCAAGCTGGAAGTCAGTGAACACGGCGGCAAAGCCCATTGGCAACAAGCCGGCGGCCATTTGCAAATAGGCGATGTTTTGGAGTCCAATAAAATTGCATTGAAAGAGGCGACCGCAGATGTTTCTTGGGCGAAAAAAGACCACCAATGGTCGGTGACCGTGCACCAAGCCAACATTGAAAATCCTGACTTGCAAGCGAAAGCGCAAGGCAGTTGGTTGTCTGGTGCGAGTGCACAAGACATGGGTGTGTTGGATATGCAGGCCAAGGTGGCGCGCTTAGACGCAACGACGCTGCACCGCTATTTGCCGCTTGCCATGGATGAACAAGCACGCCACTATTTGCGTGACGCTTTATTGGCGGGTCGTTTCAGCCAAGCCGCTATCGAAGTCAAAGGCCCCTTGGACCGCTTTCCCTTCACCCGCAACAACGAGGGTGTGTTCACCGTCAAAGCTCCGTTCCAAGGCCTGAGCATGCAGTACGCCCCCACCAGCCTATTGAGCGCTGCACAGCGGCGCGACAAAGTGGCGTGGCCGCATGTGCAGCAAGCCGCAGGCGAGCTGCAAATCAACCGCAACCGCCTTTTCATCAAGGGTGCTTCCGCGCGTATCGGGCAAGACGGAGCCACAATGCTGAGCAAACTGGACCTACAAATAGCCGATCTGCGCGATATCGTGGTGGACGTCAGCACGCAGATGCGCGGCAATTTGAGCGATGTGGCGCAGATGGTCAAAACCTCGCCGCTCAACAGCATCACCGACCAAGCGTTCACGCAGCTCGCCGCCACAGGAACCGCCGAGCACCAACTTCGCCTGAATCTTCCGCTGCAAAACCTGGCCCTTGCCAAAGTGCAAGGCAGCGTGGTGCTCAATGGCAACGATATCCAGTGGCAGCCGTCTCTTCCTCGCTTTAGCAAATTGCGTGGCACCCTCAACTACACCGAGACAGGGGTGGCGGTCAACAATATGCGCCTGCGTTGGCTGGGTGCGGATGCGCGCCTCGATGGCGGTTTGCGTTTCAACGACAGCATCGACGCAGGCCCTTCGCGCCTGAGTTTGCAAGGAAGTGTCAGCGCCAAGGCTTTGCGCCAATTGCCGGAGCTTGCGCTGGTCTCGGGTTTTGCTGCGCATTTAAGCGGCAGCACATCGTTTGTTGCCAGCTTGGGTTTGCGACGCGGCGTGCCTGAGTTTTCTTTCAGCAGCTCTTTGCAGGGCATGGGCGTGGATTTGCCAGAGCCTTTGAACAAAACAGTGGATGCCGTTTGGCCGGTGCGTTTTGACAATGAGTTGCTGCGGGTTTCACAAGCCAAAGGCAGTGCGCATTTAGAACAAAGCACCCTCACTTTGGGGCAACTCATCACCGTCAGTTATTTGCGCGATATGACACCCCAAGTGCCGCAGGTCTTGCGCGGGCAAATTGCCTTGGGAACCGTGTCGCCGCGCAAAGACATCCCTGAAGGCACGGTGCTGATGCAAGTGCAGTTGCCGCATTTCAATGCCGATGAATGGCAACAAACTTTGTCGGGTTGGTTGGGCACCCAAACCAAGGACGACAAACCTGCCAAGCCCGCCAGCCCACAAGCCATGGCCTTTGTGCCCACCCGATTTGAGGTGGGTACCAACGAACTGCTGTGGCTTGGGCGCACCTTCAATCGGGTGCAAGCCAGTGCCGACAAGCAAGGCCCACAGTGGCGCATACAGCTTAAAGCCGATGAAGCACAGGGGCAAATAGACTACAAGCCTGAGCAAGATAACCAATCAGCGCGGGTGGTGGCGAGGTTGGCCAATTTGGTGATTCCGCCTGCTGCGGTGAAAGACGTGGAAGCGACTTTGTCGGACTCGCCCAAAGATTTGCCCTCCATGGACATCGTTATTGACAACTTGGAGTTGCGCGGCTTGAAGTTAGGACGCGCCGAGGTTGAGGGTTTTAGCCGCGCCATTGCCGGTGGCGGTCGGGAATGGGTGCTCAACAAGTTCAATCTCAGCTTGCCAGAAGCGAGTTTTCAGGCCAAAGGCCAATGGGGCGGCGTGGGTCGCATGCTAGCCAAGCGCACCCAACTGGACTTCACCCTGCAGCTGCAAAACTCTGGCGAGTTGCTGGAACGCTTGGGCTACAAGGGCGCTATTCGCAATGGCAAAGGTCGCATGGCTGGCCAGGTTGGCTGGACGGGCTCCCCGTTTTCGCCCGACTACGCCAGCATGGGTGGTCAATTCAATGTGAATCTGGACAAAGGGCAATTTTTGAAAGCCGAGCCAGGTGTCGCGCGATTGTTTGGTGTTCTCAATTTACAAGCCTTGCCACGGCGCCTCACCTTGGACTTCACCGATGTATTCAGCGAGGGCTTTTCCTTTGACTTTGTGCGTGGCGACGTACAAATCCAGCAAGGCATTGCCAGTACCAACAATTTACAGATGAAGGGCGTGACAGCTGCTGTGATGCTCGAAGGCAAGGCCGATATCGAGCATGAAACCCAAGACCTCAAAGTGGTGGTGGTGCCTGACCTCAACACCGGTACCGCCACCTTGCTCTACACCATCATCAACCCTGTGGTGGGCTTGACCAGCTTTCTCACACAGTATTTTTTGAAGACACCCTTGGCAAAATCGACCACCCAAGAGTTTCGCGTGCTTGGCTCTTGGAAAGATCCCAAGGTCAGCAAAATCGATGGCTCTACACAAAAGGAAGTCAAACCATGAAAGCCGCTTTGCTGCAAATGGTTTCCACCGCCGATGTGGCGACCAACCTTGACACCGCCGAACGCTTGCTGGCGCAAGCCGCCCAAGCTGGCGCCGAGTTGGCGGTCTTGCCAGAGTATTTTTGTTTGCTCGGACAGCACGACACGGACAAACTGGCCATAGCCGAAGCCTTTGGTGACGGCCCCATGCAGCAGCGCTTGGCTGCCATGGCCAAAACCTATGGCGTGTGCTTGGTGGCGGGCACCTTGCCCATAGCGGTGCCAGGCGACAGCTCGCATGTGCGCAACACCACGCTGGTGTTTGGTACCCAAGGGCAATGCATGGCGCGTTACGACAAGATCCATTTGTTTTGTTTTGACAACGGCCGCGAAAGCTACGACGAAAGCGTGGTGCTGCAAGCCGGTGACACGCCGGTGGTGATGGATTTGCCCTCAAAAGACGGCCACACTTGGCGCATAGGCCTGAGCGTGTGCTATGACCTGCGCTTTCCCCAGCTGTACCGCCAATTGGTACAGCAAGGTGCCGAGTTGCTGCTCGCACCCAGCGCCTTCACTTACACCACTGGCTCTGCCCACTGGGAAGTCTTGTTGCGAGCCCGTGCGATTGACAACTTGGCGTGGGTGGGTGCAGCAGCGCAAGGCGGCAAGCACAGCAATGGCCGTCGCACCTGGGGGCATTCGATGTGGGTAGACCCTTGGGGTCAGGTTCAAGCGGTGCAAGACGAGGGCGAGGCTTGTGTGCTGACCGAGTTGTCCATCGCTCAATTACGCGAGCGCAGGCAGCAGTTGCCGCTGCGCCGCTCACCGCTGGCGTGATCAGTCCTTGTCGCGTTCTTTGTCTTCTGGTCCGCCATTGCTGCGACCATGGAACATGGTCCACCACACGATGAGCACCAGCAACAAGCCGGCGCCAAGGGATTCAAGCAATATCAGTAGCATGGGCTCAAGAATGTGGATGGGTTGGTGGCTGCCTTACCGCGCAGCATGGGGCGTAGCGATTGTAGGCATGCTGGTGTCTTGTGCCTCTTCGGTGCCTCGACCCACCAGCCAGCCAGCTCCCCCTACCTTGCCGCCAGTGCTGCTACCTGATAGCGTCAAGCCTGCGCCAGTGCCGAGTCCATCGCTCAGTCAGCCTACCGTCCCTCAGGCTGAGCCGCGCTTTGAGCCGCCCGTCAAAGGCGAGGCGAAAAGCCGCTGGGTGCCCGTGCCCATCGAAGAGTTGCCCGGTTGGCCGCAAGAGTCCATGGCCGAGGTGTGGGCCTTGTTGTTGGCCAATTGCGATGTCAGCGGCACGGTGCTCGCGCCCTTGTGCAGTGAGATTCGTCGCCTGAGCATTGCCAGCGAAACCGAGCAGCGCTTGTTGTTGCTCAGCCGCTTGCAGGCTTACCGATTGGAGTCTTTGGAAGGTGAAGCCAGTGGCTTGCTCACCGCCTACTACGAACCGGTGTTTGAGGCACAGCGTTTGGCGGGCAATGGCTTTAACACCCCTTTGTATGCCATCCCGCCGGGCTTAGCGAATGGCAAGCCTTGGTTCACTCGCCAAGACATTGAAAGCCTGCCAGCGGCACAAAACGCTTTGCGTGGCCGCGAGATTGCCTGGTTGGCCGACCCAGTGGACGCTTTGATTCTGCACATCCAAGGATCAGGCAGACTGCGTATCACCGAGCCCGATGGCAGTGTGCGTATCGTTCGTGTCGGCTTTGCCGCGTCCAATGATCAGCCCTACCAAAGTGTGGGCAGATGGTTGCTTGACAAAGGCGAAACGCGCGACGCCTCGTGGCCGGGCATCAAGGCGTGGTTGCAGCGCAACCCGCAGCGCCGCCAAGAGTTGTTCTGGACCAATCCGCGTTATGTTTTTTTCAAAGAAGAACCCATGGGTGCCGACCCCAGTGTGGGGCCTCGCGGCGCACAAGGCATACCGCTGGTCGCGGGGCGCTCGGTAGCCATCGATCCGCTCAGCATGCCCTATGGCACACCGCTGTGGCTGGTCTCCCCAGGCCCCACCCAAGCGCTGCAGCGCTTGGTGTTGGCGCAAGACACGGGCAGCGCCATCGTGGGTGCTGTGCGTGCGGATTTCTTCATGGGTACTGGTCGAGAAGCCGGTGATTTGGCGGGGCGCTTGAAGCAACCCTTGCGTTTATGGGCTTTGTGGCCCAAGTAATCCCATGCATTAATATCTCCCCTGCTGTATTAACTGAGCAGATTCATGGGTTACATCATTGTGTTGGCATCGCCAGTGTTTTTTGGCCTGATATTCATCGAGTGGTTGTGGGGCCGGCGATTGGCCAAACAAGGTCAGGTGTCCGCGCAAACTTACCGTCTCGACGACGCCATCAGCAGCATCTCGCTGGGCATACTGAGCCAAATCAGCGCCATCTTCACCCGTGTGCTGCGCATTGGCATTTACACCTTGGTGTTCGAGCAAGTGGCTTTGGTGCGCGATGACGCGTGGTGGAGCACTTGGTATGGCGTTTTGCTGGCATTGGTCTTGTATGACTTTTGCTATTACTGGTTTCACCGCGCCAGCCACGAGGTATCCGTGTTTTGGGCGGGACATGCGGTGCACCACCAAAGCCAGCACTACAACTTGTCCACCGCGCTGCGCCAAAGCAGCGCTGGCGCCATCAGCAGCTGGGTGTTTTATTTGCCCATGGCTTTGGTGGGCGTGCCGCCTGTGGTGTTTGGCATCGTGGCGCTGATCGACCTGCTTTACCAATACTGGGTGCATACCGAACACATTGGCCGCTTGGGTTGGTTTGACCGCTGGTTTTGCTCGCCCTCCAACCACCGTGTTCACCATGCCGTGAACGACAAATACCTGGACCGCAACTATGGCGGCATCTGGGTGGTCTGGGACCGCTTGTTTGGAAGCTTTGCAGAAGAAGACCCCCAAGAGCCTTGCGTTTACGGCACCCGCAAAGCGCTCAACAGTTGGGACCCTTTGTGGGCCAATCTGCAGATATACGCCAGCATGTTGCACGACAGTTGGCATGCCAAGCGTTGGCGCGACAAGGTGATGGTGTTTTTGCACCACCCTGGCTGGCGCCCCGATGACGTGGCCCAGCAGTTCCCCGACAAGCCCTTTCAAATTCACAACTTCCCCGCTTTTCAGCCAGTGCAAACTCGCGCGGTGCAGTGGTGGGGCGGTGCTTGGTTTTTGGTGTTGCTGAGTTGCTCCTCGGCGGTGTTGTGGTTCATGGATGGCATGGTGTGGGCCGAGGCCGCCACCTGCGTGTTGGCGGTGAGCGCAGGTTTGTGGGGCGTGAACGCCATGTTGCAAAACCGCCTGTCGCCTGCGATGTGTGCTTTTGTGCAAGCCGCCGCCTTGGCAACTGCTGCCAATGCCTGCGGCTGGAGCGAGGTGTATCTGTGGGCCAAACCCTTAGCCTTGTTGGTATTGATCTTAGCTGCGTGGCAAGGATCAGCAGGCATCAAGGGCCGCACTTGGTTGATGGCGGCCTTGGCTTTGTCGCTGGCGGGTGATGTGCTGCTGATGGGGCAAGGCATGTTTGTGTATGGTTTGGCGGCGTTTTTGCTGGCGCACCTGAGCTATATCCAGTTGTTTCGCCAAGATGCACCTTGGCTACACAGGCGGCGTGCGATGGTGATCGCTATTTCTGTGGCCGCCGTGGTGTTTGTGGGCTTAGACCAAAACGGCTTGCCCAGCGAACTGCGTGTGCCGGTTGCGGCTTATGTGTTGGTGATTGCCACCATGGCCGCGCAAGCCTGGGGTCGCGCCCAGCACCTGGGCACTGCGGCGAGTGTGTGGGTGGCTTGGGGCAGCGTGAGCTTCATGCTGTCAGACACCTTGCTTGCCATCGACAAGTTTGTCAGCCCCTTGCCTTATGCCGGTTTGTGGGTCTTGGCTTCTTACTATCTGGCGCAGGGGTTGATAGTGAGGGGCGTCTCAAATAGGGCACGCGACTAGTTTGCCATGCGGTTGGTTTGTATCTACAATGTAGACACAATAGGAGGTGACCATGGAAGCTGTCATACGCAAATGGGGCAACAGCCCAGCCTTGCGACTGCCCAGTGCAGTCATGAAGTCCGCTGCACTCGAGTTGGAGCAGCACGTCACCATCACGGCTACAAAGGGGCGCATCGTCATCGAACCTGCCAAAAAGCCAGACTACAAGTTGGAAGACCTGCTGGCGGGCATCACAGATGACAACGCGCACGACGAAGTGGACTTTGGTGGGCCCGCTGGACAGGAAGCCCTTTGATGGCAACGCGCACGTATGTGCCCGGCGCTGGAGACATTGTTTGGCTGCAATTCGAGCCCCAAGCCGGCCATGAACAAGCCGGACACCGGCCAGCACTGGTGCTCAGTCCTGCGGCCTACAACGTCAAAAAGGGGCTGATGGTCTGCTGCCCGTTGACCACCAAGGTCAAGGGCTACCCTTTTGAAGTCCTGACGGACATGGAGGGACAAGTCGGTGCGGTGTTGGCCGATCAGGTCAAGTCACTGGACTGGCGAATTCGCAAAGCCAAACGCAAAGGGGCGGTGTCGGATGAAGTTCTGGGGGAGGTTCGTGCCAAGATCAAGGCCCTGCTGCAAATTGAATAACATTTAACTCTTTCAGAGAAATTTAATTTGACCTCTTCTCAAACCAAGATGGCGAGGGCCTTTTATTTAGGCCGAATAGCAGACTTTATTAATTCAGAGGCAAATGCAATTCTCGGGAGTTTGACAAAAAACAGCGGGTTTTCGATTGAAATTACGCAGCGTGATGCCTGGCGTTCACAGATAACTATTCTGCAGAAAGAACTTGGTCAATTTGCAGATAAAGGCGAGATTTATTTTGAATTTGTTGTTCCACGACTAGGAAAACGCCTGTTCATTGGTTCTTAGACGAAAAAGAAGATGTGCGTTCGTCGTATTACTTGGAGGATGTAGCCACAGAATTCCATGTTCAAGGACTTGAGCTTGATTGGGCCTGTGTGGTTTGGGATGCTGATTTGAGGTGTGGGGAGGATGATTGGGAGTACAGGTCTTTTGTCGGAAGCAAATGGCAAAAGGTTCATTTACCCCATCGGCAGATGTATTTGAAAAATGCTTACCGTGTTTTACTCACGCGTGCGCGTCAAGGGATGGTTATTGTTGTGCCGGCAGGAAAATCCAGTGACCCTACCCGCGATCCTGTGTTTTACGATCCCATATTTAAATACCTTGTTTCTTTGGGCATACACGAGATTTAATGTCTCTGAGAACTCAAACCGTGAGTATCTCTATCCATGAAAATCGGTCATGCCATAACCGATTTTTATGGTCTTCAACCAGCTAAAACCCCAGCAATGTCACCGACGGGTATCACCTCAACCCCTTCGGCAAAGGGCCAACGCTGCTGAACCGGCGCCACAATAAACGTTTGATGGGGGCGCACATCGTGCAGAGATTGCCAAAACCCTTTGCTGACCTTGGGCGCAACGCTGAATTTGATTTCAAAGCCAATTCTTTTCTGACCGGCTTCAACCACCAAATCCAACTCGGCACCGGCAGCGGTTCTGTAAAAAGACATGCTGGCCCCTGCCGGTAAGTGGGCGGCAATGTGGTCGATCACAAAGCCTTTCCAAGACGCGCCAGCCATGGGGTGGCCTTGCAAATCGGCCACACTGGTCAGACCCAGCAAGCTGTGCAACAAACCGCTGTCGCGCACATACACCTTGTTGGATTTGACCAATCGCTTGCCAAGGTTGGTGTGAAAGGGTTCAAGCTTGCGGACCAGCAACGCACCCACCATGTGGTTAAGCCACCGGTTGACCGTGGGTGCGCTGACATCCAGTGAATTGGCCACTGCCGATGCATTGAAAAGTTGTCCGTGCAAATGAGCCAGCATGCGCCAGAAGCGACTCAGGCTTGTTGCGTCGACACGCAAGCCCAAGGCTGGCAAGTCGGTGTGCAGAAGATGACGGATGAAGGCTTCGCGCCAACTCCAAGAGGCTTGTTCGTTCAATGCGGTGAAACTGGGCGGAAAACCGCCACGCAGCCACAAGGACTGCAGCGTGCTGAGGTCAGAACCCACTTCCTCGACAAGCAGTGGAAACATGTCGATCAAACTTAAACGCCCCGCCAGTGATTGCGACTGCCTCAGCAATTCAAACGAAGCAGAACCCAACAACACAAAACGACCGGGGCGACGGGCACGGTCAATTTCACCGCGCAACACGGAAAAAAGTTCTGGCGTGTGCTGAACTTCGTCCAGGATGATCAACTGATCTGCGTGGGCTTGCAAGAAAAGGGGGCCGTCGCCTAGCGCTGCACGGTCTTGGGGCGACTCCAGATCGAGATACAGTATGTTGGGGTGTGTTTCAAGCAGCGCACGAGCCAGCGTTGTTTTGCCAATTTGGCGTGGTCCCAAAATGGCCACGGCCGGACTCCAGGTCAGTGCGGTGGCGAGTGCAGGTTGAGCAATGCGTGAAAACATCCTTGTATTTTAAATACAATATATTCAAAATGCAAGGATAAAAATAAGCTTAACCCAACTTTTTCAGCAATAACGCATTCACTTGCGCCGGATTCGCTTTGCCCTTGCTGGCTTTCATGATGGGGCCAACCAAACCGTTCAAAGCTTTGGCGTTGCCCGCCTTGAACTCTTCCACGTTCTTGGGGTTGGCGGCCAGCACCTCGTCGATGATTTTTTCCAACTCCCCCGGGTCGTTCATTTGTTTCAAGCCTTTGGCGTCGATGATGGCGTCGACTTCACCCTCTTGGTTCCACAGCGCATCAAACGCCTGACGCGCAGCGTTGTTGCTGATGGTGTTGTCGCTGATGCGGCCAATCATGGCGGCCAATTGCCCAGCGCTCACGGGCAGCGCTTCAAATGACACTTCGCCGCTGTTCAAGCGCCTGGACACCTCACCCATGATCCAGTTGCTCGCCAGCTTGGGCTGTCCGCAAGCCTTGGCGGTGGCTTCAAAGTAAGCCGCCATCGCTTTGCTTTGCGTCAGTTGCGTGGCGTCGTACTCGGGCAAGCCGTATTGCGTGACAAAGCGCTCGGCCATTACACGGGGCAACTCGGCCATTTCGCTTCTCACGCGCTCCACCCAGTCACGGCCGATCACCAGCGGCGGCAGGTCGGGGTCGGGGAAATAGCGGTAATCCGCGGCGTCTTCCTTGGTGCGCATGGCGCGGGTCTCGCCCGTATCGGGGTTGAACAGCACCGTGGCTTGTTGGATGGCGTGGCCGTCTTCAATTTGCTCAATCTGCCAGCGCACCTCGTAGTCGATGGCTTGCTGCATGAACTTGAAGCTGTTGAGGTTTTTGATTTCACGGCGTGTGCCCAAAGGCGCACCGGGTTTCCTCACCGATACATTGGCGTCGCAACGGAAGGAGCCCTCTTGCATGTTGCCGTCGCAAATGCCAATCCAAGTGACGATTTTGTGCAGCTCTTTGGCGTAAGCCACGGCCTCGGTGCTGCTGCGCATATCAGGTTCGGTGACGATTTCTAACAGCGGTGTTCCGGCGCGGTTCAAGTCAATCCCACTTTGTGCAATGAAGTCTTCATGCAGCGACTTGCCCGCATCCTCTTCCAAATGCGCCCGCACCAAACGCACGGTTTTGCGCACCGACTCTTTGCCCATCTCCATGAAGAACGACACCTCGCCGCCTTGCACCACGGGAATTTCAAATTGGCTGATTTGGTAGCCCTTGGGCAGGTCGGGGTAAAAGTAGTTCTTGCGCGCAAAGATGCTGCGCTCGGCAATGTGCGAACCTAGCGCCAAACCCAGCTGAATGGCACGCTCGACCGCGCCTTTGTTCATCACCGGCAACGTGCCGGGCAAGGCCAGATCCACCGCGCAAGCTTGTGTATTGGGCTCGGCACCAAAAGCGGTGGAGGCGCGGCTGAAAATTTTGCTTTGCGTGGAAAGCTGTGCGTGGGTTTCGAAGCCGATGACGACTTCATAGCCGTGTACTAGAAAGGCGCTCATGCGGCACCTCCGGGGGTTTTCAAGTGAAAGTCGGTGGCCAACTGAAACTGATGCGCCACATTCAACAGTTTGGCCTCTTGCAAATAGTTGCCAATCAATTGCATGCCCACAGGCATGTCAGCTTCGCCAAAGCCCACGGGGATGCTCATGCCAGGCAAGCCGGCCAGCGACGCGGGCAGGGTGAATATATCGGCCAAGTAGTTGGCCAGTGGGTCGTCCGATTTCTCACCCAACTTCCACGCCACGGTGGGTGCCACAGGCCCAGCGATGACATCGCATTGGGCAAATGCAGATTGAAAGTCGTTGGCGATCATGCGGCGAATTTTTTGCGCTTGCAAATAGTAGGCGTCGTAGTAGCCGTGCGACAGCACATAGCTGCCGATCATGATGCGGCGTTTCACCTCATCGCCAAAGCCCTCGGTGCGGGTTTTTTCGTACATGTCGGCAAGGTCTGTGAAGTCTTTGGCGCGGTGGCCAAACTTCACGCCGTCAAAGCGAGACAGGTTGCTGGACGCTTCGGCGGGGGCAATGATGTAGTAAACCGGAATGGACAGCGATGTGCGTGGCAAAGCGATGGGCACCAGGGTGGCGCCTTGGCTCTTCAGGCTCTCAAGCGCTGCATCGATAGGGCCACGAACATCGGCCGCCAAACCATCGGCAAAAAATTCATGGGGCACGCCCACGCGAAAGCCCTTCAATGGCTTGTTCAGGTCGCGCGAAAAATCCTCCGCCTTCACATCCAGCGAGGTGGAGTCGCGGTCCAAGTCGGGGCCACACATAGCAGTCAAAAGTAGCGCGCAGTCCTCAGCGCTGCGGGCCATGGGGCCGGCTTGATCGAGGCTGGATGCAAAGGCCACCATGCCATAGCGCGAGGCGCGGCCATAGGTGGGTTTGATGCCGGTGATGCCGCAAAACGCCGCGGGTTGGCGGATGGATCCGCCGGTGTCGGTGCCAGTGGCGGCGGGTGTCAGACGCCCGGCCACCGCAGCAGCGCTGCCGCCCGAGGAGCCGCCGGGGATGCGGCTCACGTCCCAAGGGTTGGTGACAGTTTGTGGGTTGGCATAGGGAACCGCCACGTTTTCATTGGCCGAGCCCATGGCAAATTCATCGCAACTGAGTTTGCCCAAAGTCACCATACCTGCGTCGGCCAAGCGCTGCACCACGGTGGCGTTGAAGGGCGATCGGTAGCCTTCCAAAATGCGCGAACCCGCAGTGGTGGGAAAGTCGGAGGTGACAAAAATATCTTTGTGCGCAATGGGCACGCCCAGCAAGGGCGATGTGTCGCCCGCGGCGATACGCAAATCCGCCGCTTGGGCTTGTGCCAAAGTGACCTCAGAGTCCACGCTCAAAAACGCGTTGTGGGGGTTGCCGCCCAGGCGGGCCAGCATGCGGGTGGCGAGTTCCATCGCGCTGACTTCTTTCTTTTGCAACAGCGCTGAGAGTTGCGCCACGCCCAAGGTGTGTAGGTTGGTCATGGCTTACTCGATCACTTTCGGCACCAAGAACAGGCCACGCTCGACGGCGCGCGCGCTGCGTTGGTTGGCTTCGCGTTGGTTGGCCTCGCTCACCACGTCGTCGCGCAATCGCAAAGCCATACCCTGGGGGGCGCTGGGCGCGTAGGTAGCCAAATCGGGCATGGCGTCAATAGGGTGGGCCATGGGCACCACGCCGCTGGTGTCGACCTGACGCATTTCCTCGACGATGGCGAAGAAGTTGTTCAAGCCCTCCAGCAAGCGCTGGCTGGCAGGCGGGTCAAAGGACAAACGCGAGAGTTGCGCTAAGCGCTGGATGTCGGCAGGTGTGAGGGACATGGTCGTTAAATAAGCAAGTCTTATGGCCAGAAATGGCATAGGCGTTGGGTTATTATCCTGTCTTTGCTGGTAAAGCCAGAGAGGATTGTGATGTTTGGAGCATTTCGTCGGTATTTCTCTACCGACTTGGCCATTGATCTGGGTACAGCTAACACCCTAATTTACGTCAGAGACCGTGGCATTGTGTTAGATGAGCCTTCGGTTGTTTCTATTCGCCACGAAGGTGGCCCCCAAGGTAAGAAAAGCATTCAAGCCGTAGGCCACGAAGCCAAGGCTATGCTGGGCAAGGTCCCTGGCAATATCGAAGCCATTCGCCCCATGAAGGACGGCGTGATCGCCGACTTCACCGTCACCGAGCAAATGCTCAAGCAATTTATCAAGATGGTGCACCCGCGCTCGCTTTTAAAGCCCAGCCCTCGCATCATCATTTGTGTGCCGTGTGGCTCTACCCAAGTCGAGCGTCGCGCCATTCGTGAATCGGCCTTGGGTGCAGGTGCCTCCGAGGTGTATTTGATCGAAGAGCCCATGGCCGCAGCCATTGGCGCTGGCTTACCCGTATCAGACGCCTCCGGCTCGATGGTGGTTGACATTGGTGGTGGTACCACCGAGGTTGGCGTTATTTCCTTGGGCGGCATGGTCTACAAGGGCAGTGTGCGCGTGGGCGGTGATAAGTTTGACGAGGCCATCATCAACTACATCCGTCGCAACTACGGCATGTTGATTGGCGAGCCCACCGCAGAGGCTATTAAGAAGCAAATCGGGTCGGCCTTCCCAGGCAGTGAAGTGCGCGAGATGGAAGTCAAGGGCCGCAACCTCTCCGAAGGCGTCCCCCGTTCTTTCACAATTTCTTCCAATGAAATTTTGGAAGCGCTTACAGACCCCTTGAACAACATCGTGTCTGCGGTGAAAAACGCCCTAGAGCAAACACCCCCCGAATTGGGTGCAGACATTGCCGAGCGCGGCATGATGCTCACGGGGGGCGGGGCGCTGCTGCGCGACCTTGACCGTTTAATGGCTGAAGAGACCGGTTTGCCTGTGCTGGTGGCTGAAGACCCCCTCACTTGCGTGGTGCGCGGTTGCGGCTTGGCCTTGGAGCGCATGGAGCGTCTCGGTTCGATTTTTACCAGCGAATAAATGCCACTCGGGACGCTGGACCGAAATCCGCCGCCTTTCTTTAAGCAAGGCACCTCAGCGCTGACCAAGCTGATTATTTTCAGTTTTTTGTCGATGGCCCTGATGTTGGCCGACCAGCGTTACAACCTTGTTCAACCCGCCCGCTGGGTCTTGTCCATCATTATTTATCCCGTGCAGTGGGTGGCTTTGCGCCCGCAAGTGGCTTGGCATGACCTCGGGGACGTGTTTGAAGGCAAGCAAGATGTCTTGGATAACTTGCAAGCCGCCAAAACGCAACTACTGTCGCAATCGGTCCGCACTTCCCAACTCGAGCAACTCGAGCTTGAAAACCGCCATTTGCGTGAACTGTTAGAACTTCGTCAACGAATGCTCACACCTTCTTTGGCTGCAGAAGTGTTGTACGAGGCAGGGGACCCCTACACCCGCAAGATGGTGCTTGACAAAGGTGCGCTCAATGGCGTGGTTCAAGGCTCGCCGGTCATGGATGAAAAGGGCATATTGGGGCAAATCACCCGCGTACACCCACAGGTGAGTGAAATCACTTTGGTCACCGATAGGGAGCATTCCATTCCTGTGCTCAACACCCGAACCGGCGCGCGTGGTGTGGCCTTTGGTGAGTCGGGAGGTGCGCCTTTGCTAGAACTTCGGTACATGGCCACCAACGCAGACATTGAGGTTGATGACGTGCTCACGACCAGCGGTGTGGATGGTGTCTACCCCCCGGGCATTCCGGTAGCCAAGGTGGTCAAAGTTGAGCGTCGCGCTGATTCCGTGTTTGCGCGCATCTTGTGTGAGTCGCTGGCGCGTGTTCAAGGCGCTCGCCATGTGATGGTGCTTGCACCGGTTAAGTTGCCCCTGGAGTCTCCCCCGCTAGAACATGCTGCGCCTTTGGTACAACACAAAGGAGGGCGTCGATGATCATGCCCCGTGGCCAGCAATTGCTACTGCCAGCTAACCCCACTTTCATGTTGCTGACCCTTTTGATCGCTTTGTTATTGGACATGGTGCAAAGCATGGCCTTGTTTGGCAATGCGGCGTGGACCCCCGATTGGGTGGCTTTACTGTTATTGTTTTGGGGCGTGCATCAACCGCTGAAAGTGGGGGTGGGTATTTCCTTTTTCCTAGGCTTGCTCACCGATGTGCATCAAACATCGCTGCTGGGCCAACATGCGCTGGCGTTCACGGTACAAGGCTTTTTAGCCACCATGATTCATCGCCGCATCTTATGGTTTGATGTGCCCTCGCAGGCTTTGCAAGTATTTCCTGTTTTTTTAGTAACCCATTTATTAGAACTGGCCATACGCATGGGTTCGGGGGGCTTGTTTCCAGGCTGGTCGATGTTTATTTCGCCTTTGCTTCAAGCACTGCTGTGGCCCGTGGTGTCGGTGTTGCTGCTTGCACCGCAACGGCGCGCTCCTGACCCTGATAAAAACAGACCTTTATGAGCTTGCTTCGTGACATCGAGTATGACCTGCGTCGTTTCAGAGGGCGGGTGTTTGCTGCGACCGCATTCGTTTTTATTGCCTTTAGTTTTTTATTTTTGCGCTTGGTGTATTTGCAGCTTTGGCGCTACCAAGAGTTCAATGCGCAAGCCGAGAGCAATCGCACAGCCATCGTACCTATCGTACCCAACCGTGGCGTCATCATGGACCGCAATGGCGTGGTTCTGGCCACCAACTATTCGGCCTATACCTTAGAAATTACCCCGTCCAAAATTCAAGCACCACTGGACGAGGTGATTGAAAGCCTCTCCGAGTTGATTGACATCCAAGGGCGAGATAAGCGGCGTTTTAAAAAGTTACGCGAGGAATCGAAAAGCTTTGAGTCGGTGCCGATTCGCACCCGCTTAAGCGATGAAGAGGTAGCGCGTTTTGCCGCCCAGCGCTTTCGATTTCCAGGCGTTGAGATTCGCGCCCGTTTGTTTCGCAATTACCCCTACAACGACTTGGCCAGCCATGTGATTGGCTATATCGGACGCATCAACACGGCCGAGAAAGAAAAACTCGAAGACTCCGAAAATGCCGGCAACTACCGTGGCACTGATTTCATTGGCAAGCTGGGTGTTGAGCAGAGCTACGAGCGCCAACTGCATGGCCAAACCGGTGTGCATGAAATGGAAACCTCGGCTGGCGGCCGAGCGGTGCGTCGTTTGCGCAGCAGCCCTGCTATCCCTGGCAACACCGTGGTGCTGTCCATCGACATCAAGTTGCAAAAACTGGTGGAAGATTTGTACGGTAACCGCCGTGGTGCGATGGTCGCCATCGACCCCAAAACCGGCGAAGTGCTCAGCTTTGTCAGCAAGCCCACTTTTGACCCGAATCAGTTCGTTGAGGGTATCGATGCAGAAAACTGGAAGTTGCTCAACGAGTCACCCGACAAACCCTTGCTTAACCGTGCTTTGCGCGGTACCTACCCGCCAGGCTCCACCTACAAACCTTTCATGTCGCTTGCTGCCTTGAACACCGGCAAACGCTCAGCCACGCAGATCATTTACGACCCAGGCTTTTTCATGTTCGGTGACCACCGTTTCCGCGATGACAAGGAGGGTGGGCACGGCACGGTGGACATGTACAAATCCATTGTTCAGTCGTGTGACACCTATTACTACTTGCTCGCTCGCGACATGGGCGTTGACATGATCCACGATCAAATGAAAGAGCTGGGTTTTGGTCAAATGACCGGCATCGATATCTCGGGCGAGGCGCGTGGCATCTTGCCCTCTACCCAATGGAAGCGCTCCAACTACAAACGCCCTGAGCAGCAGCGCTGGTACTCGGGCGAAACCATATCGTTAGGCATTGGGCAGGGCTACAACAGCTTTACCATGTTGCAACTTGCGCAAGCGGTAGCCACCATCGCCAACAACGGCACGCGCCGTAAACCTTATTTGGTGCGCGAGGTGGTGGATGTGGAAACAAGGGTAGCGCAAGCGGTGACATTGGATGCCCCAACCCCCTTGTCTTTCCAAGCTGAGCATATCGACACCGTGAAAAAAGCCATGGTGGGGGTAAACATTGAAGGCACGTCTGCATCAAGCTTTCTCGGTGCAAGCTATACCAGTGCGGGGAAAACTGGTACAGCGCAGGTGTTCACCATCAAACAAAATGAAAAGTACGTTGCATCCAAGATCGACGAGCGCATGCGAGACCATGCTTTATTCATCGCTTACGCTCCTGCTGAAGACCCCAAGATAGCATTGGCCATGGTGGTGGAAAACGCTGGCTTTGGCGCGCAAAGCGCGGCACCTATTGCGCGGCGCGTTTTCGATTACATGTTGATGGGGCAGTACCCATCGTTAGAGGATATTGAAGCGGTGCGAAATGGGAAGGCCACGCGCCCCATCGGCAAGCCGCGTTCCATCGCCAGCGTACCTTGGCCGCCCAAGGCTGTGGTGCCCGATGCCTTGCCCCCCGACGACGATCCGGTGCTACGCTAAAGCAAGGCGTCACGCGCAGTTTTCAGCATCAAAGCGCTGACCACCAAGATAAACAGCCAGCGCACATAGCCCGCGCCTTGGCGCAGTGCCACGCGGGCGCCTAACCAACTGCCTGCGATATTGGCCAAGGCCATGGGCAGAAAAATCGCCCAAAGCACATGGCCTTGCCAACCCAACCACAGCAAAGCCGCCATATTGCTGGCCAAGTTCAGCACCTTGCTGTGGGCAGAGGCGTGCAAGAAATCAAACCCCAAAATTCTTACCAACAAAAAAATCATCAAGCTTCCTGTACCTGGCCCAAAAAAACCATCATAAAACCCCATGACTGCACCACACCCACCCATGGCCCACATTTGTGCGCGGCCGCTGTGGCGTGGCTGGTGCGCTTGCCCCAGTTGTTTGTTCTTCAAGGTGTAAATCAGCACCGCCAATAGCAGCAGTGGCAGCGCTTGGCGCATCAATTGCGGCGAGAGCAGGGTCAGGGTGTAGGCCCCCGCACAAGCTCCCAGCAAGGCGCACAAAGCACCAACGCGCAACGCACTCCACTGCATCGTCATTTGCTGTTGGAAGCGCCAAGCGGCAAACAAGGTGCCCCACACAGACGCAGATTTGTTGGTCCCCAGCAAAGTGGCGGGTAAGACGCTGGGGTAGGTGGCGAACAATGCAGGCACCAGCACCAAGCCGCCGCCACCCACCGATGCATCGATAAAACCTGCCAACGCAGATGCAAGGGTGATGAAGACGGTGTCCATGGTTGTACGGTTTCTCAGTCAAGCAGTCTACAAACGAAAAAAAAGCACCGTTGTGCGGTGCTTTTTCTCTGTTCTTTTGTCTCCTCAGACCCTCGGCAATCAAAACGAATCTTGCTTGCGAGTGGCTACACTTTAGTTTATGCAAGGCTGAGGTTTGCTAAGGACTTTCCCCAGTCAAGGCTTGCTTTGTTTAGCTTCAAAGACCAACCATTCAGCGGCTTTTTCGGCCAGCATCAGCACAGGGCTGTTGGTGTTGCCACTGGTGATGGTGGGCATCACACTCGCGTCCACCACCCGCAGACCCTGCACCACGCCGCCGCGCCCATCCCGCACCCGCAGTTCGGGGTCGACCACCGCCAGCGGGTCGTCCAAGCGGCCCATGCGTGCCGTGCCCACGGGGTGAAAAATCGTGGTGCCAATGTCTCCAGCCAGCCGTGCCAAGTCCTCGTCGCTTTGGAACTGCGTGCCAGGTTTCCATTCCTCGGGCTGGTACTTGGCGAGCGCAGCTTGCGCGGCAATGCGGCGGGTGATGCGCAGCGAATCGGCAGCCACTTGACGGTCAGCTTTGGTGGACAGGTAGTTGGGCGCAATCAGCGGCGCTTGGGCGAAGTTAGCGCTTTGAATGTGCACCGAACCTCGGCTGGTCGGGTTCAGGTTGCACACGCTGGCGGTGAAGGCGGGGAAGGGGTGCAGCGGTTCGCCAAACGCGTCCAGGCTCAAGGGCTGGACGTGGTACTCGATGTTGGGCCACGCCTGCGACGGGTCGCTGCGGGTGAAAGCACCGAGCTGTGAGGGCGCCATGCTCATGGGGCCGCTACGCTTGAACAGGTATTCCAAGCCAATCGCCGCCTTGCCCAACCAGCTGTTGGCCAAGGTGTTGAGCGTTTTCACGCCCTTGACCTTGAACACAGCGCGGATTTGCAAATGGTCTTGCAGGTTCTCACCCACACCGGGCAAGTCAACCATCGGTGTGATGCCGTGTTGTTGCAGCACATTGCTGGGGCCAATGCCCGAGAGCTGCAAGAGTTGCGGCGAGCCAATCGCACCTGCGGTCAGCACCACCGATTGGTTGGCCTGTGCCGTCACCATCTCACGCCCGTTCCACACCTCTACCCCCGTGCAGCGCTGCTGGCCATTGGACAAAGTCTCCATCAGCAATTTGGACACTTGTGCTGAGGTCCACATCTCGAAATTCGGGCGGCCATAGCAAGTGGGGCGCAAAAACGCTTTGGCGGCGTTCCAGCGCCAACCGCTTTTTTGGTTGACCTCGAAGTAGCCCACACCCTCGTTAGAGCCTCGGTTGAAGTCGTCTGTGGCGGGGATACCTGCTTGCACCGCGGCTTGGGCAAAGGCGTCCAGCACCTCCCAGCTCAGGCGCTGTTTTTCCACCCGCCACTCGCCTCCCGCGCCGTGCAGTGCGTCGCCGCCTTTGTAATGGTCTTCATGGCGCTTGAAGTAAGGCAAGCTGCTGTCCCAACGCCAACGCGCGTCACCCGTCACCTCGGCCCAGTGGTCATAGTCGCGCGATTGGCCCCGCATGTAAATCATGCCGTTGATGCTGGAGCAGCCGCCCAATACCTTGCCACGTGGGTAGCGCAGGCTGCGGCCATTCAGGCCCGCAGCGGGCTCGGTGTTGTAGAGCCAATCTGTGCGCGGGTTGCCAATGCAATACAAATAGCCCACAGGAATGTGCACCCAGTGGTAGTCGTCTTTGCGCCCCGCCTCGATCAACAACACCCGCTTGCTGGCGTTGGCGCTCAAGCGGTTGGCCAGCAGGCAACCAGCCGTGCCAGCACCCACGATGATGTAGTCAAAGGTGGTGTCGGTCATTTTGAGGTTGGCATGACGAACTCCGCACCCTTGCCAATGCTCTCGGGCCAGCGCTGCATGATGGACTTTTGTTTGGTGTAAAAACGCACGCCTTCTTCGCCGTAAGCATGCATGTCGCCAAACAGGCTGCGCTTCCAGCCGCCAAAGCCGTGCCAAGCCATGGGGACAGGAATGGGCACATTGATGCCGACCATGCCCACTTGGATGCGCCGACTGAATTCACGCGCCACATTCCCGTCGCGGGTGAAGCAAGACACGCCATTGCCAAACTCATGGTCGTTGATGATTTGCACCGCGGTGGCAAAGTCGGGCACCCGCACACAGGCCAGCACCGGGCCGAAAATTTCTTCTTTGTAAATCTTCATGTCGGTGGTCACGTGGTCAAACAGCGTGCCGCCCATCCAAAAACCTTGGTCGCAGCCGGCACCTGCGGATGAGCCCTTGAAGCCACGGCCATCGACCAGCAACTTGGCGCCTTCTTTTTCCCCTTGCGCGATATAGCCGGTGATGCGGTCATGGGCGGCTTGGGTGACGATGGGGCCCATCTCGGCGGCCAGGTTTTCACCGTTGAGCACTTTCAGTGTCTTGGTGCGCTCAATAAGCTTGGGCATGATGCGCTCACCCACATCGCCGACCAACACCGCCACGGAAATGGCCATGCAGCGCTCGCCCGCCGAACCGTAGGCGCTGCCAATCAAGGCGTCGACCACTTGGTCCATGTCGGCGTCGGGCATGACCACCATGTGGTTTTTCGCGCCGCCCAAAGCTTGCACCCGCTTGCCATGGTGGGCACCGGTCTCGTAGATGTAGTTGGCAATCGGGGTCGAGCCGACAAAGCTCACGGCTTTGACATCGGGGTGCACCAACAGCGCGTCCACCGCTTCTTTGTCGCCTTGCACCACGTTGAACACGCCATCGGGCAAGCCAGCAAGTTTCAGCAAATCAGCCATGATCAGCGCAGGGGTTGGGTCGATGGGGCTGGGCTTCAACACAAAGGTGTTGCCAGCGGCAATGGCGACAGGAAACATCCACATGGGCACCATGACGGGGAAATTGAATGGCGTGATACCGGCCACCACACCAAGTGGCTGGCGCAGGGTCCAGTTATCGATGCCGGTGGAGACTTGCTCGGTGTAGTCGCCTTTCAACAACTGGGGGATGCCGGTTGCGAACTCGACGATGTCGATGCCACGCGCCACCTCGCCTTGCGCGTCAGTGAACACCTTGCCGTGCTCGGCGGTGATGGCGTGGGCCAAGGCGTCCTTATGGACATGCAGCAACTCTAAAAACTTGAACATCACCCTCGCACGGCGTAGGGGGGGTGCATCGGCCCAAGCGGGAAAAGCGGCTTGCGCCGCCGCGACGGCTTGCGCCACATCGGCGCCATTGGCCAAGGCCACATGGGCGGTGACCGCGCCCGTGGCGGGATTGGTCACGGGCTGGCTGCGCCCTGAGCTACCTGCGTGCTGTGCGCCATGGATGTGATGACCAATATGTTTTGTACTCATGCGTGTCTCTTGTGATTCGAACGACGATTATGGCTTGCCGCTTCGTCTATGTGAGACGCCGTCATTTCGAGGAGCGCAGCGACGAAGCAAACTGACGAGGCAATTTCTTGCGCGGCTTATGTCGCAGGCTTGGCCTCGCCTCCATGCTTGCACAACGTCGGCTGCGGCCGACCTGCGACACCCGCCTTTTCAGCAGAGTAAACCACCACACCCATCAATACCTTGCCCTTAACATGCATTCAAAGGGATTGCTTCGCTGCGCTCGCAATGACGGTTTGAAGTCCATGGCCATTAGGGGCTTTCAGTTGGCGCAGGATGGCGGCGTCTGAACATGCCCCAGCCCTCCATATGCAGCACCTTGTCGCCATGCTGGTTGAACATCTCCCACAAATTGCGGGTCATGCCCACATCGGGGCGGCGGCCCATGGGTTTGGTCTCTAGCACCGTTGTCTGCAAACGCAAGGTGTCGTTGGGGTAGACCGGTTTTTTCCATTGGATGTTCTCTAAGCCTGGCGAACCCAGACTAGAAGTTTGTTGCAAAAAATTCGTCACCATCAAGCGCATGGCCATGGAGCAGGTGTGCCATCCGCTGGCGCACAAACCGCCAAAAACCGATGCAGCGCCTGCTGCGTCGTCCAAGTGAAAAGGCTGGGGATCAAACTGGCTGGCAAAAGCAATGATGTCTTCGCGGCTAGGTGAGATGGTGCCCAGATCGCGCACCTGCCCAACAGCCATGTCTTCCCAAAAATAGGTGATGTCAGGCATCAGCGACCACCACCCACATCGATGTTGGTGCCCGTGACATAGGCTGCCGCGTCACTCAGCAACCACACAATCGCCTCGGCCACTTCCATTGCGGTTCCGGGGCGTTGCATGGGCACTTGGTGCGCCAGTTGGTGGGCTCTGTCAGGGATGCCGCCGCTGGCGTGTATGTCGGTCAAGATCAGGCCAGGGCGAACCGCGTTCACGCGTATGCCTTCAGCGGCGACCTCCTTGGCCAACCCAATGGTGAAGCTGTCAATTGCACCCTTGCTGGCAGCGTAATCGACGTACTGGCCCGGCGCGCCCATTTTGGCGGCAGCGCTGCTGAGGTTGACGATGCCGCCACCCGCGCCGCCATGCGCGGTGCTCATGCGCAACACGGCTTGCTTGGCGCAAGCGAACGAACCCAAGACATTGATGCGCATGATGCGTTCCAAGCGCTCCCACGAGGTGGTATCAACCCGCGCGGGTATGTCCAGCACCCCTGCGTTGTTGACCAAGCCGCCTAAGCTGCCCATTTCCTTGTCCACGTTTTGAAACAAGCGCACTATGTCGGATTCAATGCCCACATCGGCTTGGAAAGCTTGGGCTTGGCCGCCCATGGCGCGAATCTCTTGCACCACATGGTCTGCGGCTTGGGCGTCACGTGTGTAGTTGACGGCCACGGCCCAACCTTTTTGGGCCGCCAACAAGGCGGTGGCGGCACCGATACCGCGACTGGCACCGGTGATGAGTAGGACGCGAGGCATAAAGGGGTCTCCGAGGTGATGAATGGTGCTTTTTCAAAATAGTAGGATGGCGACCCGCTTGGCGTTTTGCCAAGCGCAAAAAGATAACACGATTGGAGACACCTCTTGAGCCTCGTCATCGATTACTACCTGGCCCCGCAAAGCCCGTGGACTTACTTTGGCCACGCCCGCTTGGTGCAAATGGCCAAGCAAGCGGGTGCCACTGTGCGCATCATGCCCGTGGATTTGGGCGGGCAAATTTTCCCTGCTACCGGCGGCCTGCCAGTGGGGCAGCGCCCGCCGCAACGCCAAGCCTACCGCTTGGTGGAGTTGCAGCGGTTTAGCCATTTCTTGCAAATGCCCTTTAACTTAAAGCCCAAGTTTTTTCCTGTCGCGGGAGACGATGCGGCGCGGCTCATCATTGCGGTGGACCAGCACGATGGGGTGGATGCAGCGATGAAATTGTGCGGCGCGGTCTTGGCCGCGGTGTGGGTACAAGAGCGGGACATCGCTGACGCAAGCGTGTTGCAAACCATCTTGCAAGAACAAGGCATTGCTGCTGACCGCTGGCAAGCTGCCCTGGCCCCTGCCGCCCAAGATGCCTACATGGCTTACACCCGCAAAGCCATGGACGCGGGCGTCTTTGGTGCGCCCAGCTATGTGGTGGACAGCGAAATCTTTTGGGGTCAAGACCGGCTGGATTTTTTAAAACGCCGCTTGCAAGCGGCTTGACATTCAAGGGAGATTTACATGGGACATTTCGTTCAATTGCGTGCCATCGACGGTTTTGAGTCACAGGCTTATTTTGCGCAACCCAAAATCGAGCCGCGTGGCGCAATCGTGGTTTTGCCCGAAATTTTTGGCGTCAATAGCCACATCCGCAACATCGCCGATGGCTTTGCCTTCATCGGTTTTTTGGCGATTGCGCCAGCCACGTTTTCGCGCGTGAAAAAAGACGTGGACTTGGGCTACACCTCTTCAGACATCGAGGTGGGCCGTGCCTTGAAAAACCTCTCTGAAGGCCTGTCTCCGCCTGGCGTGATGGCCGACGTGCAAGCCGCCATCAGCCACGCTTCGCTTGCCACCAAAGGCAAAGTGGGCGTGGTGGGTTACTGCTGGGGCGGTCTGCTGAGTTGGCGTGCCGCCACGCAATTTTCCAATGTCAAAGCGGCGGTGACCTACTATGGCGGTGGCATGACCTTGGAGCCAGAGCTTCACAAAAAACCGCTGTGTCCCACGCTGTCGCATTTCGGCGCCAAGGATGGCTTGATTCCTTTAAGCACTGTGCAGGCCTTCAAGCAGGCTCAGCCTCATGTTGAGGTGCATGAGTACGACGCGGACCACGGTTTCAATTGCGACCAGCGCGGCTCCTACAACGCCGCGGCCGCCGACTTGGCCCTAGAGCGAACGCTGGGCTTTTTCATCAAACACCTCGAAGGCTGAACAGCTTTCAAACGTCGCGCAATTTTTCAGCTGCTGCGATAGCGAAATAGGTCAGCACACCATCGGCACCTGCGCGCTTGAATGCCAATAGGCTCTCCATCATCACCGCGTCGTGATCGAGCCAGCCGTTTTGTGCTGCGGCTTTGAGCATGGCGTATTCGCCCGAGACTTGGTAGGCAAAGGTGGGCAGGTGGAACTCGTCTTTGACGCGGCGCACGATGTCCAAGTAGGGCATGCCGGGCTTGACCATCACCATGTCCGCCCCTTCGGCGATGTCCATGGCGACTTCGCGCAGCGCTTCGTCGCTGTTGCCAGCGTCCATTTGGTAGACCTTTTTATTGCTTTTCCCTAAGTTGCCGGCCGAGCCCACCGCGTCGCGGAATGGCCCGTAAAAGGCGCTGGCGTACTTGGCGCTGTAGGCCATGATGCGGGTGTGAATATGCCCTTCAGCTTCTAGGGCTTGGCGAATGGCGGCAATGCGCCCGTCCATCATGTCGCTGGGCGCCACGATGTCCACGCCGGCTTCGGCCTGCGTGAGTGCTTGTTGCACCAATACTTTCACCGTTTCATCGTTCAAGATGTAGCCGGTCTCGTCCAGCCAACCGTCTTGGCCATGGCTGGTGAAGGGGTCGAGCGCCACGTCGGTCATCACGCCCAAATCGGGAAATTCTTTTTTAAGCGCCTGCACCACCCGGGGCACCAAGCCTTTGCGGTTGGTGGCTTCCATGCCGTCGGGGGTTTTCAAACTGGGGTCGATGACCGGAAACAAGGCCATGACGGGGATGCCCAACTTCACGCAGTGTTCTGCAACGGGCAGCAACAGGTCTAGGCTCAAGCGCTCGACACCTGGCATGGAGGCGATGGCTTGGCGTTTTTTCTCGCCATCGAGCACAAACACAGGGTAAATCAGGTCGTCTACCGTGAGATGGTTTTCACGCACGAGGCGGCGGGTGAAGTCATCGCGGCGCAGGCGGCGCAGGCGGGTGGAGGGGAATTGGGTAGGTGTGGTCATGCCGAAATTGTGCCGCAAGGACAAGCGGGTTTATTGGGGTGAAACCCGAGGCCAGCCTTACAACGGCTTGCCACTAAACTCAAGGCATGCTCTGGGTCAAAGCCTTTCACATCATTTTCGTGGCCAGTTGGTTTGCTGGCTTGTTTTATTTGCCGCGCATCTTTGTCAATTTGGCCATGGTCCCGCCCGATTCTGCCGCCGAACGGGAACGCCTGCTCTTGATGGCGCGAAAACTCATGCGCTTCATGACCATCCTGATGGTGCCTGCCTTAGGACTGGGTTTGTGGCTGTGGTTGGGTTACGGCATCGGCAGCAACCCGCAAGCCGATTGGATGAGCCTTAAATTGGCCGTTGTCGTTCTGACTTTGGGCTACCACCATTTGTGTATGCGCCACCTCAAGCACTTTGAGTCGGGCGAGGCTTCGCACTCCCATGTCTGGTACCGCTGGTTCAACGAAGCCCCTGTGCTGCTGATGGTGGCCGCTGTGCTTTTGGTGGTGATCAAACCCTTTTAAGCGCACATGAAACCTTTGCAACGCCGCACCACGGCTTGGCCTTTGGCTTGGTTGTGTGTGATGGTCATCGTGTATGCCAGTTTGTACCCATTTGAAGACTGGCGTAACCAAGACATCGCGCCATGGTCTTTTGTCAGTGCCCCGTGGCCAAAATACCAAACCCTTTTTGATCTCGGCAGCAATCTCGTGGGCTATATACCCTTGGGTTTTTGGCTGAGTTTGGCCATGTTGCGCAGCGCCAAACCGCACTGGGCGGCTGTGCTGCTTGGCTTTTTGGGCGCTTTGGGCCTGTCTTTCCTGATGGAATGTTTGCAAAGCTACTTGCCCCAGCGTGTCCCCTCTCAAGTAGATTGGATGCTCAACAGTGTGGGCGGCTTGATGGGGGCGGTGTTGTCGGCTTGGTTGGAGCGGCGCGGCTGGCTTTACCGTTGGGTTCAATTTCGCAAGCGATGGCTTGTGCCTCACGCAAGCGGCAGCTTGGTCCTGATGGCTTTATGGCCCTTGGCGTTGTTGTTTCCAACACCTGTGTTTCTGGGTTTGGGCAATATGGCCGAAAAAGTGCTGACCATGCTGGAGGAGTTGTGGCCACAGGCGATGTGGCCAGCACAGCTCTCGCAAACTCTTTTTTCGTTTGGCCCTTTGCCAACTTGGGTGGAGATGCTGTGTATCGCCGGCAGTTTGAGTGTGGCTGCTTTACTCGGCATGGCGGTAGTTCGCGAGGCTTGGCAGCGATTGTCTTGGATCAGTTTGGTGGTGGTGTTAGCGCTGCTAAGCAACACTTTATCCGCATCTGTCACCTATGGCCCTGAGCGCACTTTTTTTTGGCTAACGCCTTTGACTGCGGCGGGTTTAGGGCTGGGTTGGCTCAGCGCCTTGTTGCTGGTGAGACTGCCAGCCGTGGCGCTGATGCGCATCATGGTGCTGGTACAAATGGGCGTTCTTGGGGTGGTGAACTTGGCTCCGTCCAGCACCTATTTCGCCCAAACTGTTCAAACATGGGAGCAAGGAAAATTCATCCGTTTCCACGGGCTCACCGAGTGGCTGAGTTGGGGTTGGCCTTTTGCCCTGCTTGCATGGGGGGTGTTGCACCTGATCAGCGACCCAAGGCATACCGAGGCCACCTAGAATCTCTTATATGACAGAAGACAGCTATTTCAAACACCACGTATTTTTTTGCCTCAACCAGCGCGATGCGCCAGAAGCTTGTTGCGGCAACCATCAAGCACAGGACGCGTGGAAGCATTGCAAAACCCAGGTCAAAGCCTTGGGTCTCAATGGCGCGGGGGGTGTGCGCGTCAACCAAGCCGGATGTTTAGACCGTTGTGCCGGTGGCCCTGTGTTGGTGGTTTACCCAGAAGCGGTTTGGTACACCTATGTGGACAAGCAAGACATTGACGAAATCATCAGTTCGCACCTTCAGCATGGCAAAGTGGTCGAGCGCCTGCAACTTGACCCTGACGTCGGCCGCTAGCCATGGCCGCTTCAGCGCAAACGCTGTGGCTTGAGCTGCTAGGCCGGCGTCACGAAAAGTATTTTTCTCTCTAGGTAAAGTTATGAATTTGTTGCGTGTGTGTGTGTTGTTCTTGGCGATCTTATGTGCCAATGTGTTTGCCCAAACGCCAGAGCCACCGGAAATTGCCGCCAAAGCTTATCTGTTGGTCGACATCACCGCCTCGCAAGTGTTGGCGCAGCGCCAAGCAGATGCCCCTGTTGAACCCGCTTCTTTGACCAAATTGATGACGGCTTATTTGGTTTTTGATGCTTTGCGCGCTAAAAAAATCAGCTTGCAACAAACCTTTTCAGTGAGCGAGGCTGCTTGGAAAATGTCCGGCTCCCGCATGTTCATCGACCCCAAAATGCAAGTACCTGTTGAGGACCTCATCAAGGGCATGATTGTTCAGTCGGGCAACGATGCCGCCATGGCTTTGGCAGAAGGCGTGGGCGGCACCAAAGCGCATTTTGTGGCAATGATGAACGCTCAGGCCAAAGCTTTGGGCATGACCGCCACCAGTTACAAAAATCCCGAAGGTCTGACTGAGGCGGGACACATCACCACCGCGCGGGATTTGTCCATATTGGCCACCCGCTTGATGCAGGATTTCCCCAGCTTTGTCGGCTATTACGCGATCCACAAATACCGTTACCCCGGCACTCCGGCTGCCAACGACAACAACCGCAACTTGCTGTTGTTTCGTGACCCGACAGTTGACGGCTTGAAAACCGGCCACACTGATGCTGCCGGCTATTCCTTGGTGGCCACCGCCAAGCGTGACTTTCCCAACCTGAAAGCTCGGCGTTTATTGGCGATTGTGCTGGGTGCCAGCAGCGAAAACGCTCGCGCCGAAGAGGCGCAAAAGCTGCTCAATTGGGGTTACACCGCCTATGACGGCATCAAACTGTTCGACGCCAACCAAGCTGTTTTGACGCCATTGGTTTGGAAAGGTTTGGCCGATAGCGTGCCCTTGGGCCGCACTCAAGCCATTGTGGTGGCTGTGCCACAAGGCCAGGCCTCCCGAATCAAAACCCAGGTGGTTCGCCCAGACCCCTTGTATGCACCACTGCAATTGAACCAAACTGTTGCTACCCTTAAGGTTTTTTTAGATCAAGCCCCCTTGATCGAAATGCCTTTATCAGCTCTTAAGCCTGTTTCAGAGGCTGGTTGGCTTGGCAGAACCTATGACACCTTTAAGCTGTGGGTGAGGTAGGCGCTCGCTAACTTACCTGCTTGCCAGCAAAGTCAAGCCGCTGGTATACTGTCAGGCTTTTCGGAAATTAACCGAACAACCTGTTTCAAACGTTGAAGGACGTTTTCAATGCCAACCATCAATCAATTGGTGCGCCACGGACGTGAAGTCGAGAAGACCAAGTCCAAGAGCCCTGCGATGCAAAACTCGCCTCAACGCCGCGGCGTTTGCACACGTGTGTACACCACCACACCTAAAAAACCAAACTCTGCGCTGCGTAAAGTTGCCAAGGTACGTTTAACC